>VHBQ01000025.1 GCA_016871855.1 Gemmatimonadota bacterium
GGCCGCGGCGTGCGCCGAGATTGATGCGGCGCGCCGTGGCGGCGCGTTCGTCGTGGCGCTCGACGTCCCGAGCGGGCTCGACGCCGCCACGGGCGCCCGTGAGGGCGCCCCGCGCGCCGACCTCACCGTGACCTTCGGCACCGTCAAACGCGGCCACCTGCTCGCCCGCGACTGGTGCGGCCACATCGTGGTCGTCGACATCGGACTCGGCGCGCACGCGGAGTTCGACGACGGCGCGCCGGTGCTCGCCGACGCGGCCTTCGTGCGCGACGCGGTGCCGCGTATCACGGCGGACGCGCACAAGGGCGCGCGCGGCAAGGTCGTCATCGTCGGGGGTGCGCGAGGCATGGCCGGCGCGGTGCTGCTCGCTGGGCGTGCCGCCCTTCGCAGTGGCGTCGGCCTCGTGAAGCTCGTCGTCGATCCGGCCAACATCGATCTGGTGCAGCGCTCGCTGCCCGAGGCACTCGCGACGGCGTGGCCGACGACCGACGCGGAGGCGTCCGCGATCACGGGGTGGGGGGATGCCGTGCTCCTTGGTCCAGGCCTTGGGCGTGCCGATGCGCGCTCACTGGTGGAGCGCATCCTGCGCGCGCCGTCGCGCCCGGTCGTCCTCGACGCCGATGCGCTCAACGCATTTGAGGGAGACGCCGAGTCGCTCGCCGCGCTCCTCGGGGCGCGTCGCGCGCTGATCACGCCGCATCCCGCGGAGTTCTCGCGGCTTTCGGGGCTCGCCGTCGCCGAGGTCAACGCGCGGCGCTTCGACGTGGCCGGTGAACTCGCGCGGCGCCTTGGCGCGACGGTCCTGCTCAAGGGAGTGCCCACGATCGTTGCCGACCCGGCGGGTCGCAGCATCGTCTCGGCGAGTGGCACGCCGGTGCTGGGGCAGGGAGGAAGCGGCGACATGCTCGCCGGCATCGCTGTCACACTGATGGCGCAGTGCGACCACCCGGTTGAGGCTGGCGCGGCCGCGGCGTGGGTGCACGGGCGCGCCGCCGAACTCGCGGCTCCGGGCGGCGAGGTGCGCGGCGTCACGCTCGACGACGTGCTTGCCGCCCTGCGCGACGCGTGGAAGTGCGAGCAACTGGCGCGTCCGTCGCACGTGCTCGCCGAACTTCCGTTCGTCGGCGAACGGTGAACGTGCTGGCGCCCGCGGCGCGGAGGCGCACGTCGTGGCGCTCGTGCGCGCCCGCAAGGCGGGCCGTGCTGAGCGCGGTGCTGGGTGCGTCGCTCGCCGCCTGCGGTCCACCGCCGGCGGGGCAGGGCGGCGCCATCGCGCCGCGCCGCGCCCTGTCCGGCGCAATACTCCGCGAAGACCGTGTGGTCCTCACGCGCGGCACGGTGATTCGCGCGATCGGCGTTTCGCGCCGCTGGGTGTACGCCGTGACGAACGACGCCGTGCTCGTGCTGGATCGTGATCGCAACACGTGGCTGCCGCCGTTCACGCGCGAGGCGGGCTTCGATCCGTCGATGGTGCGCCGCGTTGCGGTGGATCCCGACGACGAAAGCGCGTGGCTCCTCACGCAGACCGGCGCGTGGACGCTTTCCCCGCTCACGGGCTATCTGGGGCGTGCGCCCGCAGGCCCCGCGCCCTCACGCCTCCGCGCGGGGTCCCTCGACCAGGTGTATCGCGAGTTTCCTTCGGTGCAGGCGTTCAGCGCCCTGCTCACGCGCGACGACGCGTCGCTTGCCGCCTACCCGGTGATTGCTGGCGCGCGCTCGCCGGATCGCACCGAGGTCTGGCTTGGCACCGAGGGGGGCGGGCTGTTCCAGGTGGACCCGCTCTTCAACCGCGCCACGCCGCGCCCGTATGGTCTCGCGGTGTCAGGCGCGGGCGCGCTGGCGCGCGCCGCCGATGGGGTGTGGATCGCCCCGGCCTCGCGCGCGCTCGAGCCCCGCCTCGCCGTGACGTTCGCCACGCAGGATCTACAGCAGTTCCGCTGGCTCGATGACGCGATGCGCCGCGGATTCGGCGGCGCGCGGGCCACGGCGCTCGACGCGCGCGGCGGCACGCTCTGGATGGGAACGACGCGCGGACTCTACCGCGTCGCATCCGCGGGCACAGGCGCGCGTGCCTTCACGCCGATGGCTGGCCTCCCCGGCGACGTGGTGCTCAGCGTGCTCGCGCGCGGCGAAGGCGTTTGGGTGGGCACCGCCGAAGGGCTGGCCTTTCTCCCCACCGATTCCGCCGAAGGACGCGGCGGGCGCGCGTTGCTTATCGAGGCGCCACGGGCGCACATGCGCGGACTGCTCGCGACCGGCGACACGCTGTGGATGGCGAGCGACGCCGGGGTGTTGCTGCTGCCGCCCGGTGGCGATCGCGCCGTGATCCCCGCCGCGGCCGCTGCGCAGCCGCGCCTGCGCCAGTCGGCGCGCGCGCTGGCCGCGGCCGACTCGCTCGTCTTTGTGGCGCTTGCCGACGCCGTGCTCGCCTTCTCGCGGCGCGACGGCGCGTGGACGGAGCCGTGGCCGGCTGTCCCGTGGCGCGCGGTCGGTGAGATCGTCACCATTGCCGCCGACGCACGGACCATCTGGGCCGGCGGGCCGTTCGGTGTGCTCGCCGTGGATCGCGCCACCGGGGGGTCGCGCATCCTGCGCGCCGGGAGCGATCTTCCGGATGCCGTCACCAGCGTGCTGCTCGACGGACCATTCGCCTGGATAGGCACCCTCGGCGGCGTGGTCCGCGTCCGCCGCGCCAGCGACGGACAGTTGCCCTGAGCTTCCTCTACCTCCTCCTCGTCCCTCTTGACTCACCTTAAGCACCTCCCGCTCGGCTACGGCGGCGAGTTCGCCATCATCTCGGCGGCGCTCAAGCGTTGGGGGGCGCTGGCCTCGGGGATCGGCGACGACTGTGCGGTGCTCGACGTCCCCGCGGGGGAGCGCCTCGTGCTGAGCGTGGACACGGCCGTCGAGGGCGTCCACTTCCGGCGGACGTGGCTCTCGCCTGAGGAGATCGGCTATCGCGCCACGATGGCCGCGCTCTCTGATCTGGCGGCGATGGCCGCCACTCCGATGGGCGTCGCCATCGCCCTCACGCTTCCCACCGGTTGGAAGGACGAGTTCCTCGCGCTCTGCGATGGTATCGGCGAGGCGACGAAAGCGGTGGGCGCGCGCATCATCGGCGGCGATCTGTCGCGCGGCGCTGACTTGTCGCTGTCGCTGACCGTCGTCGGCCACGTGGCGACGCCGCTTTCGCGCGAGGGCGCCCGACCCGGCGACGCGATCTGGGTCACCGGGGCGCTCGGCGGGCCGCTGCTTGCCCTGCGCGCCTGGGAGCGCGGCGAGACTCCGGACGCGACGGCACGCGCGCGATTCGCACGCCCCACGGCGCGCTTTGACGCGGCGCGCTGGCTCCTCGCGCACGGTGCAACGGCGGGGCTCGACCTCAGCGACGGCCTGCTCTCCGACGCGGGGCACCTCGCCGCGGCGGGCGGCGTGCAGCTCGTCGTGAATCTCGACCGGCTTCCCGCGTTGGCCGGCGCCACCGCTGAGGACGCGGCGCAGAGCGGCGAGGAGTACGAGCTGCTCGTGACGGGCCCTGCGTCGCTCGACGCCAAGGCATTCGAGGCGGCGTGCGGCCTGCCGATCACCTGCATCGGCGCGGTGGTCCCGCCGCTCCCAGGCGAGCCGCTGGTGGAGGCGCTGCGCCACGGCGCGCGCGTTGCGGTCCCGCGCGGGCACGATCACTTCCCGTCACCGTGATCGCCGCGCTCTTCCGCACGTCGCTCGTGGCGCTCGCGCTCTTACTGGCGACGCCTGTCTTCGCCGGACTGGTCGTCCTTGGCGGATTGCTCGGCCTGCGCAACACGCCCGGCTCCGTCTTCGACTGGTCGCCGCGCAACTGGTCGCGCGTCCTGCTCTGGGCGGCTGGCGTGCGCGTGGTGGTGCACGGCGACGAGCACCGGCGCGGCGCGCGGCACATCTTCGTCGGCAACCACGTCAGTTGGTTCGACGTCTTCGCCATGGCCGCGCACCTGCGCTGGTTCAAGTTCGTCGCCAAGGCCGAGTTGTTCCGCATCCCGCTCTTCGGCCGGGCAATGCGCGTCGCCGGAATGATCCCCATCGAGCGGCAGAACCAGTCGCGCGCCCGCGCCTCTATCCATCAGGCGGGCGCCGCCATCGAAGCGGGCGCAAGCGTGATCCTCTTTCCCGAAGGGACGCGCGGGCGAGACTACACCCTGCGTGCTTTCAAGAAGGGGGCATTCGTGCTCGCCATCGAGACGCAGGCGCCCATCGTGCCCGTCGCGATCCACGGGACCATCGAGGTCCAACCGAAGGGATCGCCGCTCATTCGACCGGGCGTGGTGTCACTGCACTTCCTGCCGCCCATCGATACCGCGGGAGCGACCTACCACGATCGCGACGCGCTCGCCGAGGAGGCGAAGCGCCGTATAGGCGAGTGCCTGACGCGCGAGTACGGGATTGCCGCGTTGCCGGAGAAGGCGACGACGGCGACAAACGCTTAAGTTCAACGCGTGCGGCAGCTGCACCAATCGAACTCCGCGGTCGTGGTCATCGATCGCAATCCGCCATCCAAATCCTAAGTCTCCTCCCATGTATCCGATTATCGCCATCCACGCCCGCGAAATCCTCGACTCGCGCGGCAATCCCACCGTCGAAGTGGACGTCACGCTCGAAGACGGCACGCTCGGCCGCGCCGCCGTCCCCAGCGGTGCCTCCACCGGCGAGAACGAAGCACTCGAACTGCGCGACGGTGACGCCAAGCGTTACCTCGGCAAGGGCGTCAAGAAGGCGGTGCAGAACGTCGAGAAGCTCATCGCCCCCGAACTGCAGGGGATGATCTGCACGGAGCAGATGGCCATTGACCGCGCGATGATCGCGCTCGATGGCACGCCCACCAAGAGCAAGCTCGGCGCGAACGCCGTGCTCGGCGTCTCGATGGCCACGGCGCGCGCCGCGGCCGATGCGCTGGGCCTGCCGCTGTATCGCTACCTCGGCGGCCCGCTCTCGCGCACGCTTCCCGTGCCGATGATGAACATCCTCAACGGCGGGGCGCACTCCACGAACACCGTGGACTTTCAGGAGTACATGATCGTCCCGGTCGGCGCGCCGAACTTCACCGAGGCCCTGCGGATGGGCGCCGAGGTGTTCCACGCGCTCAAGAAGGTGCTGGTGAAGCGCAAGCTCAGCACCGGCGTGGGCGACGAGGGCGGCTTCGCGCCGGATCTTAGGAATGACGAAGAGGCGATCCTCGTCATTCTCGAGGCGATCGAGGCGGCCGGCTACGTCCCCGGCAAGCAGATCTGCCTCGCGCTCGACTGCGCGTCGAGCGAACTGTGGGCGGGCGGCGGGAAGTACACGTTCAAGAAGTCCGGCGCCGGGACCAAGACGGCCGAGCAGATGGTTGAGATGTTCGCCAAGTGGCTCGCCAAGTATCCCATCGTCTCCATCGAGGACGGGCTCGCGGAGGGGGACTGGGACGGCTGGTCGCATCTCACCGACGCGCTCGGCGACCGCGTGCAGCTTGTCGGCGACGATTTGTTCGTAACGAACCCCGTTTACCTCAATCGCGGCATCGAGGAGGACGTCGGCAACGCGATCCTCATCAAGCTCAACCAGATCGGCACGGTGACCGAGACGCTCGAGACCATCGAGCTCGCGCGCCGCAACGGCTACCAGAGCATCATCTCGCACCGGTCGGGCGAGACCGAGGACACCTTCCTCGCCGACCTCGCCGTGGCCACCAACGCCGGGCAGATCAAGACCGGCTCGGCGAGCCGCACCGACCGCGTGGCGAAGTACAACCAGCTGCTGCGCATCGAGGGCGAGCTGGGCGAGACCGCGCTGTATCCCGGCGGCGCGATCTACGGGCTGAAGAAGTAGACGGCGAACTGATACCACGAAGTACGAAGGGCGCGAAGGGGCACGAAGGAAGGCCAATGGTAACAACCGCGCGCCACGCGGACTCCCGCGTGGCGCGCTGTCGTTCCCCCAGTTGCGGTCGTCTTCGTGTCCCTTCGCGCCCTTCGCTCTTTGTGGTCGCCGTGTTTCAGCTCGCCAAGCTAAATCGTCATCTGTATACCCTATGCCGCCCAAGAGACCCGCCCCCGCCAAGTCGCCCCTCGCCCTCGCGGCGCTCGCCGCGCTGGCCCTCGGCGTGGCCTACTTTGCCGTGCAGGGCGGGGAGTACGGCACCACCGACCTGCTGCGCCAAGGGCGCCGGATGGCCACGCTGCGGGTGGAGGTGGATTCGCTGCAGCGCGTCGTCGACAGCCTCAATGCCTGGAAGAAGGCCATCGAAACCGACCCCGTGGTGCAGGAACGGCTGGCCCGCGAGCAGTTCGGGATGGTGCGGGGAGAGAAGGAGATGCTGTACCGGTTTGCCGAGGATTCGCGCGGTCGAAAGTGACGGTGGACGGCAGACGGTAGACGGTGGATTTCGCCGGAATTCTCTTGCCTCGGCGCACTGCCCCCCTTACTATTCGTGTATTGACGCGGGGTGGAGCAGCCTGGTAGCTCGTCGGGCTCATAACCCGAAGGTCGCGGGTTCAAATCCCGCCCCCGCCACTCAGGCAAACGGCCGGTCCACTGGACCGGCCGTTTTGCGTTTCGGTGCAGCGCGCCATGACGGCGCCGCGAGGGCATCGGGTCGGCGCCGTTACCGCCCGCTCGCCGATGCGATCAGCACCACGAAGCGACGCCCGCTCACGATGAACGGCATGCCTTCGGGGGCGCGCTGGGCCATGGCCTCGGCGAGCTTCGGGTCGTCTCCCGTCACGCTGATGCCGATGACGCGAGCGCCGGTGACGGTGTCGGCCGCGTACTCCCACGCCAGCCGATAGCGCGCGCGGGCGAACGACACGTCGCCGGGGAGGAAGGCCAGCATCCCGGGCGGCACGACGCCGGCCCGACCCGGAGGCGGCCATTGCCGCTGCGCGGCCTGGTAGTACAGCAGGGCGGCGGTCCGCGCCTGCTCGGCGTCGTTCAGGGCGGCGGCGGCATCGCCCCAGCGGCGCCAGCCGTCGGGCCGCGGGGCGATCAGCCGAATGGCGATCACGGCCAGCGCGATCCACGTCGCCCAACGAATGAGACCGGCGTTCGCCGTGGACCACGGCACGTCCGCGCGTTCTGGCGCGCGGGCCTCGGTGACGCGCGCACGCCGGCGTCCGTCGGGGCGAGGCTCCGATGGGCGCGCCCCGCTTCGCGGTTCGCGCGAGCGCTCACCCGTGCGCGGCTCGGAGCCCGGTCCCGGTCCGGTCATCGCGATGGCCCGCCGCCGCTCAGCAGCGCGTTGAGCGATTCGATGGAATCGTACGTGACGGACGCCGCGCCGTCTGACGCGGCGAGCGTGAATCGGTCGGCGTCGACCACCACGTAGCGCACCCCGTTGCGCACGTCCCCACCGGCCTCGGCCAGCGTTTCGGGGAGACGCCCCACGGCGTCGCGAAACGCGATGATCCGGGCGGCGTCGAGCGCGAGGGTCAGGCGCAGGGCGACGACGCGCTGCTCCGCCGGGCGCGCTGGAGTTTGCAGGCGGGGCAGCCAGGGCGGCGGTGCGAAGAGCATCCACCCGGCGATCGCGACGGTCAGGCCCGCGTTGACTGCACGCAGCAGCGGGCCGCGGTCCACCGGCGGCTTGGCCTGCTTGGCCATGGCCTCGCGCGCCTGGTCAGTCGTGATCGACTGCGCGATCTCGTACGCCCGTTGCAGCGCCTGCTTGCGCAGGTCGGCCTCGTTGGGCGGCACGTAGTTCTCGTCCGGGTACGGACGCTTGAAGAGATCGTCTTGGGGCATCAATCAATGACGATTGGCGCGGGGAGACCGTTGCGAAAGTGGGGACGGCGGCAGCGAACCGCCGTGGCGGCGCGTCGTCGAGGGGTTTGAGTCGGCGCACGCTCCCGGTATATTAATAGGCTTGCGGCTGGGTAGCTCAGCTGGTGAGAGCGCACGACTCATAATCGTGAGGTCGAGGGTTCGATCCCCTCCCCAGCTACTCCGAAGTCCGACCCCGCTGGCGGAACCCGCTGGCGGGGTCGCACGTTTCAGGATCTTGTCTGCCACCGCCCCCCGCCCGGCGCGACCGTGTCGCGTGCTGGTCACCGGTGCCACCGGCTATATCGGCGGCCGGCTGGTGCCGTACCTCCTCGAACGCGGCCACCTCGTGCGCTGCGTGGCGCGCAGCCCTGAACGCCTCGCGGCCCACCATTGGTCCGGCGTTGAGATCGTGCACGCCGACCTGGAAGAGCCGGCGGTCTTCTGGAACGCGCTCGATGGCATCGAGGTCGCGTACTACCTGGTGCATTCGATGGCGGTGGGCTCCGCCTATCGCGAACGCGACCGCCAAATGGCGCTGCATTTCGCCGAGGCCGCCGCGCGCGCGGGCGTCCAGCGCATCGTCTACCTCGGCGGCCTGGGGGATCAGGAAGAGGCGCGCGAAGCGCACCTGGCGTCGCGCCAGGAGGTGGGGCGGTGCCTAGCCTCCACCGGGGTCCCCGTCGTCGAGTTCCGCGCAGCCGTGATCGTCGGGTCGGGGAGCGCGAGCTTCGAGATGATCCGTCACCTCGTGGATCGCCTCCCGGTGATGATCGCCCCCACGGCGATCAACACCCGCTGCCAGCCGATCGGTATCCGATCGGTGCTCGAATACCTCGTAGCGGCGCTTGATCATCCCACGGCGCAGGGTGTCTACGAGATAGGCGGCACCGACGTCCTCACCTACCTCGAGATGATGCGCCGGTACGCACGCATTCGTGGGCTGCGCCGCCTCATCGTGCCGTTCCCGGTGCCGCTCCCCAAGCTTGCTGGCCACTGGGTCGACTTGGTGACGCCTATTCCGTTCAGCATCGCGCGCCCGCTGGTGGAGAGCCTGAACACGCAGGTGGTGGTGCGCAGCGACGCGGCGCGCACGACCTTCGCGGTGCGCCCCACCGGCTACGACGACGCCGTGCGGCTCGCGCTGGCGCGTATGCAGGAGGGCCGCGTCCCCACGACGTGGGCGTCGAGCCTGTCGTCCTACTCGCCCGGACAGGGCGACGCCGACTTCCTCAGCGCGCACGAAGGAATGATGCTCGACCGCAAGCGCCGCGTGGTGGCCGCGCCGCCGGAGCGCCTCTTCGAAGAGATCTGCCGGCTGGGCGGCGACGCGGGATGGCCGGCGGGCAACTGGCTCTGGCAGTTGCGCGGCTTGATGGACCGCCTCACCGGCGGCGTCGGGATGCGCCGCGGGCGCCGGCATCCGCGCGAACTGCGCGTCGGCGATCCCGTGGATTTCTGGCGCGTCGAGGCGCTTGAACCGCCGACGCTGCTGCGTCTGCGCGCCGAGATGAGGCTCCCCGGAAGCGCGTGGCTGCAGTTCGAGGTCCAGCCGGACCCGCAGGGGAGCCGCGTCGAACAGACAGCATTCTTCGAGCCGCACGGTCTGCTTGGCGCGCTCTACTGGTACGCGGTGCTGCCGTTCCACCGATTCGTCTTTCCCGGAATGGTCAACTCGATCAAGGCACGCGCCGAGGGGCGGGAACAGCCCCTCGGCGCGGCGTGAAGCGGCGCGGGCGCGCACGGCGCGTCGGCGCGAGCGGTTCGCGCGACGCCCGGCGCGACGCTACTTGCCCGTCGAGTCCTTCACGGTGAGGTCGATGTAGAAGCCGGTCGTCGGCTTCACTCCCGGCTTGGTCGCGCGCGGCAGGCGCACCGGCTTCGGCCCCAGCGACTTGGCGTACTTGTACAGCGCGCGCAGGTCCTGATCGCTGAACTTCGACGCGTCGTGCCACGGCATCGGGAGGTTTCCCTGCCCGTGGTCGGCGGTGCGCATGATGTCCACCCACTCATCCTCGGAGTGGCGGTCCGCCACCTGCCGTAGATTCTTGCCGTACGTCGTTCCCCACGGTCCGTAGTACCCCACGGGGTTTCCCGTCAGCTGGTCTTCCTTGGGCACGTTCCCCTTCTTGTCCACCCACCCCGTGGTGTGGCAGTCGTGGCACGACGCGACGGTCATCAGGTACTCGCCGGCCGCCTCCGGGCTCGCGGCCTGCACGAATGGCCTGGCGTCCTGCGTCCGCACGTTTGCGGTGGCCGGGGCGGTGACGGTGAGGGCGACGAGCGCGCTGCCAGCGAGGCTGCCGGCGAGCAGGAACAGGCGGGACCGCGTCATGCAGCGAAACTCCTGAAAGAAAGGGTCACGGGCGCGCCACAGGCGCGCGACGGAGAATAGTACACGGCCGCGCGCGCTTTGTTAGCCGTCGACCTTCAGGTGGGGCTGGGCGGAGGCGACGCCGCGATCGATGGCCCGGTCGAGCGCCGCGCGCACGTCGTCGAGCTTAGTGGGCTTGCTCACGAAGTCGTCCATCCCCGCAGTCAGCGCGCGATCGCGCTCCTCGGCAAGCGCGCTCGCCGTCAGCGCAATGATCTGCACGTGGCGCCCGCGGCGCTCCGCCGCGCGCACGCGCCGTGTCGCCTCGTAGCCGTCAAGGTGGGGCAGGTGGCAGTCCATCAGCACGACGTCGTACTCGCGCAGCAACGCCTTGTCCACCGCCTGCAGACCGTCAGTCGCCAACTCGACCTCGCAGTTGAGCGACTCGAGCATCTTGCGCGAGATGATCTGGTTGACCTTGTCGTCCTCGACGAGGAGCACGCGCAGGCGTGCCCGCGCCTTGGCGCGCGGCATCGGGAGTGAGCTCT
This sequence comes from Gemmatimonadota bacterium, assembly GCA_016871855.1. Taxonomy (GTDB): domain Bacteria; phylum Gemmatimonadota; class Gemmatimonadetes; order Gemmatimonadales; family Gemmatimonadaceae; genus PNKL01. Next base: position 10,633 of record VHBQ01000025.1, read on the forward strand.
GCCGGGCGGCATCGCGCGCCGACGCGACCTGCTCGGCGAGCAGGTGCTGCGTAAGAAGCGGTGCGTTGGCCGGGGGCGGGCCGCCCGCGCGACGGGCGAGCACAGCCTCGATCATCTGCTGCAAGGTGTCGGCACGCAGTGGCTTGGGGAGGTATCCGTCAAAGCCGGCCGCGCGGAACTTCATCGCGTCGCCGCGAATGGACGCCGAGGTGGCGATGATAAGTCCGAGGCCATCGTGCGCGCGGTCCGCGCGCACGACGCGCCCCACGCCCTCACCGTCCGCGCCGGGCATCATGTAGTCCACGACGGCAACCAAGTACGGGTCGCCCTCGCCATGCGCGCGGCGGATCTCCTCGAGCGCGGCGTTGCCGTCCATCGCGCTTCCCACGCGCATGCCCCACGAGGTCAGCCGCTCGCGCAGCACGCGCAGGCCGACGTCGTTGTCGTCGATGATCAGCGCGCGCACGCCCCGCAACTCGTGAGCCGGCGGCGGCAGCGGCACGGCGTTGGGATCAAGCGGCAGCGTCACGTGGGCGCGGAAGACGGAGCCGACGCCGAGCGTGCTTTCCACCGCGAGTTCGCCGTGCATCAGGTCCACGAGGCGCTTGCTGATGGACAGGCCGAGGCCGGTGCCGCCGAAGCGACGGGTGGTGGACTGGTCGCCCTGCTCGAATGGCGAGAAGAGCCGCGCCACGCGATCCGGGGCGATCCCGATGCCCGTGTCGTGCACGCTGAGGGTGATCGCGGCGTGCCCGTCGGCGGCCGGCTGCCCCTCGACCTCGATCAGGACGTGGCCGTGCTCGGTGAACTTCACCGCGTTGCCGGCGAGGTTGAGGAGGACTTGGCGCAGGCGTCCGCTGTCGCCGATCAGCCGGCGCGGCGTTTCGGGCGCGATGCGCACCACGATCTCCGTCCCCTTCTCCCGCGCCCGTGGCGCGATGAGATCGGCGACCTCAGCCACGGCGATGTGCAGGTCGAATGGGATGGGGTCGAGCCCCAGCTTGCCCGCCTCGATCTTGGAGAAGTCGAGGATGTCGTTGATGACGCTCAGCAGGTGGTCCGCCGAGCGCTGCGCGGTCTCAAGGTACGATCGCTGCTCGGCGGTGAGCGTGGTCTCGGCGAGAAGCGCGTTCATCCCGATCACGCCGTTCATTGGCGTGCGGATCTCGTGGCTCATCGTCGCCAGAAACTCGCTCTTTGCGCGCGACGCGGCTTCTGCCTGGTCCTTGGCCGCGCGGAGCGACGCCTCGGCGGCCTTGCGCAGGGTGCGCTGGCGCTGCGCCCGTCGGCGGTTGGCGACAGCGACGAGACCGTTGAGCAACAGGACGCCGCACAGCGTGCCGTAGAGCCACCGCAGAATGCGCGCCTGCGCGAAGGCCTCGGCGACCTCGAGTTCGAAGACCAGCCCGGCGTCGATCTCCGGGATGAACGTCCACGAACCGACGACGGTTGCACCGCGGTAGTTGCGGTAGCCGCGCATATCCACATCGGTCGAGCCCTGCGTCACGAGCGAGGCGGCGCGCGTGAGCGGCCATTGCGCGGCCGTCGCCGGCGTCACCGTGCGTCCCTCAAGTGGCGAGCCAGGGTCTCGCACGGGCTCCTGGAAGGCCGGCGAGCCGGACCCCGGCGCCTGCACGCCGGATCGCATGAGCGACGAGCCGAAGCGCGGCACGCTGGCGAAGAGCCCGTCCCGTCGGACCAGATAGACATCGCCGGTGCGCCACGTCTGGCTCACGTCGATGCGCACGGCCATCGGCGCGTCGAAGGTCACGGCTCCCAGGTGACGGCCTCGGGCGTCCTGCACCGGCGTCGCGATGGTGACGAACGGTTCGCCGGCTAGCAGTCGTTCGCCCGAGACCTCGGCGTCGCGCGGCAGCGGAGACGGCGCGCTGACCACCGTGTTGCTGGCGACGGCGCGATGCAGGCGCGGCGTGTCGCGCCAGCGCGCGGCCGCCTCCTCGCGCGAAAGCCCGATGGCCAGCGCGACGCGGCCCGTCGAGTCCACCAGCGTCCAGTTGAGCCACCCCTGCGTCTTGAGCGCGGTGGCCAGCGCGCGCTCGGCGGCGCGAATGGCGGCCGCGTCTCCGCGCCCCTCAAGCTGGCCTCGCAGGGCGGGGAGCACGTCGGGGGCGCTGGCGAGGGCGACGCTCGCCCGCACGAGGTCGCGATGCCAGCGGTGGATCTCGGCGCGCCGTTCATCGCGGCGTGAAGTGAGCAGCGCCTCGTCGGCCTCGCGGATGCGCGCCTCGAGCAGAGCAAGCGACACGGCGCCAACGATCACGGTGAGAGAGAGCGTGACCCAGACGAAGGCGCGCGCGGCGGCGCGAGAATTGAGGAGGTCGCGAATGAGAGGCATCGTCAGTCGGTGAAGGTGGCCCCATGAACGCGGGGAGGCAAGCCGGAGGCGCCGAAGTGGCCTGCGCCGAAGGACCGCCGTCCCGCGCGCCTCGCACCGGCAGGTCGTCGGCCCGTTGAGTCATCCTTCGCGCGGCATTACCATTCACAGATAGCCGCCAGGGGTGAGGCGCGCGGCTGCGCCTCTGAGAAAGTCCCTTGGAACCTGATCCGGATCACACCGGCGTAGGGAGTGCGGCGTGTCGCGGCGGTCCCCGTTGCGCCACCCACTCGGCCGGGTGGCGCTTTGTATTGGGCGTCGCCTGGACGGGCCCACTTCCGGATCGCAACCGTGCAACGCGAACCGGCCATGCCATCTCTCATCCTTCTCGTCGCGGCGTCGCTGGCCGTGCAGGCCCCGCAAACGCCCGACTCGGCGCGCGCCGCGCGCACCGACACGCTGGAACGGGTGACCGTGCGCGCCGTGCGCGCGGGCGGCGCGGCCCCGGTGACCGAGCGCACGATCACGCGAGAGGAGCTGCAGCGCGGGTACGCGGGGCAGGACGCGCCGCTCCTGTTGACCCGCGTGCCGGGGATCACGGCGTATTCCGAGAGCGGCTCGTTCACCGGGTACAGCTACCTGCGCTTGCGCGGGCTTGACCAGAACCGCATCAGCCTCTCCTTCGACGGGATTCCGCTCAACGATCCCGAGGATCAGGCGTTCTATTTCTCCAACGTGCCCGACTTCGCGAACAGTGTGCAGTCGGTGCAGGTGCAGCGCGGGACCGGCACGAGCGCATTCGGCGCGGCCTCGTACGCGGGCTCCGTCAACTTCCAGTCACTCGACCTTGCGGCCGCGCCGCGTGGCGGGGAGCTGCAGCTCACCGCGGGCGCGTTCGACACGCGTCGCGCGGCGCTGCAATGGCGTTCGGGGCTGACCGGTGGCCGCTGGGCGATGGCGGCGCGAGCCTCCGCGCACGAGACCGACGGATTCCGGCGGAACTCGGGGAACAACGCCTCGTCGGGCTTTCTCTCCGCGGCGTGGTACGGCGATCGCGATGTGGTGAAGTTCACCGCGTTTGCCGGGCTGTCCAAGCTGCGCTCGTCGTACTACGCCGCCGACGAGGCGACGGTGCGCGCCGATCCCCGCGCGAATCCGATGTCCCCGAACGAGCGCGACCGGTTTGCGCAGGTCTTCTGGAATCTGCAGCACGTCCGCGCCGTGGGCGCGCACGCGGTCTGGACCACGACCGTGTATCGCCAGGGGGCGGGGGGGTGGTTCGACGTCCGCGTGGATCCCGACCTCTGGCGGTTCAACCTGTCGTACACGTGGCACGGCGCGCTGAGCACGTACTCGTATCGTCGTGGCGCGGTGGCGGTGGACGCCGGCGCGCACGTGATGCGCTACCATCGGGACCACTTCCTCACGATCTGGCCGGAACTTGGCGACCGAGTGTACGACAACACCGGTCACAAGAACGAGCAGTCGGCCTTCGGGAAGGTGCAGTGGACGCGCGGCCGCGCGACGTGGTTTGGCGACTTGCAACTTCGTCGAGCCGCGTTTCGCTACGAACCCGTGGTCGCCCTGTCGGCGGGCGCGCCGGCCTCGGCGGAGCCGTCGGTGGACTGGGTGTTCCTGAATCCGAGAGTCGGCCTGTCCTGGCGGCAGGCGGCGCGCCTTTCGCTGTTCGTCTCGGTCGGATCGGTGCGGCGCGAACCGACGCGGGACGACATGTTCGCCGGCTCGGACCATCTCGACGCCAGCAATGCGCCGTCCATCCTGCCGCTCGACCGGGTGCGCCCCGAGCATGTCGTGGACTACGAAGCGGGGGCGACTTGGACGACCGCGACTCTGCGGGCCTCAGCCAACCTGTTCGCCATGGAGTTTCGCGAGGAAATCGCCGCGGTAGGCGCGCTCAGCCTCACGGGGTCGCCCCTGCGGGTAAACGTCGGCGGCTCGCATCGGCGCGGCGTTGAGGCCGAGGTGCGGTGGCAGGCGACGCCGGCGTTGGCGATCGACGCGGCAGTTGCCCTGACCGAGGCGCGCATCAAGCGATTCGTCAACGCCGGCACCGGCGAGGCCTATCGCAACGTGCGCTCCCGGCTCACGCCGCGGGTTGTGGCGACGCAAGGTGTCGTCTGGCAGATGGGCCGCGGCATTTCCCTGGAGAGCGAGGCGCGCCAGGTCTCGGCGTCGCCGCTGACGAACACCGGCGACCGACGCGCGACACTGTCGGCTTACGTGCTCTTGGACGGCGGGCTGTCGTGGGTCCGCGGCGCGGCAAGCCTGTCCGTGCGGCTGCACAACGTGCTGGACCGCCTGGCGTTCGGCGGCGGCTACGCGAGCGAGGGGACGAACTACGTCTTTCCGTTCGCGACGCGCCACCTGATGGTGACCGTGCGGCGTCGCTTCTAAGCCCAGCGGCGCCTATCTTCCACCATCCATGAACCCGCCCCCTATCCCTCGCGGCGAACGCTCCCGACTCGACGGACTGGCCTTCGGGCTGCTCGCGCTCGGTGTCGTCGCCTTCCTTTCGCTCTCGACGCTGCATCGTGTGCAGCGCGAGCGTGCCGATCAGGCGGCGACGGTCGTCGCCCTTGGGCAGGACGTGCGGCTCGATCTCAAAGGGGCGCACATCGCCGTCAAGGAGTTCGTCGCCGGCGCGACGAACGTGAATCCGGCCATCGATGTGGACGCGCGCTACGCGCACGCGCTGCGGTTGATCGACCAGTTGTAGGACGCGACCAGCTCCGCCTCCGCGCTGTCGTCGCCGCTGGGCGCCGATCCGCTGGCGGCCGACCGGCTCTCCAGCCTTCGGGCGCGAGTGTCCGCGTTGCGCGAGCTGGCCATCGCGTGCGCCGCGGCCGCGCGTTCGGGCCGGCCAGCCGAACCGTCGCTCGCGCGCCGCTACGACGCCGCGCTGGACGCGGCGTTGCTCGAGGCACGCGGCGTCAGCGAGATGCTGCTCGCCAGAGTCGCCCGCTTCGCCATGCTCGCGAAGCGGATGGACGCCGTCGCCGACGTCGTCGTGGCCTTGGTCTTCGTGCTGAGCGCGGCGCTGATCTGGCGCCAGCGGCGCCGGCAGGCCGGCGAACTGCGTCGATTGTCAGAGGAGGGGACCTCCTCGGCGCGCGACGCGCTCTCCCGCGAGGCACGCGCCCGCGCCCTGCTCAACTCCACCATCGACGCCATCATCGCCTCAGACGAGCTGGGTCGCATCACCGGCTGCAACCCGGCGGCCGAGCGTCTCTTCGGCTACGCCGAGCGCGAGCTGCTGGGCCAGCAGGTGCGCGAGTTGACCGGCGAACCCTATCGCTCGCGGTCGCCTGAGGTGCTCGGCGCGTACTTTGCGCGGGCGCGCGAGAGCAGCCGTGGGGTAACCGAAATCGTGACGGGGCGCCGCCGGGACGGTCGAGAGATGGTCCTCGACATGTCGTTGAGCGCGGTCACGGTCGGCGGTGAACTCTCGTACATGGCCGTCGTGCGCGACATCGGCGAGCGTGTCGCCGCGGAACAGCGCTTCCAGGCGATTTTCGACCACGCCACGTCGGCGCACTTCCTGCTGCGCGGCGCGTCGGTCACCGACTGCAACGAGGCCGCCGTGCGGCTGTTCGCCGCGACCGACAAGGGCGCGCTCTCGGCGCTTGACCTGCCCGCGCTCCTCCCCGAGCACCAACCCGATGGCGACGTTTCGGCGACGGTGGCCGAGGGGCACCTCGCGCGTGACCGGGCCCACGGCGCGCATGTGGTGGAACTGCAGTGCCGCCGGCTCAATGGCGAGCTGTTCGCCGCGGAGATGACCTACACCCCGGTCGAACTCGAGGGAGAGGCGATCACGCTGCTTGAGGTTCGCGACCTGACCGAACGCCGGCAGAGCGAGCAGGCGCTGGTGGTCGCCAAGGAGACCGCCGAGAACGCCGCGCGCGCCAAGAGCCAGTTCCTCGCCACGGTGTCGCACGAGGTGCGCACGCCGATGAACGGCATCATCGGCATGACGGGGCTGCTGCTCGAAAGCGAGCTGGACGAGCAGCAGCGGCAGTACGCGCACGCCATCAAGACGTCGTCCGACTCGCTGCTCACGATCATCAATGACATTCTCGATTTCTCGAAGGTCGAGGCGGGCAAGCTGACCCTCGAGCCACTGCCGTTCGATCTGGTCGGCACGTTGGAAGAGGCCTGCGACATCATGGCGCCCGCCGCCGATGAAAAGCGGCTGGCGCTGGCGCTGCATGTCGGCCGCGGGGTGCCGACGCGGCTGGTGGGCGACGGCGGACGCATCCGTCAGATGGCGCTCAACCTCCTGTCCAACGCCGTAAAGTTCACAACGTTTGGCCACATCGTGCTGGAAATCGAGGTGATCGAGCGGCGCGGATCCGACGCGATGGCGCGGCTCTCGGTGCACGACACAGGCATCGGCGTGCCCGAGGCGGTGCAGTCGCGCATTTTTGAGGACTTCTCGCAGGCCGATGCCTCGATGTCACGCCGCTTCGGCGGCACGGGACTCGGGCTGGCCATCACCCGTCGGCTGGCCGAGATGATGGGCGGCGCGGCCGGCTTCCGCTCCGTGGAGGGGCGTGGATCCTCGTTCTGGGTGACGCTGCGACTGAGCGTGCCGCCCGACGCCCATGAGGCGTCGCCCGCGCCAGACCTGGCGGGGCGTCGAGTGCTGGTGGTGGACGCCCACGATGTCACGCGGCGCGCCATCGCGCAGCGCATCGAGGGATTTGGGGCGACGGTGGATACCCGGGCGATGGCCGACCACGGGCTCCAGCTGCTCCGTCAGGGTGCGGCGGGCGGGCAGCCGTACGACGTCGCCTTCGTCGAGTACGGCATTCGCACGGCGGAGAACGACGACTTTGTGCAGGCGATCCGCCGCGAGCGCGCCATTGCCATCACGCCACTGGTGCTGCTCGTGCGGTCGAGCGACGGATTTGCGGCCGGCGCGGCGGCGCCCGTCGGGTACGTGGACATGGTCACCAAGCCGGCGCGGGGCAAACCGCTGCTCGCGGCCATGCGCGCCGCGCGCGCCGCGCGCGAGCGACATCGCAACCCCGAAGAGATCACCGACCCCAAGCCGATCCCGCGTCGGAAGTCGAGGGTTCGCTCCGCCGCGGACGCGAAGGCGAGCGCGGCCTTCAGTGGGATGTCCATCCTGCTCGCCGAGGACAATCCCGTCAACCAGATGGTGGCCAAGGCGATGCTCGAGCGCGCGGGATGTGTGGTGCAGGTGGCCGCGGACGGCGCGGCGGCGGTGAAGACATCAGAGGGGGAGGCGTTCGATCTGATTTTCATGGACTGCCAGATGCCGGTCCTCGACGGCTACGCAGCGACGGCCGCCATCCGCCGGCGGGAGGGCGACGCGGCACACACGCCGATCATCGCGATGACCGCGAATGCCATGCCGGGCGACAGGGAGCGCTGCCTCGCCGCCGGTATGGACGACTACATCGCCAAGCCGATCGACGACGCGGTGCTGCGCGCGGCGCTCGAGAAGTGGGGCGCGCAGGGATCCGTGGAGTGACAAGCGGGCGGCGCCGAGGCGCCGCCCGCTTCGCGTTCTGCCGGGACGTTCCGGAACGGCGGCTCAGCGTACCTGCAGCAGCTTGATCTGGAAGACGAGCACCGCGTTTGCCGGGATCGATCCCGAGCCGCCCTCGCCGTATCCCAGTGCGGGGGGAATGACGAGCTGCCTCGTCCCACCGACTTTCATGCCCTGCACGCCCTCGTCCCATCCCTTGATCACGCGGCCGGCGTTCAGCAGGAACTCGAAGTACGGTGGAGTCCGCTTCTCGGTGGCGTCGAACTGCACGCCGTTCACGAGCCATCCGCTGTACTCGACCCGCACCGTGAAGCCTGCCGCCGCCGTCGTGCCCGTCCCGCTGACGACGTCCTTGTAGTAGAGCCCGCTCGCCGTCTTGGTCATCGACGCCAGCGTCACGTTGAGCGACGGGTGATACGCCGTGGTGGCCGGATCCGACGTGTAGACATTGGTGTCCACCGGCGCGGTGGTGCCGGAGCTGCCGCTGTTGCAGCCCGCGAGGGCGACGGCGGCGAGGGCGATCAGGACGGGACGGACGGCGCGCATGGCGATGGGGACATGAGGGAGGGGCCGGCGGCAGCGTTGCCGCCCCCGACGTCGAAAAATGCACCGGGACGCTCCCCACGTGCAGGGGGACGTCCGCGGTTCATACCCCTGCCGGCGGCGTGGGTGTCACCAGCCGCCGCAGGCCGCGCGCGCACGCGGCCGACGTGGCCGCGAGAAAGGCGGCGTAAGCCAGCGTGAGCACGATCAGGGAGACGCCGGACATCCGGAAGACCGTGCCGAACAACACGGAGAGGCGCCCCACGGGGCCGAGCGAGGCCGAGTAGAGCAGCAGCGCGCCCCATGCGCCGGCACCGGCGAGGGCCGTCGTGAGCACAAGGCCGCGCTCGGCAACCGCCCACGCGCCGTACGCCGCGCCGACAACCGCCACTGCCCACCAGCCAGCTGCCCAGGTGCCGATGGCAATGACGAGTATGAGTCCGAGGAGATGCGAGAGCCACCGCATGGGTCAGCGTTCCGGTACGAAGGTGAGCGAGAAGCGCGGCGACGGCAGTTCGGCAGGGCTCCGCGGGAAGCGCAGCGTGTCGAGCACGCCCGCGGTCCACGACGGCAGGCGATCAGCATAGCGGTCGCTCACCGGATTGCCGGATTGCCCGCCCGGATACGTCCCCCAGGCGCGGATGTCCGGGCTGAGCTCGACGACAAAGCGCCAGCTCGCGCCGTGCGTGCCGCTGCCGTCCGACGGACTCAGCGTGCCTCGGCCCGACGGCATCGGGAGGCGCGACCGGCCCAGTCCGGGGATTCCCAGCATGTGGTTGATGGTTGCCGTGCGGATGTTCGACCAGCGCCAGCGCGGCCCCGGCGGACCGTGGCGCCGCACAACTTCGCGATACGCGGCGCCGATGCTCGCGACCAACACGCTATCGCGCGTCTCGCGCACCGTCGTGGCGCGCGCGTCCCACCACGGCGACGATTCGTCGCGCATCAGCTGCGCAAGGATCGTGGCGCTGGGCGTCGGCGCGCGGCGCACGTTGGTGGCGCCGCGCAGCTCGTCCCACGTTCGCTGGCTGAGCTCCTGCATCATCGCGTCGTACAGCACCGCGCGTTCGTTGTCGGGCGTGAAGCGTCCGTCCCACTCCCGGAGCAGCGCCGCGCCGCGCACCGCGGCCGTGTCGGTCTGGCCGCGCGCCGCCAGCCGCGCCACGGCGTCGAACATCGGCAGCGTGAACAGCTCCGTCTGCGCGCTCACCGGGTCGGTCTGATAGCGGCGCATCGCGTCCGGCGTCACCGCGGAGTCGGCGCGCAGGAGGGCGTTGATGCGCATCGCGCGGAAGGGCGACGGCCAGTTCGATCCGAGGTAGCCGGGATCAACGATTGGATCCTTCGGCTGTTGGTTCGCCGATGCGAGATAGCCCTGCGCCGGATCCAGCGCCTGCGGATAGCGGTCGAGCGGCCAGTACCCCTGCCAGTCGTTCGCGCTGCGCGTGCCGTCGGCAATGCGGTCGCCCCGCACCCCCGCGCCGCGGATCGGATAGGAGCCCGTGGATCGAATCGCGATGTGGCCGGCGGTATCGGCGGTGAGGAAGTTCTGCGCGGGCGCCACGTACGCGCCCATCACCTGCATCCACTCCGCGACCGAGTGCGACTGGGCGGCATCGCGGAGCAGGCGTCCCTCGTCGGACACCTCGAGCGCCGTCCAGCGGCGCGAGAGCCACTTGCCCGCCGTCCGAATCATCGGCCCGCGGTGCGTGTGGTAGATCGTGTCCGTGCGCAGCACGCGCCCGCTCTTGCCGCGGAACGCCTCAATGCGCCGCTCCACTGGGCGCCATGCGCCGTCTACTTCGTACCGTGTCGGCCGGCGCCGATCGTCCACCTTCTCCTCGTAGTAGTCGAGAACATCCGCGCCGGTGTTCGTGGCCGTCCACGCCATCGATCGGTTGAAGCCGATCGGGACGATCGGGCCGCCCGGGATCGTCACGCCGTACGTGTCAATGGCGCCCGGCACCTGCAGGTGCACCTCGTACCAGACGGACGGCAGGGTCAGCTCGAGATGTGGGTCGCCGCTCAGGAGGGCGCGACCCGCGGCGGCCCGCGACGGCGCCACCGCCCAGTTGTTGCTGCCGACTGCCACCTCGCCCGTGCCACGCAGCCCCGCCAGCACCGGCGAGTCCATGTCCCGTTCCATCGCCTGTGCGATGACCAGCTTCGCGCTGTCGTGCGGGGCGGGCGGTGGGAGGACGCCGCCGGCAAAGCGCGGCGCGCGCCGGCCCTCGACGGGCTGGATGGGCTCTTGGATCGGCGCGTTGGAGGGGAACAGGGCATCCGCGGCCTTCTCGCCGACCATCGCCTCCACCCGTGCGCGCCGCAGTTCCTCATCGTTCCACGCCAAGGTCAGCGACATGCGCGCGAGCAGGTAGTACGTGTACTCCGCCCGCCACGGCTGCGGGCGCGCGTTCAGCAGGCGATACTCGAACGGGAGTTCGTCGCGCGACATCTGTTCGATGTAGGCGTTCACTCCCGCGGCGTACGCTTCCACCAGCGCGCGATGCGCCGACGTGTCGGGAATCGCGTTCCACTTGCGCATCGCGCCCCATGCGAGCCCCTGCGCGCGCGCCTCGCGGTCCGCCTCGAGCGCGGTGGCACCGGCCATCTCGGAAAGCGTGCCAGCCACGGCGCGCGTCTGCAGCTCCATCTGGAACAGCCGGTCTCGCGCGACGACGAAACCGAAGGCGCGCATCAGGTCGGCCTCGTATCGCGCGAAGATGTGCGGCACGCCCCGCTCGTCGTAGCGTACCGCGACGCTGTCGCGCAGCCCAGCGAGGCGCAGCGAGGCATCGCGCGGCAACTCGGCCGTGCGCGCCACGGCCCAGATGCCGTGCGCTGGATCGAGGAACGGTCCGAGCGGAGGCACTCGGCCAATCGGCTTCGCCCCGATCCAGAGCGCGCCGGCCAGCGCCGCGCCCGAGAGCAGGATCGACGCGACCTGGCCGGCGCGTGCCACGACGGGGTGCACGGGGGCGCGGTTGCTCATCCGCGGTCGCCGCCAAGGATGTCGCCGAGCGGGCCAAGCACGCCGCCCTCATCGCGGCGCTGTCCCATGCCCAGCCGCGACGCGGCGATGATCTTGTCGGCCATGCGCGCGAACGGCAGGGTCTGCAGGATGACCTTGCCCGGGCCGGTGAGGTGCACGAAGAAGAGGCCCTCGCCGCCGAAGAGCGCGTTCTTGATCCCCGGCACAGTACGGATGTCGTAGTCGATGGAGGCCTGCATCGCCACGAGGGTACCGGTGTCCACGCGAAGCGTCTCACCCGGGCGCAGTTCCTTTTCCACCAGCGCGCCGCACGCGTGCACGAAGGCCAACCCGTCGCCCGAGAGGCGCTGCAGGATGAACCCCTCGCCGCCGAAGAAACCGGCGCCGATCCGGCGGGTGAAGGCGATGTCGAGGCTCACGCCACGCGCGGCGCACAGGAACGAGTCCTTCTGCGCGATGATCTGGCCGCCCCATTCGCGCAGGTCGAGCGCCTTGATCTTGCCAGGAACGGGCGCCGCAAACGCGACATCCTGCCGTCGCGTGCCGGCGTTGCCGAACATCGTGATGAAGAACGACTCGCCCGTCAGGATGCGCTTGCCGGCGCCGAGCAGCTTGCCGAAGAGGCCGCCCGCCTGGTTGTTGGGGTCGAGTGTCGTCGCCATCTGGATGCCGTCTTCCATGTAAAGCATCGCGCCGGCCTCGGCGATGACGCCCTCGCCAGGGTCGAGCGTGATGATGACGCCCTGGAGGTCGTCGCCGATGAGTCTGTAGTCGATGATGTCAGCGGGCATTGCGAGTACCTCTTCCTAGGTGCAGGGAGCAGGGAACAGAGTGGGGTGCAGGGGGGAGGGAACAGGGTGGGGTGCAGGGGCCGGGTGGTGGGGATTACAAGGCTGACTGCCGTGCGCTGTCGAAAGAACGCACGATTTCACCCGCGGGTTGCACGGCGTCAATCGTCGCAACGCTGCGGCCGGCTTGCCAGTACTCACTCGAGCCGGATCCTTCGCGCTGCTGGTCGCGCTTCAGGCGCCAGAGGCCGCGCAGGCCGAAGTACGAGCGCGCCCAGTGCTTGGTCTTGCGCCCCTTGAACATCCAGCGCCAGAACGCGTTGATCTCGGTGCCGAGCCGCTGAATGTACGGCGTGTTGATGACGGCGACGGGGACGCCCGTCAGGCGCTGCGTCGCCACGATGTCGCGTTCCGCGGCGGCTACGATGGCCTGCTTGTACGACTCGCTCGTGCGGCACTCGGTGGCGGCGATGAAGCGCGTCCCGCACTGCACGGCGGCGTAGCCGTGGCGCAGGACGTCCACGAACTCGCCCGCGCTTCCCACGCCGCCGGCGGCGACGATGGGGAGGCCGAGCGGAAGCAGCTCGTCGAGCAGGGCGCGCGGATCCTTGTTGCCGAGGTGGCCCCCCGCGCGGTCGTTCACGGCGATCAGACCGTCCACCCCCACGTCGCGCCCCTTCTCGCCCCACCGATGATTGATCACGTCGTGGTAGACCACGCCGCCGGCGGCATGCACCTTGTCCACCACCCAGCGCGGATTGCCCAGCGAGGTAATGAAGAAGCGTACGCCCTCCTCGAGGGCGATGTCCACCCAGCGGATCATCCGCTGTTCGTACACCTTCGACGACTTCTCGACGAGGGCGTTGAAGCCGATGGGGCGCCCGCCGGCGAGCCGGTTGATGAGCCGCAGCCCCTCGCGGTACTCGTGGCCATGCACGTACGTGAGCGAAATGGGCTGCACCACGCCGATGCCGCCGGCCGCCGATACGGCCGCGACGAGTTCGGGGTTGGAGCAGGGATACATCGGCCCGCAGATGAGCGGCACCGTCGCGCCGGTCTGGGCGAGGAAGCGGTCCTGCCACTCGTGGTTCATTCGCGCACCGGGCCCAGCTTCCAGGTGACGGTCGCGCGGGCAACAATGTCGCCGGCCGCGTCGGACACGTCCGAGAGATACTCGTATTCGCCGGCGGCGAGGTCGGCCGGCACCACGCACCGGCTCTCCGCCACGAGCACGCCGCGCCCCTTCTTGAAGTACTCGATGGTGATCTTTGTGACGATGCCGCGCATCCCGGCGGGGAGCGCGGCCAGCATCGCCAGCCCGCTCGCCATCTCGGCGACGTTCATCAGGGCAATGGCATGCACCGAACCCAGATGCTGGCGGAGCCCGCGCCGTTCGACGATGCGCACGCGCGCGTGCCCGGGCTCGAGGAGCAGCACGCGCGGCGACACCGAGCCGGAGTACGGGACCATCCACCCGAGCAGCTTGCTGAAGATCCAGCCGCCGCCGGGGAGGGCGGAGAGTTGCCGCCAGCGTTTCAACACGGTCGCGCCGGGCGCGTCATTTCGCATCGGCAAAAACTAACGCCTGCCCCTTCGGGGAACCACGCCCACGTAGATTGCATCCGTATCTGCATCGCCATCCCAATCGAAATCCGAATCCGAACTCCGCATCCTAATCGCCGTCGATGTCCGATCTGCCGCCCGAAGTTCGCCCCGCACCTCCAGTCGCCGAGCGCCGGCGCACGGTCCTGACGCTCCACGGTGAAGCCCGCCTGGACGACTACGCCTGGCTCCGCGAGCGCGACAACCCCGAGGTGACCGCCTACCTCGAGGCGGAGAACGCGTACACCGCGGCGATGACAGCGCACACCACGCCGTTGCAGGAGCAGCTCTATGCCGAGATGCTCGCCCGCATCCAGGAGGATGACGCGACCGTGCCCGTCCCGCGCGGCGAGTGGCGGTACTACACGCGAACGGAGAAGGGCAAGGCGTATCCGATCTTCTGTCGGATGGCACAGGCAGAGGCGGGGGCAGCGAGCAGCGGAGCAGCGGAACGGGCACGGGAGCACGTGATCCTCGACCAGAACGCGGAGGCCGAGGGGCGCGAGTTCTACCAGCTCGGCGCGTTTGAGGTCAGTCCCGACCACCGCCTGCTCGCGATCCTCGAGGACACCGCCGGCTACGAGGACTTCACGCTCCGCGTCCGCGACCTCTCTACGGGGGAGTGGCTCCCCGATCGCCTGGAGAAGCTGGGCTTCGGACTGGCCTGGGCGTCGGACAGCCGGACGATCTTCTACACGACCACCGACGAGGCCAAGCGCTCCGATCGCGTCTGGCGTCACGCGCTGGGCGCGCCGCGCGATCAGGACGCCGAAGTCTTCCACGAGCCCGGTGTGCTGAACAACGTCGGCGTCCACCGCGCGCGGTCCGGAACCCACGTTGTGATCACGTCGGCCTCGTTCACCGATGGCGAGGCGTGGTTGGTGGACGCCGTGCGCCCGGCATCGCCGCCCGCACTTGTGCGCGCGCGGCGCGCGCAGGTGGAGTACGATGTGGAGCCGGGCGACGGCTGGCTCTACGTCTGCACCAACGAGGAGGCGCCCAACTTCAAGGTGATGCGCGCGCCGCTCGACCGCCCCGGCGCGTGGGAAGAGTGGCTGGAGCACCGCCCCGACACCTTCGTGGAAGGCGTGCTCGTCTTCAAGCGGTTCGTCCTCGTGCAGGAACGCCGGTCCGGCCTGCGCACGCTGCGCGTGACCGACGTCGCGCGCAACGAGACGCACTACATCGAGTTTCCGCAGGCGGCGTATGGCGTGCAGCTCGGCGCAAACCCCGAGTTCGACCAGCAGGCGCTCCGGTTCACGTACTCCTCACTCGCCACGCCAGACACGGTCTTCGACTACGATCTGGCCACGCGCGCGCGCATCGAGCGCAAGAAGGAGCCAGTGCTCGGCGGCTTCGACGAGTCGCGCTACGCCATCGAGCGCTTGGAGGCGACGGCCCGCGACGGCACCCGCGTGCCCATTTCGCTGGTATACCGAACGCCCTTCGCCCGCGACGCATCGCGTCCGCTCCTGCTGTACGCCTACGGGTCGTACGGCTTCACCATGGAGCCGACGTTCAACTCCCAGCGTATCTCGCTGCTCGATCGCGGCTTCGTTTACGCCATCGCCCACGTGCGCGGTGGCCAGGAGATGGGGCGCGCCTGGTACGACGACGGCAAGATGATGAAGAAGCTGAACACCTTCACCGACTTCATTGATGTCGCCGAGCATCTGGTGCGCGAGCGGTACACGTCGCCGGAGCGATTGGCGGCAAACGGCGGAAGCGCCGGCGGCTTGTTGATGGGCGTCGTCGCGAACCTCCGCCCCGACCTGTTCCGCACCATTGTGGCCGACGTGCCGTTCGTGGACGTGATCAACACGATGCTCGACGACTCCATCCCGCTCACCGCGCAGGAGTGGCTGCAGTGGGGGAATCCGCAGGAGTCCGAGGCGTACGCGTACATGCGCCAGTACTCACCGTACGACAACGTGACCGCGCAGGCGTACCCGCGCCTGCTCGTCACCAGCGGCGTGAACGATTCGCGCGTGGCGTTCTGGGAGCCCGCCAAGTGGGTGGCGAAGCTGCGGGTGACCTCAACCGGGACGCAGCCGCTGCTCCTCAAGATGAACATGGGGGCAGGGCACGGCGGGGCGAGCGGGCGCTACGAGCGCCTGCGCGAGACGGCGTTCAGGTACGCGTTCATTCTGGAGCAGTAGGCGCCCGCTACCCCAGGCTCCTCAGGTAGGTTGGCGCGCGCCGCGCCCTGGTCACCTGTTCGAACGCGAAAGCGTACGAGATCAACGCGCCTTCGCTCCACGCCTTCCCGATGAAGCTCAGCCCCACGGGGAGTCCGTGCACCATGCCCATCGGCACGGTGATGCTCGGGTAGCCGGAGACCGACGCGTACGTCGTGTCGCCGCCGGTGAAGTGGTCGCCGTTCAAGAGGTCGGTCGTCCAGGCCGGCTGGTTCGACGGCAACACGATCGCGTCGAGCCGGTGCTTGGCCATCACTGCGTCAATGCCCTGCGTGCGCGTAAGGCGCAGGCACAGCGCGCGTGCGTCGAGATACTTCTTGTCCGTCAACGGGCCGCACTTCTGCGCGCGGAGCAAGATCTCCTGCCCGAACCACGGCATCTCGCGCGCCTTCTCGCGCTCGTTCCACGCGATCAGGTCGGCGAGCGTCTTCACCGCGACGTTGGGACCGCGCGACGCGAAATACGCGTTGAGTCCCGCCTTGTATTCGTAGTCGAGCACGGTCAACTCGGCGGGGCCGAGCTGCGATGGCGTTGGCAGTGAAGCGGGGTCGATAATGACCGCGCCGTCCTCCTTCATCGCGATGATGGCCGCCTCGAGCGCGGCGTCCACGTCGGGATTGAACCCTGCCTGCGCCCGCGCCACGCCAATGCGCTTGCCGCGCAGTCCATCGCCCTTCAGAAAGGCTGTGTAGTCGGTCCGCGCCTTGCCCGCGCTCGGCTTCGTTGCCGGATCGCGCGCATCCACACCCGTGAGCGCGCCCAGCAGCACTGCCGCATCGGCCACCGTGCGGCACATCGGGCCGGCGGTGTCCTGCGACGCCGCAATGGGAATGATTCCCGACCGACTCCACAGACCGAGTGTCGGCTTGAATCCTACCAGCCCGCAGATCCCCGACGGCGAGATGATCGAGCCGTCGGTTTCCGTGCCGATCCCTAGCGTTGCGAAATCGGCGGCGAGCGCGGCTCCCGTGCCGGAACTCGATCCGCTCGTGTTGCGGTCAAGCACGTACGGATTGTGCGTCAGCCCGCCGCGCCCGCTCCAGCCACTCGTGGACCGCGTCGATCGATAGTTGGCCCACTCGCTCAGGTTCGTCTTGCCGAGCAGGACGGCCCCCGCCTCGCGCAGGCGCTTCACAATGAAGGCGTCCTGCAGCGGCCGGCTGTCAGCCAGCGCGAGCGAACCGGCCGTCGTGCGCATCCGGTCGGCCGAATCGATGTTGTCCTTGATGAGCACGGGGATTCCGTGCAGCGGACCGCGCACCTTGCCCGCCTTTCGCTCAGCGTCCATCGCCGCGGCGATCGCCTCGGCGTCGGGGTTGAGTTCGATCACCGCATTGATCGCCGGCCCCTGCTTGTCCATCGCCGCGATGCGCTGGAGATACCGCTCCGTCAGCGCGCGCGAGGTGAGTTCACCGCGCGCCATCATGGAGGACAGCTCGGCGGCGGTCTTCTCGAAGAGCGCGTCCTCGAGGCGCGGAGACGTCCCAATGGGGCCCGAGGACGGAGCAGACGGTGACGCGGTCGCGAGCGAGGGTGGCAGCGTCGCCGCCGCAGCGGCCGCCGCCACGCTGGCAACGAAGCCACGGCGCGACAGGTCAGAGGGAACTTGGCGGTGGTCGTGGTCGGCAGACACAGGGCGAAGAAGGGAAGAGACTCCTGCGTGCCGCGCAGGACGGGTCGGGAGAAGGTACCGGCGTGCCGGATAGCACGCGAGCGGACACTCCAGTGGCGCGTCGTCATTCCCCCGCAGCAGCAGTTCTCCGTGCCCTCCGCGTCTCCGTGGTAAAGCAGTAATTGTCGGCTTCGAACACTCCCCGTCCCCCGTCCCCTCCTCTACCCCGTCCCCCGTCCCTCCTACGTCAGGTGTTTTCCGTACGCGATCTAGCAATTTCGCTGAACGCGGCAGGTGGACCGCGCCGGTATTCTTCAAGGTCGCGCAACCCTGATCCTGTCGGTATTCTCAGGGCGCGGCGCCGTTCGCCGGTACGCGGCGCGGCGAGTCCTCCAGGTACTTACACCCACAATTCAGAAGCTCATGACCACTCAAAACAGCGTGACAGTGGCCGTTCCCCGGGAGACCAAGCCCGGTGAGCTGCGCGTCGCGCTCGTTCCTGCAGACGCGGTTCGGCTCATCAAGGCCGGGCTGAGCGTCAAGGTCCAGGCAGGGGCGGGCAATACGGCGCACTACACCGACGCGGCGTACGAAAAGGCCGGCGCGACGGTGGTGGCTGACGCGGCGAGCCTCCTTAGCGGCGCCGACGCCGTGCTCAAGGTCCAGCCGCCGACTGTCGAAGAGGCCGGACAGATCAAGCAGGGCGCGCTGGTCATCTCGTTCCTGCAGCCCGTCGGCGACGCCGCCGTGGTGCAGGCGCTCGTGGCGCGGAATATCACGGCGCTCTCCATGAACCTCGTGCCGCGCACCACGCGCGCGCAGGTGATGGACGCCCTCTCCAGCCAGGCGACGGTCTCCGGATACCGCGCCGCGCTGATGGCGGCGCAAACGCTGCCGAAGTTCCACCCGATGCTCACGACGGCCGCCGGGACCATTCCCCCAGCGACCGTCTTTGTCATCGGCGCCGGTGTGGCCGGCCTTCAGGCCATCGCCACGGCGCGCCGCCTCGGCGCCAATGTCCGCGCCTTTGACATCCGCGACGCCGCGCGCGAAGAGGTGCTCAGCCTCGGCGCGACCTTCGTGGCCAGCGAGTTGGTCAGCAAGGAGAGCCAGGACGCCGGCGGCTACGCCAAGGAGCAGACCGAGGACAAGCAGGCCGCCATCAAGGCCGCGCTCACCAAGCACGTGGCCGAGTCGGACTGCCTGATTCTCTCGGCGTCGGTCCCCGGCAAGAAGGCGCCGGTGCTCGTCACCGAGGAGATGGTCAAGGGAATGAAGCACGGCGCGGTCATCGTGGATCTCGCGGCGGAGCAGGGCGGCAACTGCGCCGTCACGAAGCCCGGCGAGACGTACGTCACCAGCGGCTTCGTCACCGTCTGCGGCCCGGTCAACGTGGCCAGCAGCATGCCGACGCACGCCAGCCTGCTGTACAGCAAGAACACGGCGAGCGTGCTGCAGTATCTCGTCAAGGACGGCGCCATCGTTCTCAACCCAGAGGATGAGATCGTGAAGGCCATGAGCGTGAAGGGAGGTGCCCAGTGACTGACGCCCTGATTGGCGGCATTGTCGTCTTCGTGCTCGCGAGCTTCGTGGGCTTCGAAGTGATCAACAAGGTTCCGTCGCTCCTGCACACCCCGCTGACGTCGGCGTCCAACGCGATCTCCGGCATCACGATCGTCGGCTCGATGGTCGTGGTTGGGATGATCACGCCGGAGCTGTCGAACGTGTTCGGGGTGATCGCCGTCATCTTCGCCATGATCAACGTGGTCGGCGGCTATCTCGTGAGCGACCGCATGCTGGCGATGTTCGGGGCCGACAAGAAGAAGGACGAGAAGGAGGCCAAGTCATGATGCAGCACGTGGCTGAACTCGCCTATCTCCTTGCGGCCATCATCTTCATCATTGGCCTCAAGTGGCTCTCGTCGCCCGTAAGGGCGCGCAAGGGCAACATGCTCTCCGCGGTCGGCATGCTGATCGCGATCCTCGTGACCCTGCTCGACAAGCAGATCGTATCGTACGGCCTCATCGCGATTGGCCTGCTCGTCGGTTCGGTGCTGGGCGTCTGGATGGCGCGCGCGGTCAAGATGACCGCCATGCCCCAGATGGTCGGCCTCCTCAACGGCTTCGGCGGCGGCGCCTCGCTGCTTGTCGCGGCCGCCGAGTGGTACCGGCTCATCCAGCCGGGCCAGCTGCTGACCACTGGCACGGCGGTGACCATCTACCTGTCGTCGCTCGTTGGCGGCGTGACCATCGCCGGTTCGGTGGTCGCCGCGCTCAAGCTGCAGGGGTGGGTGGTGCCGGATCGCCCGGTGCTCTTCCCGGGGCGGCATGCCCTCAGCATCGGACTCATCCTGACCGTCATCGCGATGGGCGTCTACCTGGGCTACAACCCCGGGACGATGTGGGCGTTCATCGTGCTGAACCTCGCGTCGATGATCCTCGGCATCCAGCTCGTGATCGCCATCGGCGGTGCCGACCAGCCGGTCGTCATCTGCCTGCTGAACAGCTATTCAGGCATCGCCGCGGCGATGACCGGGTTCGTGATCAACAACCACGGTCTGATCATCACCGGCGCCCTCGTGGGCGCGTCGGGTATCATCCTCACCAACATCATGTGCAAGGCCATGAACCGTTCCATTTGGAACGTGCTCTTTGGCGGCGTGGGCGTGGTGGTGGCGGGGAGCGGTGGCGACAAGGGCGCGGCGCTGCGGGCCAAGGGCGTGCGCACCATCACTCAGGAAGACACGGCCGCCCTGCTCGGCTACGGCAAGCTGGTAATCGTGGTTCCCGGCTACGGCATGGCCGTGGCGCAGGCCCAGCACCAGGTGCGCGAGTTGGCCGACCTGCTGCATAAGCGGGGGGTGGAGGTGCTGTATGCCATTCACCCGGTGGCCGGCCGCATGCCGGGACACATGAACGTGCTCCTGGCCGAGGCGAACGTCCCCTACGAGGCCCTGCTGGACCTCGACGCGATCAACCCGAACTTCGACCGCGCCGACGTGGCCATCGTGATCGGGGCCAACGACGTGGTCAACCCGGCGGCCCGGCACGACACCAGCAGCCCGATCTACGGCATGCCGATCCTGGACGCCGACAAGGCCCAGCACATCATCGTCATGAAGCGCTCGATGAACCCCGGCTTCGCCGGCATCGAGAACGAGCTCTTCTACGACTCCAAGACGCAGATGCTGTTCGGCGACGCCAAGAAGACCCTCCTTGGCCTGATCAACGAGGTCCGGACGCTGGAGTAACCTCCGGCCGATAGGCAGGAAACCGCGGGGCCCGGGAGCTACTCCCGGGCCCCGTGGCTTTCGGGGCAGGGCCTGCTGGGACTGGTGTCGGATCAGGGCAACGACAACGGCTCACCGCTAAGGGCGAAGGGCACGAAGGGGCACGAAGAGACCCTTTGGTGGAATGACAGAGCGCCACGCGGATGCTCGCGTGGCGCGCCGTCGTTCCCCCAGAGAAGTCCTTCGTGTCCCTTTGTGTTCTTCGCCCCTTCGTGGTATCAGTCCCCCATCACCCACGCCGTAATGTCAGTCTCTCGGCGCACAACCTGATGCGCGCGAGTCCGTCTCTGGTGACCCCGGCCCGGAGTCTAAGAGGCTCGAGGCGGCATCCATCACAACCCCACTCATCGACCGCGACCTGACCGCGGCGGGGCGGGGAAGGGCCGGCCGCTACAGAGGCCCGAGCACTTCAGTGTCCGTTTGAGACCGCGCGAGGGCCTCTGGGCCGCCTTTCCCTTCGCCGGAGTGCTTCCGTTTACAGATCGCGGAAGCGTGATGGACATAAGTAAAACAAAAATGCGAGCTTACATTCGTAAGCTCGCGTGGATTCTATATGCATTTGTTCGGATCTTCATGCAGGATTCGTATGCATCGCCCTGCATATCGCCTGTTTCGCGGCTGACGGCTCACATACGTAGTTCTCAACAGCCGCTGCTTCCGGCGTGGTAGCGCTTGCTGGTCGAGCGTGTGCCGCCATCGCTTCCCTTCACCAACGACCAGGTCAGTGAACTGGTCACCACGCCGTGCCCGAGGAACTGATCACAAACCTTTCGGTTCTGAATTCTCAACGCTTGTCATTTGGGCATATGGGCGCGGAGGTCGCGGAAAGCACAACGGGCCGGCATTCGCCGGCCCGCGCGCCTACCCCATCCTTAGAACGGTGCTACGCGCTGGCCGCCTTGCGACGCTCGATCCACCAGTCCTGGACCCAGGTCAGCGGCACGATGAACAGCGGGGTCAGGAACACGGCGAGGAGGGTGTTGATCCAGATCAACGCCATGTAGAAGGCGCTCAGGCCGATGCCGACGATCAGGGTACCGAGCGGTCCGCCGAAGTTCGTTTCCAAGGGGAAGGTCCGGGCAAGGGGTCGAGGCGCGACAAGCGCGCGGTTTCCGCGACGATATCTTAGCAGGATGCCGCCAATCGCGAAAGCGCTGCGTGCGCTCCCGCCGGGTTCTTACCTGCTCGCCGTCTCCGGCGGTCGGGACTCGATGGCGCTCCTCCACGCCTTCGCGGCGGAACGTCGCGGCGACCTGTCCGCCGTGGCGACGTTCGACCACGGCACCGGCCCCGCCGCCGCCGAGGCGGTCGAGCTGGTGATTCAGGAGTGTCTGCGGCTGGGGGTTTCGGTGATTGCCGGTCGAGCCCCGGAGCGACCGGAGGCGGGACGTCTGGCGGCGGGACGTCCGGAGGCGGGTCGCTCGACAACGGGCCGCCCCACCGAGGGTCTCCTGCGCGAGGCGCGCTGGACCTTCCTGCGGGCCGCGGCTGAGGAGCGTGCGGCGACGATTGTGACCGCGCATACCATGGATGATCAGGCCGAGACCGTTGCCATGCGGATCTTGCGCGGGGCCTCGGCGCGCGGGCTGGCTGGGATGGCGTCTCCGACGCCGGGTGTCGTGCGTCCGCTCCTTGGGGTCTCGCGCGCTGCGCTCGCCGCGTACGCGGCGGCGAACGGGGTCCGGCACGTTGAGGATCCGACCAATGCGCAGACGGCATACCTGCGGAACAGGCTCCGTGGCGATGTCCTTGGCGCTGTCGAGTCGCGCCGCCCCGGTTTTCGCGACGAGCTGATCTCGATCGGAGCGCGCGCCGCGCAGTGGCGCGCGGCGATGGTCGGTCTGGTGGACGCGCTCGATGCGCGTCGCGTGGGTGATAGCGTGGTGATCGACGCCGACGCGCTCGCCGGGCTCGCCCGTGATGCGTTGGCGGTGGCCTGGCCGGAGATCGCCGGTCGGGCCGGCGTCGTTCTCGACCGCCGCGGTGTGGAGCGGCTGTCGCATTGGACGCCGACGTCTCGCGCCGGACAGCGGGTGCCACTCTCCGGCGGCGGCACGGTGGAGCGCACGCCGCGGACCTTCGTGGTCCGGCCAGCGCGCGAAACGGCTAAGTAGCGATACCACGGGGGGTTGGTCCCCCTGCTATATTTCCAGTCTATGGCCAACGCATCCGCCGATCCGCGCCTGATGGGGCGCGAGGTCAAGCGCATCGTTTTCTCGGAGCAGGACATCGCCGATCGCGTCGCCGCCCTGGGCCGCGAGATCGCGCACGCCTATCCGGACGGCGAACTGCTTGCCCTCGGCCTCCTCAAGGGGAGCTTCATGTTCACCGCGGACCTCGTGCGGCACATCCCGCGCCCGCTGCAGGTGGACTTCATCGTCGCCGGTTCCTATGGGAGCGGCACGGTCTCGTCCGGCAACGTGCGGTTGCTCTACGATCCGGAAACCAACATGGAGGGGAAGCACGTTCTCCTTGTTGAGGACATCGTGGACTCCGGGCGGACGATGCAGAAGTTGGTGGACCTCCTGGAGACGCGGCGTCCGCGGTCGCTGCAGATCTGCGCGCTGCTGCACAAGCACATCGCGGAGCACCTGGAGCATCCGGTCAGGTTCGTCGGGTTCGACGCGCCGAACGAGTTTCTGGTGGGTTACGGACTCGATCACGCCGAGAACTTCCGGCACGTTCCCTACATCGCCAGCCTCGCCTGAGGGCTGGACGGTCCGACGCGCTCGGCGCGTGGGCCTTCGCTTCCTCCCCAAGACATGCCTCCGACCCCCGCACCCCCAACGCCTCCCTCGAACTTCGGCCGAGTGTCCAAGACCGTCGCCTTCTGGCTGATGGTCATCCTGCTGCCCGTCTTCATCATCCAGTACGCCGGCGGCGGCAAGG
Organism: Gemmatimonadota bacterium; assembly: GCA_016871855.1. GTDB lineage: Bacteria > Gemmatimonadota > Gemmatimonadetes > Gemmatimonadales > Gemmatimonadaceae > PNKL01. The sequence continues at coordinate 34,420 of VHBQ01000025.1, forward strand.
ACGGCGCGAGCGAGGTGAAGTACACCGAGTACTCGCAGCAGCTACAGGCCGACAACATCCAGTCGGTGACCATCACCGGCGGAAAGGTGGTGGACGGCAAGTTCAAGTCGCCTGTGATGGTCGAGGGACAGCAGGTGCAGAAGTTCACCGTCAAGCTGCCGGTGTCGAACTCGGACAAGGAGCTGGAGAAGCTGACGGCGAAGGGCGTGATCGTGGACGCGCAGGATCCGAGCCCGTCCATCGGCGCGCTCCTCGTCAACTTGCTGCCGTGGATCGTGATCTTCGGCTTCTGGATCTTCTTCCTGCGCCAGATGCAGGCAGGGCCGAACAAGGCGTTCTCGTTCGGCAAGTCGAAGGCGAAGCTCCTGACCGGTGACACGCCCAAGGTGACCTTTGCCGACGTCGCCGGCTGCGACGAAGCGAAGGTGGAACTGCAGGAGATCATCGAGTTCCTGAAGGATCCGCAGAAGTTCACCAAGCTCGGCGGCCGCCTGCCGAAGGGCGCGCTCCTCGTTGGCCCACCCGGCACGGGCAAGACGCTGCTCGCCCGCGCGGTGGCCGGCGAGGCGGGGCGCCCGTTCTTCTCGATGTCGGGCTCCGACTTCGTGGAGATGTTCGTGGGCGTCGGCGCGAGCCGCGTGCGCGATTTGTTCGAGCAGGGGAAGACGAACGCGCCGTGCATCATCTTCATTGACGAAATCGACGCCGTGGGGCGCCATCGCGGCGCCGGCCTCGGCGGCGGGCACGACGAGCGCGAGCAGACGCTGAACCAGCTGCTCGTCGAGATGGACGGCTTCGAGAGCAACGAAGGCGTCATCCTGGTGGCGGCCACGAACCGTCCCGACGTGCTCGACCCGGCGCTCCTGCGCCCGGGGCGCTTCGACCGGCAGATCGTGGTGGACTCGCCCGACCTGCGCGGGCGCGAGGGAATCCTGCGCGTGCACATGCGCAACAAGCCGATGGCCGATGACGTGGACGTCACGGCCTTGGCGCGCAGCACGCCGGGGATGGCGGGCGCCGACCTGGCGAACCTCGTCAACGAGGGTGCCCTGCTCGCCGCGCGCCGCAATCACGACAAGGTCTACATGGCCGACCTCGAGGAGGCCAAGGACAAGGTGATGCTCGGCGCCGAGCGCAAGACGCTCGTCATGAAGGAGGAGGAGCGCCGGCAGACCGCGTACCACGAGGCCGGGCACGCCGTGTGCGCGATCAAGGTCAAGGGAACGGATCCGTTGCACAAGGTGACCATCGTACCGCGCGGCCGCACGCTCGGCGTGGCGTACACGCTCCCCGAGGACGACCGCGTTTCCATCAGCCGGTTGCAGCTGGATGCGCGCTTGATCATGGCGTACGGCGGCCGCGTGGCCGAGGAGATCGTCTTCGGGCGTGAGCGCGTGACGACGGGCGCGGCGAGCGACATTCAGATGGCCACGGCGCTGGCGCGCCGGTACGTGTCGCAGTGGGGGCTGTCCGACAAGGTCGGGCCAATCCTCGTCGGCGACAACGAGCAGGAGCTCTTCCTCGGCGCGCAGCTGATGAGCCGCCGCGAGGTGAGCGAGCGCACGGCGCAGTTGGTGGACGAGGAAGTGTCGCGCATCATCCGCGAGTCGTACGAGAAGGCGCGCGAGGTGCTCACCGAGCACCGGGCGCTGCTGGACTCGCTCGCCGGCGCGCTGCTGGAGCGCGAGACGCTCAGCCGCGACGAGATCAAGCTGCTCGTCGAGGGGCAGCCGCTCCCGCCGCGTGTGCCGCCGGGCAAGGCGTTGCCCGCCGCACCAGCGCCGGTGGCAGCGGTGGAGACCAAGCCGGTGCCGCCGGTGATTGGGGGGCCGGAGGTTCAGCCGGCGTGACGGCGATTTGAGACTTGGACCGAGGATTGCGATTCAGGACCTCGATAGATGATCACGATTGGCGATGGCTCGGCGAATGCCGGGCCATTCGCTTGCCCGATCGACCATCTCCGTCCTCGATCGTGATCCTGAATCGCAATCCTCGGTCCAAATCCTAGATCGTCCGAGACTTACGCACCACGGGCATCCCCGCCTATTTTTCTAGGCTATGCAGGACTTGCCGGATCGTGTGGCCGAGGTGCGGGGCCGCATCGCGGAGGCCGTGCGCCGGGGCGGGCACGGGCAGGCGGTGCGGCTGGTGGCCGTGACCAAGACGCACGGGCCGGAGATGGTGGCGGCGGTGCACGCCTGCGGGGTGGACGACGTGGGCGAAAACCGCGTGCAGGAAGCGCTGGACAAGCAGGCGGCGGTCTCGGTGCCGGTGCGCTGGCACCTGATCGGCCATCTGCAGCGCAACAAGGTGAAGGCGCTCGAGCACTTCTGGCTGCTGCACGCGCTGGACAGCGCGCGGCTGGCCGATGCGGTGTCGCAGTTCGGAACTGGGCGCGGCCGGCCGGTGGACGCGCTCCTGCAGGTGAACGTGGTGGGCGAGGACACGAAGGGCGGGTTCTCCTTGGGCGAGGTGGCCGGGGAGGCGGAGCGGTTGCGGGGCCTGCCGGGCGTGCGCGTGATCGGCGCGATGACGATGGCGCCATTCGACGCGGACGAGGCGACACTGCGGCGTTGCTTCGCCGGCGCTCGGCAGGCGCGCGAGGCGTTGCGGGCCGCGGGGCATCCCGCGGTGGAGCTGTCGATGGGCATGTCGGGCGACTACGAGATCGCGATCGAGGAAGGCGCCACGATGGTGCGGGTGGGAACGGTCCTGTTCGGGGAGAGGCACTGATGAGCGACGATGTCTTTCATCTCACGCCGGTGGACGTGCGGCGCTTCGACTTCGGGTCGGCGCTGCGCGGCTACGACAAGGCGCGCGTAGACCAGTTCCGTGACCAGGTCGCCGAGGAACTGGAACGGCTGACGCGCGCGAACAGCGAGCTCGAGGCGAAGGCCAAGGGCTTCCACGAGCAGCTGCGCGCCTTCCGCGAGCGGGACAAGGCGCTCAACGACGCGCTGATCACCGCGCAGCAGCTGCGCGCCGAGACGCGCGAGCAGGCGGAGCGCGAGGCGCAGCTCATCCTGCGCGAGGCGCGCGCCGAAGGGGAGAAGCTGGTGGAGGAGGCGCGGCGCACCGTGCGGCGCCTGGAAGCGCAGGTGGACGCGCTGGAGCGCGCCCGCAAGGCGTACCTCGCGCAGTGGCGCGCATTCACCGAGCGTCAGGCGATGGAGCTGCGCACCGCGGAGGAGTCGCCTGCGCCGGAGCGTCCGGAGCCGGTCGCCGACGGCGCGCCGGGCGGCGCGCGCGACAAGGCGCCGAGTTGGCTCGACGAGGGCGGGGCCGACGAGGGCGAGGCGAAGTAGCTGATGACGGCAGTCCGTTTTCCCGGCGCAGAGCACGCGCACACCTCGGCCGCGGTTGATGCCGCGGTGGCCGCAGTGCGCGCGCGCACGGCGCTCGTTCCCGAGGTCGCGCTGATCCTCGGCACCGGGCTGGGCGGGCTTGGGAAGGCGATCACCGTCGAGTGCACGATTCCGTATGCGGATTTGCCCGGCTTCCCCCTTGCGACCGTGGAGTCGCACGCCGGCCGCCTGCTCGTCGGCACGCTTGCCGGCAAGCGCGTGATGGCGATGCAGGGGCGCTTCCACCGCTACGAGGGCTACGCCCTGCAGCAGGTGACGTTTCCCGTGCGCGTGCTGCGCGCGCTGGGCGCGTCCACGCTCATTGTGTCGAACGCCTGCGGCGGGATGCACCCGCAGTGGGCGGCCGGTGACCTGATGCTGATCGCGGACCACATCAATCTGCTGGGCGACAATCCGCTGATCGGACCGCACGATGCGGCGTTCGGCGACCGTTTCCCCGACATGAGCGCGCCGTACGACGCGGCGTTGCGCGCGGTCGCGCGCGCCGTCGCCACCGAACGCGGCATCACCCTGCGCGAGGGCGTGTATGTCGCCGTGGCCGGCCCGAACCTGGAAACGCGCGCGGAATACCGCATGCTGCGCGCGCTCGGCGCCGACGTTGTCGGGATGAGCACCGTTCCCGAGGTGATCGTCGCGGTGCAGTCGGGGATGCGCGTGCTCGGGCTGTCCATCATCACGGACTTGTGCCTCCCCGACACCTTGGAGCCGGCGAACCTCGAGGCGATTCTCGCCACCGCGGGCCGCGCGGAACCGCATCTCGAAGCGCTCGTGCGCGGCGTGATGGAGCGCTTGTGACCACGGCTGTCCCCACTTCCGCGCGTTTCGCGCCGCTGCCGCCGGAGCGCCCGGCCGACGCGGTGGAGCGCGAACTGCTCGACCGCTGGCGCGACGAGCGTCTCTTCGCGGCCTCGCTCGCCGCACGCGCCGACGCGCCGCGCTGGGTCTTCTTCGAGGGGCCGCCGACGGCCAACGGCAAGCCGGGCATCCACCATGTCTTCGCGCGCGCCATCAAGGACCTCTTCTGCCGCCACCGGCACATGAAGGGCTTTCGCGTCGACCGTAAGGCGGGGTGGGACACGCACGGCCTCCCCGTGGAGATCGAGGTCGAGAAGGAGCTGGGGATCAGCGGCAAGCAGGACATCGAGCGCGTGGGCGTTGCCGAGTTCAATCGGCGCTGCCGCGAGAGCGTCTTCCGGTATCGCGAGGACTGGGAGAAGCTCTCCAACCGCATCGCCTTCTGGCTCGACTACGACAACGCCTACGTCACGTATCACAACACGTACGTGGAGAGCGTCTGGTGGGCGCTGTCCATGTTGCACGCCAAGGGGCTGCTCTACTCCGGGCACAAGATCCTGCCGTACTGCCCGCGCTGCGGCACGGCGCTGAGCAGCCACGAGGTGGCGCAGGGGTACGAGGACGTCGAGGATCCGTCAGTCTACCTGCAGCTGCCGCTGCGCGACGCGGGGCCGGCGGGCGAGCGGCGCATTCTCGTGTGGACGACCACGCCGTGGACGCTCGTCTCCAACGCCGCGCTGGCGGTGAGCCCGCATCTCGAGTACGCGGAGCTGAAGCGCAAGGCGGGCGGCACGCACACGGTGATTCTCGCCGAGGCGCGCGTCCCCGCGGTGCTCGGCGGCGACTGGGCGGATCGCTGGGAAGTCGTCGCGACCTTTGCGGGGACGGCGCTCGCGGGCCAGCACTATCGGCGCCCGCTCGACTGGCTGCCGTTCGCCGACGGCGCGCGCGAGATCATCGTCACGACCGACTTCGTCTCGGCCGACGACGGCACCGGCGTGGTGCACCTCGCGCCCGCGTTTGGCGCCGACGACTACCAGGCCGGCCAGCAGTACGACCTGGCGTTCCTCCAGCCGGTGAACGCGCGCGGCGAGTTCCCGGCGTCCATGCCGCTGGTTGGCGGGATGTTCGTGAAGGCGGCCGATCCGGTGATCATCGAGGAGCTTAAGCGGCGCGGCGTGCTGTACCGCGACGGGCGCTTCGTGCACAGCTATCCCCATTGCTGGCGCTGCAAGACGCCGCTGCTCTATTACGCCCGCTCGTCCTGGTTCGTGCGCACCACGGCCATCAAGGACGCGATGATCGCGCGCAACGCGCGCGTCGACTGGAATCCGTCGGAAGTTGGCGCGGGGCGGTTCGGCAGCTGGCTGGAGAACAACATCGACTGGGCGATCTCGCGCGACCGTTTCTGGGGAACGCCCCTGCCAGTCTGGGTCTGCGACGCCGACGCGTCGCACCGCGAGGTGATTGGCAGCTTCGCGCACCTCGCCGTGCAGACCGGGCACGCGCTGGGCGCCGACTTCGACCCGCACAAGCCGCACATTGACGGCTACACGTGGCCGTGCGCGGAGTGCGACGGGACGATGCGTCGCGTCCCCGAGGTGATCGACACTTGGTTCGACTCCGGCTCGATGCCGTTCGCGCAATGGCACTATCCGTTCGAGCATCGCGAGGAGTTCGCGCGGCAGTACCCAGCGGACTTCATCGCCGAAGGCGTGGACCAGACGCGCGGGTGGTTCTATTCGCTGCTGGCGATTGCGACGGGACTGGGCGATGCCTTGGAAACGGACGGTGGACGGTTGACGGTGGACGGTCGACGAAAGGCCGCCACGCGACCGCACGACACGCCGCGCGACATTGGTGCCTACGCGGTGGACGAACACCATTCGGGCGGGCACTTCCTCCCCGACGGGCGCGCGGAGCCGTACAAGGCCGTGGTCGTGAACGACCTCGTGCTCGACGCGAACGGGCAGAAGATGTCGAAGACGCGCGGCAACACGGTGGATCCGTGGGCGGTGATTGAGCGCCACGGCGCCGACGCGGTGCGCCTGTTCCTCGTGGCGTCGAGCCAAGTGTGGCTGCCGCGCCGCTTCGACGAGCAAGTGATCCGCGAGACGGCGGGGCGCTTCCTCGTGACGCTCAAGAACGTCTACAGCGGCATCTTCGCGCAGTACGCGAACTTTGGATGGGCGCCGTCGGCGGCCGATCCCGCGGTCGCCGACCGTCCGCTGCTCGACCGCTGGATCCTCTCGCGTCTCGCCGCGGTGGAAGCGGAGGTGGACGCCGAGCTGCAGCGCTTTGACGCGACGGCGGCGTCGCGTGCGCTCATGGAGTTCGTCACCGAGGACGTGGCCAACTGGTACGTCCGCCTGTCGCGGGCGCGCTTCTACGAGGTGGACGGGGAGGGGAACCGCGCCGCGTTCGCGACGCTGCACGCGGTGCTCACCGTCGTCTCACGCCTGCTCGCGCCGTTCGCGCCGTTCATCAGCGACTACATCCATCGCGCGCTGACCGGCGCGTCGGTGCATCTCGCCGACTTCACGCGGCGCGACGTGCCGGCGCGCGACCTCGCGCTCGAGTCGGCGATGGCCGAGGTGCGGGCGTTGGCCACGCTGGGCCGCTCGGCGCGCGAGGAGGCGGGGATCAAGGTGCGCCAGCCGCTCGCGCGGCTCGTCTGCGTATCGGCGGGCGATGCGCCTTCGGCGCTCCTCGACGAGCTCGTCGCGCTGCTGGCGAGCGAGCTCAA
>VHBQ01000026.1 GCA_016871855.1 Gemmatimonadota bacterium
CCCCGCCACCGCCACCCCCACCGCCGCCACCGCCCCCCCCACCACCGCCGCCCCCACCGCCACCACCACCACCACCGCCGAAGTCAAACCCGCCGAAGCGGAAGAGATCGGAGCCTTCGACGAAGAACGGACGCCGCTCTTGAAACCGCACCTCGAACGCCGAGAGGTTGAGCACGGCTGGATCCAGCTCAACCTGTCCGAAGTCCGGGTTGACGGTGCCAAGCACCGTCACATTCGGCCGCGGGAGGTACTTAAGATCGAGCCCGTAGCCCGTCGTTCGACTCGCGCCATTGCTGTACGGATTGCGGTAGCCCGCGCTGGTGTTCTCGAACGGCGTTCGATAATCGCCCTTGGCACGGACGTACGGGAGCAGTTCCAGTTGCTGCGCGCGGGCCGTGACCTTCCCCATGCCCGTCAGGTGCCCGAAGCGGGCCACGCCGCCTCGGTCAAGGCGCGACGTGTACGAAAACACGGCCTGCTCGTTCTTGCGGGCGATGCGGCGTTCGAGCTGGAGCCCCCACTCGTCCACACCCGGGTTGAATCGCAGTTGCGAGAACGGGATGCGAATTTCCACCGTCCAGCCGGCGCTGTCCACGCGCGCTTCGGCGCGCCAGACCGGGTCCCAGCTCGGGTCCCCTTGGAACTCATCCCGGACGACCCCCGATGGGTTCACCGCGAATCGAGCGGCGACCAGGTGATCGTGGTAGCCATCGATCGCCACGGCAAACCAGTCGGCGTCGGGGAGTTGGACGTCACGGCGGCCGAGGCGAGACGAAATGGCGCCGCGGTCGTGCAGCCGCGCGCCGATGTACAGGGCGCGATCGTTGTAGAGAATGCGGACTTCCGTCGCTTCCGAAGCGGGCTGGCCATCGCTGGGCTCAGTCTGCGTGAACGTGGTCGCGGGCTTGGCTCGGCGCCACAGGGTCTCGTCGAGCCGGCCATCCACCGTGATGCTGCCGTTCATGTAGATGGCGGCAACGCTCGGGGGGACCGCGGGCGACGGGGGCACCACGCCGGCAGCGCCACCGCTCGGCGGAGACACCTGCCCCCCGACCGTGCTGAGAGCAAGGGTCAGAAGCCATGCGGCGTGTGCAGTCGCTCTCGTTGGGACTCGGGTCATTCGGGAGATGAACTGGGGAAAGCGAGCCCGTATCGGTCCGAGCCGTGACGATGAGCGTTCTGGCGAAGGGAATCGCCCTGTAGTTTAAGCGTATGGCAGGGCAAACGTTGAGGGCCGGATGGGACGGCGATGAGGCCCCCGGACGTCGTCCGGGGCGCCGGGCAATCCTGGGGCGCGTTGGTCGGGGCGGCGCGAGCAACGCGGCGGACGACGGCGGCGCTCGCTAGACTACGCGGTGGGAGGAAGACGGATGGCGGCCAGCGGACGGAACATCCACGTCATCGAGGGCCCGCGGAGCTGGCACAATCGCGCGCTGAACGCGCTGATGCGGTTGATGCTGCGCAGTCCGCTGCGGTACGACGCGGACATCGTCGCGCTGCGGCGGCGCTACGAACAAATCGACGCGCGCCACTTCCAGATCGAGAGCTGGGTAACGCGCGAGCGCGTGAGTTGCGACGGGGTGGCTGCCGACTGGATCTCTGTTCCGGAAAGCCGCCCGGAGCGCGTCCTGTTCTACCTGCACGGCGGGTCGTTCGCCTTTCGGTATCCCAACACGCACGCGCGCTTCGCCGCGCGCCTGTGCCGGCAGTTGCAGGCGCGCGCATTGATGCCCGACTACCGGCTCGCCCCCGAGCATCCGTATCCGGCGGCTCCTGACGACTGCGCGACCGCCTATCGTTGGTTGCTCGCCAAGGGAGTTGATCCACGGCAACTGGTCTTGGTGGGCGACTCCGCTGGCGGCAACCTCGTGCTGGTGACCGTGCAGCGCGCGGTACGCGCGCAGACGGCCATGCCGGCGTGCGCCGTCCTGCTCTCGCCCGCGGTGGACTGCACGCTGTCGAGCCCGAGCATGGCGGACAACGTGGACGTCGACCCGCTGATGCGACTCAGCAACCTGCTCGTGGTGCGGCACCACTACGCGCCCTCGCCGACGCTCTATCATGATCCGGACGTGTCGCCGCTGTTCGGGGACTTCACTGGCTTCCCTCCCCTGCTGCTCCAGACGGGAAGCACGGAGATCCTCCGCGACGAGGCCGTGCGCGTTGCCGAAAAGGCGAGCGCCGCGGGCGTGGATGTGGAACTCGAGATCTGGCCCGAGACGCCGCACGTCTTCCAGATCGTCCCGTTCCTCCCTGAGTCGGCACAGGCGGCGGAGCGCATTGCCGGCTTCGTCCGCGCGCGCACGGGGTGGGACCGTGTGACGCCCGCGCCGGCGGAGACGACGGCGCGCTAGGCCCGCAGGGTGGCGATCACTCGGTTGAGCATCGCCGCGCTGAACACGCCGCCCGCCTCGAACGCGGTTCGGCTTGCCCGCATGGCGTCGGCGATCTCCGCAAAGGTGAGCGGGACGCGGTGCTCCGTTGACGACGCGCCTTGCGCCGACACCGCGGTGCGCGCGAGGAGGGCGGCCAACTCTTTCGATGCCGTGGCGTCGGCCATCGCCTGCGCGACGCCGGCGAGCAGGAGGTGCGGATGCGCCGATCCGTCGGGAAGACGGAACTCGATCGTCTCCGGCGTCGTCGCGCGGCCGTGCGCGTCGGTGGGGACGATCGGAATGCGCACGAGCGCCTTGCGGTTGTAGCGGCCCCACGTGACGACGCTCGGCGCTTCCTTCCCCTGGCTGAGACGCACGAAGGAGTCGCGGCTGCGGTTGCCGAAAGCCATCAGCGCGCCGCCGTGCCGCACGAGCCCGCCAATGAGTGCCTGCGCGCCGGGTGTCAGCCCACCGTCGTCGGCGGAGTGCGGCTGGTAGCTCCCCTCGGCCAGTGACGCGAAGTGGAAATGCATGCCGCTCCCGGCGTGCCCCTTGCGGGCCATGGGGGCGAAGGAGCAGAGCATTCCGTGCCGCAGGGCGAGATTGCGCAGGACCCACTGGGCGAGCACCACCGCATCGGCGGCCTCGGGGAGCGGCAGGAGAGCGAGCTCAATCTCGTGCTGCTCCCACGCGCGCGAATCGGCGGCGTCCGCCTCAACGAAACCCACCTCGGCGTGGCCGTACTTCACGGGCACGCCCATCTCGGCGAGCATCACGACGGCCGAGCGGCGCAGTCCCTCGCCGAAGACGAACGGCGCGGCCGCGTGGTAGCCCCGTTCGTTCGCGCCGTAGGCCTCGCTCTCGGCGCGCACGTGTCCAAGGAAGAACTCGATCTCGCCCAGCGCGTGCAGGTCGTGGCCCACGTCGCGGCGCAGGCGCGCGTACGCCGCGCGCACCATGGTGTCGGGCGACTCCGGCAGGGGCGCCCCCTGGCGATCGTAGTGGCTGCAGAGCAGGGCGAGCGTCGGCTCCGCGGCAAACGGGTCGATGAACGCGGTGGAGAGCCGCGGGCGGAGGACGATGTCCGACGCCCCTACGGGAATGCCCAGGTCGCCGAAGAGCGACGATCCATCGGCGCGTTCGCCGCCGGCGAGGATGTCCAGGAGGTGCGCGTCGTCGCGCGGCACGAAGTCGAGCGTCTTCAGCCAGCCATCGCCGCCGACATGCATGAGGGCGACGACGCGGATGTCGTGGTTGCGCACGAAGGCGGCCAAGTCGGCCGCGCTCCACGCGGCGGGCGGGGCGCTCAGGTCGCGGCGGAGGGCGCGGGCGGCGTCACGCGCGGCGGGCGAGGCTTCGGTGAGTCGAGTCATTGGTCGGACTCCGGATGCAACGCCCCCGCCAACCCAGGGGGGAGGCGGGGGCGCGCAGTGTCTGTTGGTTCTCTGTCGTTCTCTGTCGTTCTCTGTCGTTCTCTGTCGTTCTCTGTCGTTCTCTGTCGTTCTCTGTCGTTCTCTGTCGTTCTCTTACTGCACCGCGTTGATCATGTCGAAGATCGGCAGGTACATGGCGACCACCATGCCGCCGACGACGACGCCGAGGAAGACGATCATGATCGGTTCCATCAGCGAGAGGAGGCCGCTGACCGCGGCGTCCACTTCTTCATCATAGAAGTCGGCGATCTTGCTGAGCATCTCGTCCAGACCGCCGGTCTGCTCGCCGACGGCGATCATCGAGATCACCATGGGCGGGAAGACGTTCGACTTGGCGAGCGGCGCGGAGATCGTGTCGCCGCCGGCGATGGACGACCGCGACTGCATAATCGCGTCCTGGATGACGCGGTTGCCGGCCGTCTTGGCGGTGATTTCGAGGCCGTCGAGGATGCTCACGCCCGAACTGATGAGCGTGCCAAGCGTGCGCGTGAAGCGCGACACGGCCGACTTGCGCAGCACGTCGCCGAGGACGGGCATCTGCAGCATCAGCCGGTCGAGGCGCAGCTTGCCGTTCGGCGTGGCGTACCACTTCTGGATGCCCTTGACCGCGAGGAATCCGCCGCCGCCGACCATCCACCAGTAGCTCTGCAGGAACTCCGACAGGAAGATCACGACGCGCGTCGGCAGCGGGAGCGTCAGGCCGACGCTGGCGAACATCCCCTGGAAGACCGGGATCACGAAGAGCAGGAGCACGACGATGGCAATGCCGGCGACACTCATGATGACGCCGGGGTAGATCATCGCGCCCTTCACCTTGCGCACGAGGGCATCGTTCTTTTCCATGAACGTCGCCAGGCGCATCAGAATCGTGTCGAGAATACCGCCCGCCTCGCCCGCGGCCACCATGTTCACGTACAGGTCGCTGAAGGCATTGGGATGCTTGGCGAGCGCGTCGGCCACGGTATGGCCCGATTCGACGTCGAACACGACCTGCCGCGTGACGGCAGCGAGGGCGGCGTTCTCCGTCTGCTTGCTCAGGATGTCGAGCGCCTGCACGAGCGGCAGGCCGGAGTTGATCATCGTCGAGAACTGGCGGGTGAAGATCACGATGTCGCGCATCGCGATCGACCCGCCCGTCTTGACCTTCGCCTTCGCCTGCTCCTCGACCTTGACGACGTTCATGCGCTTCTGGCGCAATTGCGTCATCACGTCGTCCTTGGAGGCGGCTTCCAGGGTGCCCGTCTTGAGCTCACCCCTGGCGTCGCGTGCGGTATACTGGAAACTCGGCATCGGCGCTCGTTATCCTGTCCGGCGTGAAAAGGCCCTACTCGATGACGCCCAGCCGGTCACCGGCGCAACCCACCCGCGGCACCCGGCTTTGACCCCGCCGCGTCCTTGGCCCCGGTGTCGCCCTCGACGGGGCTCTTGCCGATGAGGCGCAGGAACTCGTTGGGGTCACTCGACACGCGCAGGCACTCCTCCTCAGCGACGTCGCGCGCCATGTACAGCTGGTACAGGGCGTCGTTCATCGTCTGCATGCCGAACTTCTTGCCTGACTGCATGGACGAGTAGATCTGGTGGATCTTGTCGTCGCGGATGAGCGCCCGGATGGCGGGCGTGACCACCAAAATCTCGGCGGCCATGGCGCGTCCCTTGCCGCTCTTCTTGGGAAGGAGGGTCTGCGTGATGATCCCCTCGAGCACGAAGGCGAGCTGGGCGCGCACCTGTGACTGCTGGTGGCTGGGGAAGACGTCAATGATGCGATTAATGGCCTCGGCCGCGGAGTTGGTGTGCAGCGTGGCGAAGGCCAAGTGGCCCGTTTCGGCAATGGTGAGCGCCGCCTGGATGGTCTCCAGGTCGCGCATTTCGCCGATGAGGATGACGTCGGGGTCCTGTCGCAGCGCGTACTTGAGCGAGTTCTGGAACGACTTGGTGTCGGTGCCCACCTCGCGCTGATTGACGATGCACCCCTGGTGCCGGTGGATGAACTCGATGGGGTCTTCCACCGTGATGATGTGGCCGCGGCGCTCGCGGTTGATCTTGTCGATCATCGCGGCCAGCGTCGTCGATTTGCCGGAGCCCGTCGGTCCGGTGACGAGCACCAACCCGCGCGGCTTCTCGGCCATGCGGGCGATGACCGGCGGGAGGTGAAGGTCGTCGAACGTCTTGATCGAGAAGGGGATCTGGCGCATCACGATCGAGACGCAGCCGCGCTGCTTGAAGACATTGCCGCGGAAGCGGGCGAGGTTCTGGATGCCGAAAGAGAAATCGAGCTCGTCATCCATCTCGAAGCGCTTCTTCTGGTTCTCGGTAAGCACCGAGTAGGCCAGTTGCAGCGTGTCCTTGGGGTTGAGCACGTACTCGTTCCGCGAGTTCATGATCTCGCCGTCAATGCGCATCTTGGCGCGCTCGCCGGCCGTGATGTGCAGGTCGGAGGCGCCGCGCTCGATCATCTCTTCGAGAAGGACGCGCAGGTTCACGCCCTGCTGCTGCGGCGCCGCGCCAGGCGCGGCGGTGGGGGGTGCACCAGTCATTATGGATTCATCCGGGTCATAGAGGGTTCAGCGCGCACCGAGCGCCGTCAGGCGCTGGTCTCGCGGAGGACTTGCTCGAGTGGGATCACGCCCTTGAGGACCTTCAGCCAACCGTCCATACGCAGGGTCAGCATGCCGTCCTCGATGCCGCCCTCCTTGATCTCGGCCGCGCCGACGTTCTGCAGGATGAGGCGGCGCATCTTGGGCGTCATGAACATGACTTCGTAGAGCCCCTGGCGGCCCTTGAGGCCATTGCCGCCGCAGGCATCGCACCCACGCCCCTTCCAAAGCGGCACGTCGGCGATCTTGGTGTCGAGCGTCACGTTGGTCAGGTACGGCACCGCCTCCTTGGAGGCGCGCGACACCGCATCGCGCAGCGCCTCCTCGGTGAACCGCAGGTCGCGGTAGGTGGTGTCGCGCGTGATCTTCGCGTTCGACAGCTCCTCGTCCGTCATCGTGTACTTCTCCTTGCAGCTGCCGCAGACGCGCCGGACGAGGCGCTGGGCGAGCACGAGGTTGAGCGCCGAGCTCACGTTGAACGGCTCGAGGCCCATGTCGAGGAGGCGGGTCACGGTCTCGGGCGCCGAGTTCGTGTGCAGCGTGGAGAGCACCAGGTGGCCGGTGAGCGCCGCCTTGATGGCGATGCCGCCCGTCTCGAGGTCGCGGATCTCGCCGACCATGATGATGTTCGGGTCCTGCCGCAGGAAGGCCTTCAGCGCGGCGGCAAACGTCATCCCGATCTCGTTGCGCACGAGCACCTGGTTGATGCCGAAGATGTTGTACTCCACGGGGTCTTCGGCCGTCATGATGTTCGTGTCGATGCTGTTCACCTTGGACAGCGCCGAGTACAGCGTGGTCGTCTTGCCCGAGCCCGTGGGGCCGGTGACGAGCACCATGCCGTAGGGGTTGCTCACGGCCTCCATCAGCTCGCGCTCAGCGCGCGGCTCGATGCCGAACTTCTCGAGGTCGAGCGTCAGGTTGCCCTTGTCGAGAATGCGGAGCACGACCTTCTCGCCGAAGATCGTCGGGAGGGTCGAGACGCGGTAGTCGATGACCTTCTTGCCCATCTTCAGCTTGATGCGCCCGTCCTGCGGCACGCGGCGCTCGGCAATGTTCAGCGCCGACATGATCTTGAAGCGCGAGATGAGCGCCGCCTGCATCTTCTTGGGCGGCTTCATGATCTCCTGCAGCGCGCCGTCGATGCGGTAGCGCACGCGGAGTTCGTGCTCGAAGCACTCGAAGTGGATGTCCGACGCGCCGCGCTTCACGGCGTCCGTGAGGATAGCGTTGAGGAGCTTGACCACCGGCGCGTCGTCGACGAGCTGCGCCTGCCCCGCCGCGGCCTCGTCGTCCACGGTGTCCACCACCTCGACGTCGGCCTCGGCATCGAGCCCCTCGATCTCCTCGAGGAGCGCGCCCATCTGCAGGTCCGTGGACTCGTAGTGCTTCTCGATCGCGTTCTTGAGCGTGAACTCGCCGGCGATGACCGGGAAGATGTCGTACCGCGTGATGAACTTGAGGTCGTCGATGACCCCCATGTTCGTGGGGTCGGCCATCGCTACGGTCAGCGTGCGCCCATCGCGCTTGAGCGGGAGGACGATGTGCTTCACCGCCACGTCGGCGGGGACGAGCTTCACAATCTTCGGATCGACCTCGAACTTCGACAGGTCCACCGCCGGCATCTTGTACTGCCGGGCGAGCACCTTGGTCACCTCGAGTTCAGGCACAAACCCGAGCTTGACGAGGTTGTAGCCAACGCGGGTGCCGCTCTGCTTCTGCTCGGCGAGCGCCTTCTCGAGCTGCTCCTTGCTGATGAGCCCCTCGCGGAGGAGGAGATCACCGAGGCGCTCGGGGCCGGCGGAGGCGGGAGTGGCCATTGGACGACAGACGGTGGACGGTGGACGATGGACGGTGGACACCGCGACGCAGGCGCCCGCCTCCCTCTAATGAGTGAAAGTCGTCCTCGGAATGGGGGGTGTCAGGGCAGGGAGCGCCGGCGGCGCCCCTTGTCCTTTCCGGTGGGCGCGTCGGGGCGCGGACGGCCGGAGAAGGTCACGCGGGGGGCGAGCGCCTTGGCGAGCGATGGACCGATCCCGCGCACCCGCTGCAACCCATCCATCGAACCGAAGGGCCCGAAGGAATCGCGGTTCGCCACGATGCGTCGGGCGAGTGCCGGGCCGAGGCGCGGCAGGGACTCGATGGCGGGGGCGGGGGCCAGGTCGAGGTCCACGGGATTGACGGTGGACGGTGGACGGTGGACGGTGGATGGGACGGGCGTCCCCGTGGCCGCCGCCTCCGTTGCGCGCTTCTTCGCGGCCTTCTCGGCGTTGCGTTTACGTAGTGCGGCGCGGCCGGCGTCGCGGCTCGGCGAGGCGGCCACCGCCGAGTCCACCCGGGCGATTTGCGCGGCGAGGTCGGCGGCGGAGCCGGCGATCACCTGGTCCCCGCCTCGGACCGCTCGCCACGCGTTGACCCCGACCCCCAACGCGGCGACGGCCGCGAAGAAGAGCAACGCCTGACGTTCACCGGGAGTGGGCATGCCGTAGCTTCGCCGCGCGCGGCGGGCGCCCCGTTACCAATCAATCGCGGGACTCAGCTTTTCAGTGCATTTGCACGGTAGCCGGCGCGCGGGGCGGGGGTGTCCTTCTGCGAATACTCGAGCGGCCGCAGGCCGCGAGAATTTCGCAGAAGGACACCCCCGCCTCGCGCGCCCCCTCGCTACCGCAGCAGCGCCAGCGCCACGTCGCCGACGATCTTGAGCGACCGCGCCGACAGCTTGTCCATCGTGTCCTGCAAGGTGTGATGGAAGCTGTTGCCGGGACCGTAGTCGAGGTCGATCACGTTGATGACCTTCAGCCCCACGTCGAGCAGTGGGATGTGGTCATCGGTGATCGGGCCGGCGGATCGCCGCACGAAGACGTCGCCGCGCCCCATCGCCTCGGCCTTCGACCAGACGCGCTCCACGACCTCGGGGGCGCGCTGGGCCGAGTGATCCTCGACGGCGATGCGCAGGTCGGCGTCGCCGATCATGTCGAAGAGCACGCCGAACAGCGGCCGATAGCCCGGGTCTGGGAGGCGCTTGGCGAAGTACAGCGAGCCGAGCAGGACGTCGCCGAGGGGCGGGCCGAAGTCGCCGTAGTCCTCGCCGTCCACGAAGAGGAGATCCACGCCGTAGCGAGACGGCTGCTTCTGCAGGGCATCGGCGAGGGCAACGAAGAGCCCGACGCCGGAGCCGCCGTCGTTCGCGCCGTCGATGGGCGTGAGTTGAAGCGCCGGGTCGACCTCGTTGTCTGCGATCGGACGCGTGTCCCAGTGCGTCAGGTACAGCACGCGCTCCGTCGCCTCGGGGCTGAAGCGCGCCAGGATGTTCCGCAGCGGCAGGCGGCGGCCGTCCTTGGCGGTGTGGGTCCACCGCTGCTCGATGACCGTGGCGCCTCGCGCCTTCATTTGCGCAACGATCCAGTCGCCGGTCTTGCGGTGCCCCTCGGTGCCGGGGACGCGCGGCCCGAAGGCCACGTGCTCGCCGACGTACCTCAGCGCCGCCTCGCCGTCGAACTCGGTGGTCACCACCGGTGGCGCCGGCGGCGCATCGGGCTTGGAGGTGCAGGCGGCGAGCAGCGCCGTCGCCACGAATGCCGCGATGTGCGCCCGCCGGTGAACGACGGTCGTTATCCGCCGTCCACCGTCCACCGTCCACCGTCGACGTTCCTCCTTCACGTTGCCTCCGCTCACTTAATCTCCCCCGCAAAGAAGCTCACCTGCAGCACCGCCGTGAACACGATCTGAGAAAAGCGACGGTTCAGGTTGTTGTCAAACGTGACGATGCGCGCGCCGGTCAACGAGAAGGTCAGGTTTTCGGCGACGTCGGCGTCGGCGTTGAGGTTGAACGCGGTGCGCCCGTTGTCTGACAGCCGGCTGCGAGTGGCCCCGGCGCTCTGCCCCTGCACCCACGATTGCGCCGTGCTCTGCTGGTAGCTCACCCGCGTGCGCACTTCGCTCTTGAGCTTCCATCGCGCGGGCACCTTGACGCTGCGCGACACGTCGGCGCTGACGTCGCGTGCCCGTGACTCGGCGATGCTCCCGGGCAGCGAATCCAGCCGGTGCGTGCTGCCCACGCCAAACGACGTCATCAACCCGGTGCCGACATTCCACGTGATGCTGCCATTCACCGGGGTGCTCGTCACGCGACTGACGCGCACATCGGCCGGCGTGCCAGCGAGGTCGGAGGGCAGGATGCTCGATTGCCGCGTGTTGAGGAAGCGCAGGCTCCCGCCGAGACTCGTGATGACCCGGCTGGCGAAACGCGGCCGCAGGCTCAGGCGCAGCGTGAGGTCGGGGAGCGTGCGCTGCTCGCCGTCGATCATGGTCAGGGTGTTGTCGAGGCGACGCGTCCAGTTGCGCGTGGAGACGCGCTGCATGCGGGTCGTGACCGCCATGCCGAGCGGCAGGCGCAACCCCGTGCTGAGCGTCACCTGGGCGTTGCTCCCCGCGCTCGTGGCGTTCAGCCCATTCTGGGTGCGGAAATGGTCGATACCGCCCCAGCCCAGCTGGTAGCCGAGGCCCGGGGTGAAGGGGGCGCCATCGAACGCGGAGACCAGCGATCGGCTCGCCTGGATGTCGATCGGCTGCAGCACTTGGACGAGCAGCGGCGTGACCAGCGAATCGCGGAAGTAGGCGCGCAGGGCGGCGGGAAGGTCCACGTTAGCGCCCAGCGCGAGCGTCTGCGTGTTGTTGACGCGGCGCGGCAGGCGATACGCCCCGGTGGTGTCCGCTTCGCGCACCAGCGCGCGTGAGTTGGGGTCGCGCTGCATCGAGTACGAGCTCGTGAAGTCGAGCCGCGGCCGCATCCAGAAGGCGACGACCGGGGCGAAGCCCACCGCCGCGCTCATCTGCCGCTCACGTTCAAGGCCGACATCGAGTCCGAGCAGGCGGTTGCGCTCGGCGGTCGCGACGACCGCGGTGGGCGACGAGTCGCCGTACTGACGCAGGTCGCGCAGTGACGTGAAATCCCACCGCGCGTTCAGCGCCTCGAACGGGCGCAGCTCAACGCCGGCGACATTGCGCCAGACGTGGGAGAGGCCGGTCACGAGGCGTCCGGTGTCGGAGAGCGCCTCGGCCGGCTTGAGGTATGCGGTGCGGCGGTCTTCGGCGCGAGCCATCGAACTGCTGAAGCGGACGCTGGCCGGGTTCAGGCGCAACTGCGCGTCGCGGAGCGCCTGCACCCACTGCGTGTTCTGCAGCCAGAGCGGCATCGCGGCCAAGGCGCCGTCAAACCACCCGGGCATGGAGCGCACGATCGCCGGCGACGCGAGATTGTAGTCGATGCCGGCGTTGTAGTTCGTGCTCTTGCCGTCCTGAAACTCGCTGCGTGCGGTGGCCGAGCCGAAGTTCGCGGTGGCGCCGAGGTTGTTCACCACGGTGGCCAGCCATCCCTCGCGCAGCGGCGTCGTGCGGCGCAGCGCGACGGACACGTTCGTCGCGCCGCTGCGCGGGGTGCGCAGGTCGCGGATGCCGTCGCCGCGGAGGTCGGAGCGCGACACAAAGAGCGGGTTGTTGGCGCCGGTCGAATGGTTGACGGTCAGCGGAATGGCGTAGCCGAGGCCGGCGGGGAGCAGCTTGTCGAGCCGCAGCGACGTGCCGATGTCGAACTGGTTGTCGGAGACGTACGACGGCGTCTCGTTCAGCTGGCGGAAGTTCGCGTCGCGATGGCTGAAGCCGGCGCGGAAGGTGCCGAGATCACCCGCCGTCACGCTCACCGCCACCTGCGCGGCGTACCCCGGCGTGTTGTCCACGCGGGTCAGGCGCATGTCGTTGATCCACAGCTCCAGCGTGTCCCCGGGGAGGACGCGCGCGGCGCCCGTGCCGCCCGAGTCCACGCGCACCATGCCCACGGCGAGGTCCTGCACCGCCGCCAGGTTCGGCGCCGAGATGTTCGGATCCACCGTGTACACCATGTAGCCGCCGCTGCACGCCGCGTAGCGACGGATGCTCACGCCGGCGGGCAGGCCGCTGCGCGCGATGAGCACCGAGTCCGCGCCGTGGCAGGCGAGCGAATCGGGGCTGTTCTGCAGGAACGCGTTCTGCAGCTGCGCGCGAAGGGCGAAGAACTTCTCGAAGTCGACGCGCACCTCGGGGAGCCAGGCGGCCTGCCCGCTCCCCGCGCCCACGGGCGTGCGATACAGGTAGAAGTTGTCGGCGTCTCGTCCGATTCGGACAAAGAAGTTCATCTCACCGTCCGCACCCCAACCGTTGCCCCGCCCGCGCGCCCAGACGCGCAGTTCTCGGTACTGCATGTAGTTCCGGCTCCCCTCGGGGAAGCGCTGGTAGGCCTCGGCGCGCTGGAACGGGTCGAGGCGCTGGGCGGTGAGGCGCATCGACCGCTCGTTGATCTGCACGCGCTGGTTCTCGAGCCCCGTGAGGATCTGGTCCGGCGCGTCGGTGACGCCCGGCGGCGGGTCGTAGATCAGGCCGGAGATCGAGTCGCGGTCCATCGTGCCGATGGTCGATGCCTGGACCTTTCCCTGCCCCGTCTGCTCGCCCGCGATGCCGGTCAGCGTGCGCTCGGCGCGCTTGAGCCACGCGGCGCCGGTCAGCCGGAACTGGGCGAGCGGCACCTGCGTGAACGCCTCGTCGCGCGCCTCCGCGCCGCTGACCATCGTCAGGCGCAGGGCGCGCACGCGGCGCACCGACGGGCCGCCGCCAATGGTGTCGAACGGCGCGTTGAACGGCAGCCGCACGAAGACCCAGCACAGCGTGTTGTTCTCGACGGCGCCTCCCGCCGTGTCGGCCAGCGTGACCTCGCATTTGCCAACCCGCGTGTATGCCCGCGGGTCGGCGAGGTCCACGACATAGCGGAGAACGCGCTCACTCTCCCGCTGCGACGAGACGAAGTTGAGCGTGTTGTCGAGGTCAATGTCGTGCTCGTCGAGGCGGCCGTTGCGCACGGTGCAGTTGGTCTTGGCGTCGCCGAGTCGGTTGAGCCGGATGTCGCCCCGCGTGCACATCGGGTAGTCGCGCAGCACGCCCGACGAATCCGGGGACGTGAACGGGAGCGACGGCACCACGTCGCCGGGGAGACCCCGGTCGTCGCGCTCCTGGTTGAAGGCGCGCGAGAACGCATCACGCTCCGAGTGCAGCGAGTCGAGGCCGACCACGGCGCGGCCGGTGAAGGCGGAGTCCACGGCCGCGCCATTGCGTGACACGACGAGGCGCGTGGGGGACAGGCCCACGGCATTTTCGGAGACATCGCCGAAGTCGAGCACGAGCGTCGGGTTGCGCCGGCGGCGGGCAGCGGTCGTGTCGATGAGCGTCCAGAACTGGATGTTCTCGACGCGCGAGAGGTCGGTGCCGGCCGCGTTCAGCACTGTCCGCACCGAACGCCAGCGCCGTCCGGACGGCGGGTTGGCGACCTGCCACTGGTAGCGCCGCGCGGCGTCGTTGTACGCGCCGCCGACGCTCAGCGGGTAGAGCGTCAGCCAGAGCATCTGCTCCGGCTGCTGCAGGCCGGTGCCGATGATGTTCACCAGCGGGTCGATCTGCTGCAGCGTGAACGTGATCGTCTGCCCGGAGGCGGAGAGACCGTTGTTCTGCCAGGCGATCGTCGCCGCGCGCGAGAGATCGAGCGTCGACGCGCCGCCGAGCCGGGCGGGGAGCAGACGGCCGAGCGCGGGCTGGCTGCTGGTGAGCCAAGCCGGGTCCGAGAGGTTCACGAGCGTGCCGCCCTCACCCTCGAAGCTCTCGAGGTAGGCCTGCCCCGCGCGGTTCGCCTGCGGCCGGCTGGTCGCCACCTCGGCGTCCAGATGCACGCGCGACGGCGTGCTCGTGCGGGTGAACGGCAGCCGTTGCAGCGCGCGGGTGAGCGCCGTGGCGTTGAAGTCGAACGTGCCGCTGACTCCGGCGATCAGCGACGACTGCGGCTCGTAGCCGAGCGGCGGGCGCGTGAATGTGGTGCGCTGGTTCTGCGCGATGGCCATCACGTTGATCTCGCCCACGTCGAGCGGAAACTGCGACGCGAATCCGAGGATGCTCTTCGGCGCCGCGGCGAAGAGCGGGTTCTCCTCGAACCGCACCGAGACCTGGCGCGCGGACGGGAAGAGCGTGTCCGCGCGCAGGAACGTGACGCGTCCAAGGTCGTAGTCCACGCGATAGTCGACGTCGCGCTGCAGGAGGCGCCCGTCGAGCGTCAGCCGCTCGGAGTTGGGGCGCACCTGCGTGGCGCCGAGCATCAGTGAGCCGGCGTCGCCACCTCCCTCGGCGTCGTAGCGCAGGCGGATGCGATACATCGACTGCGGATGCTGGGTCGAGTACAGGTACTCGCCCGGCGTGGTGTAGATGGCCTCGTTCGCCGGGTTGCCGGCGGGCTGGGCGAGTCCGGCGCGCGCGAACGGGCGCAGCGACGGGAAGACGAGGAAATGGTCGCGCAGGATCGTCGTGCCGGCGGCGCCGCCGACGGTGAGGTTGGGATCGCCGGGGCGCGGGAAGAGCCGGTTGTCGATGTCGAACGTCGCGCCGTTGCCCGACTGCGCGAGACCGAAGAGCTGGAGCCACGTCTCGCTCACGCCGGCCAGCGGCTTCTCCTGGTCGCCCGACGCGCCGGTGACGATGCGCGCCGTGACGGTGTGGCGCCGCACGTCCTCCCCGCCGACGCGGTAGACGGACCGGATCTCGCGGTCGAAGGCGGGGTCGCCGGGACGCACCTGCGGATCCCATAGCAGGTTGGCGAACTGCTCGCGCGCCGTGTACTCGACATCCGGCGTGCCGCCGGTGGAGGCGATGGTCGTGTCACGTCCGTTGATCCGCACCGTGTACGCGACGACCAGTCGTTCGTTGCTCAGGTTCAGCGGGCGGGCGAGGGCCACCCACAGCTGCGACGGGTCGGTGTAATAGTCCACCCCCTCGCGCAGGAGCTCATAAATCTGCCCGCGCCGCGATGCCGGATCGCCGAGGAGCCGGAACTGCGGCCCATTCGGATTGGGCGGCTGTCCGCCGATGAGCAGGCGATACAGGAAGACGCGCGACGGGCGCACCGAGTCCGGGAGTGTCGCGGCAATCCGCTGCAGCTGCGACGCGTTCAGGAGGTCGAGGTTTGGGAAGTCGGCGAACCGCCGCGGATCGACCGTGAAGAAGAACCGCCGCGGCTCGATCTGGTAATCCTCGATCTCGCGGTCAACAGACTGCACCGTGCGATCGCCGACGGTGA
Organism: Gemmatimonadota bacterium; assembly: GCA_016871855.1. Classification (GTDB taxonomy): domain Bacteria; phylum Gemmatimonadota; class Gemmatimonadetes; order Gemmatimonadales; family Gemmatimonadaceae; genus PNKL01. The sequence goes on from VHBQ01000026.1 coordinate 15,542, forward strand.
AGACGCGGTCCTTCGTCACGTTTCCCTTCTGCTGGGCGACGATGGCGCGGAAGCGCATGGGCCCGAGCTGACCGGTCGCCTGCAGGCCGTAGTTGCCACTGGGGATGCCGCCGGTGATGAAGCGGCTGGCCGGCGGCTGAAACGTGACGTTGCCGACCTCCAGCTTCTGGATCAGCTCGTCGCTCTTCCCCTGATAGTAGACCTGGATGTTGTTGGAGGCGTCGAACTCGCGCTTGCTGTCATAGTCCACGTCGAGGTGCACACGCTCGGCGACGACGCCGCCCGTGCGCACGTCGAACTGGAAGTCAAACAGGGGCTGGAACGTCCCCTTGCACTGCGAGGCGAGGCTGAAGAACTGGCTGCTGATGCACCGCTCGTTCTTGGTGCGATTGACCTTGCTCTCGATGCGGCCGTTGAGGACGAGGCCCAGGTCGGCGTACTGGCCAAAGAGGTCGGCGGCCTGCTGGCGGAGGCTCGAATCCGCCGGCGCGGCCGCCACGGCCGGCGCTGGCGACGCCACCGTCGACCCGGTCGCCTGCAGCGACTGCCGCACGGCGGTGCGCCACTGCTGCGCGACCGCCGACTGGGCGCGGGCCTGGGTCGCCGCGGCGGCGCGGCGCGCCAACTCGGTGGCGGGCGCCCGATCGCGCGAGAGGCGCCCGCCGGGGGCCAGAGCCGGCGGCGTCACGAGCGTGAGCCGGAACGGGGTCAGGACCGAGAGCTCCCCCTGCGCCGGCGGCGCCCCCTGGGACCGGGCCGCGAACGGCGCCGCGAACAGGCAGGCGGCGAACCAGCGGAGAGCGCGCACGAAATGGGTGAGGCGGGGTATCAGGGTCGAGACGGTGGACGGTTGACGGTGGACGGTGGACGGTCGATGGCTACCCGGGACTGTAGGCCGCAAAGGTCTTCGCCAACGGATCCTGCGCGGCGCGGTCTACCGTCCACCGTCAACCGTCCACCGTCAAGTTCACCGGCAACCGCCTCATCCGTTCACAACCATAGCTCTTGCTTCCGAGCGGTCGGCTGGTGGAATATACGGACGGCCCGACACCCTACAACCCTCGGCGTGACCGGCAGTTCCGCCCACTCAGCGCCCCGGATCCGACGCCTTGAAGATCACCTCCAAGTACATCCTGAGGGAGCACGTCGGTCCACTGGTGTTTGCGCTGTCGGCGCTGACATCGCTGCTGCTGCTCAACTACGTCGCCAAGAAGTTCGGCGACCTGGTGGGCAAGGGATTGCCGGCGAGCGCGATTCTCGAGTTCTTCGCGCTGTCCATCCCCTTCACGCTGGCGATGACGCTGCCGATGGCCATTCTCGTGGCCACGCTGCACGCGTTCAGCCGCCTGGCGTCGGAGAACGAGATCACCGCGTTCAAGGCCAGCGGCGTCTCGATGCACCGCCTGGTTGCTCCCGTGCTGGTGGCCGCGCTCGGTTTCACGCTGTTCATGGTCTGGTTCAACGACCAAGTGCTGCCGCGCGCCAACCATCGGCTGGCGACGCTGACGAGCGACATTTCGCGCAAGAAGCCGACGGTCGCGTTCAAGGAGCAGATCGTCAACGAGGTCTCGCCCAGCCGGCTCTACCTGCGCGCCGTCCACATCGACCGCGCGACGAGCATGATGCGGGACGTGACCATCTACGACCTGTCGCCGCCGATGAAGCGCCGCGTCATCCACGCGGACAGCGGGCTGCTCGAGCTCTCGGCTGACCAGGTGGACTTGCTGCTTACGCTCTACAGCGGCTCGATGACGGAGGTGTCGCTGCAGGAATCCGCGCGCCTGCAGCGGAACTTCTTCACGACGGACTTCATCAAGGTGCGCGGGGTCGGCAACCAGTTTGAGAGCGAGCCGGCGGACAGCGCGTACAAGAGCGACCGGGAGATGACCATCTGCGAGCTCCACTCGCGGGTGGAGCGCTCGGCGCGGCTGCGCGACAGCACCTGGCGACTGCTCTACCGCTACGACAAGAAGACCGCGGCCGAGCTGCAGCCGACCGTCTATCGACCGGGGCTCGGCGCGCTCTACTGCCGGATGCTCGCGACGTTTGGCGTGAAGACCGCGTCGGCCGCGATGGTGGCCCCGCAGGACACGGGCAAGAAGCCAGTACCCGCGCCGGCAACGGATACGACCCGCGCCGCCGTGCCCGCGGCCGTGCCCGCGGCCGCGCCACAGGACAGCGCCCGCCCGGCGCTGGACATTCAAGTGCCCGGAACGCCGCCGTCTCCCGTGCCGCACGCGGCCGGCGTCCCGCCGACTTACGGGCGCGTCGTCCCGGAGGGCGACTCGATCTCGTCACAGATGCAAACGGTCGTGGTCGAGGGACTCAAGATCGAGTTCGCCAACGCCGCCGGCACGGTGGATGGCCATTCCGTGGAGATTGAGAAGAAGTTTGCGATCGCCGTGGCGTGCTTCGTCTTCGTCCTGCTCGGCGCACCCATCGCGCTTCGCTTCCCGCGCGGCGGCGTGGGGATGACGATCGGCGTCTCGCTGGTGGTCTTCGGCCTGTACTACGTCGGGCTGATCGTCGGCGAGACGATGGCCGACCGCAACTACATGACGCCGTTCTGGGGGATGTGGTCGGCCAACTTCATCCTCGGCGTGATCGGCCTCGCCCTCACCGTCCGGCTGGGCCACGAGGGGACGACGAACCGCGGCAGCGAGACGACGGAGCTGTTCGATCGCGTGCGCCGCCGGGCGGTGCGCTTGGTGCGGAGGCGGCGCTGATGCTGCGAATGCTCAAGCCGCTCGACCGCTACGTGCTGGCGGAATGGGTGAAGATCTTCGCCGGCACCGCACTCGGCTTCCCGTTGCTGGTCATCGTCATTGACCTGACCGAGAAGCTCGACAAGTACCTCAATCGGAACTTGCCGCCCCAGGATATTGCGCTCGCGTACCTGTATGGCATTCCCGACACGATGTTCCTGGTGATGCCGGCGGCGGTGCTCTTCGCGACGGTCTTTTCCGTGGGCTCGTTCACGCGCCACTCCGAGATCACGGCGGCGAAGGCGAGCGGGATCAGCTTCTATCGGTTCATCCGGCCCATGGCCGGCGGCGCGCTGCTGGCCACGCTGGCCGGGCTCGCCATCGGGGCGCTCTCGCCGTACACGAATGCCCGGCGGGTGGAGCTGCTCAAGGAGCGGCAGTTCACGAACCGGTCGACGCGCTTCAACTTCACGTACGCATCGGAAGGCGGGCGCGTGTACACCGTGGGAGGCGCCGACGTCGAGCAGCGGGCGTTGAACGAGGTGGTGCTTGAGCGGAAAGGAAAAAACGCCACGTACCCCACGTATTTCGTCAGCGCGCGGTCCGGCAAGTACGATCCCATCCGCCAGCGCTGGACGCTGCACAACGGCGTGCTGCACCTCCTTCCGACGGACTCGATGAACATCACCGTCGCGTTCGACTCGCTGCGCGACCGGCGAATGACCGAGGCGCCGAAGGCGCTGATGGCCAGCTCGAAGGTCCCGGACGAAATGACGTTCGCCGAGCTGGGGGCGTTCATTGACGCGCTCGAGCGTTCGGGGAGCGACGTGGGGGCGCTGAAGGTGGGGCGGATGCTGAAGATCGCCATTCCCGCGACGTGCCTCATTATCATGCTGTTCGGCGCACCGCTGGCCACGAGCACACAGCGCGGGGGCACGGCCTTTGGCGTGGGGATCAGCCTGGGTACGACGGTCATCTTCCTGATGCTCGTGCAGCTCACGCAGGCGATCGGCTCGAAGGGGTTGGTGCCGCCGAATCTGGCGGCGTGGCTCCCTGGGATAGTCTTCGGGACGGTGGGGGTGGTGTTGTTGGCGAGGGTGAGGACGTAGAGAACGACAGAGAACGACAGAAACGACAGAAACGACAGAAACGACAGAAACGACAGAGAACGACAGAAACGGCGCTGGCTCTGGGCCGTCGCGATGCCTGATGCGCTGAATCGATTCGATGTGCGCGATGGTGATGACAGGCGATTCAGGCTCGCCTGCTATCGTGCGACATGCACCAGCATGAGCAGCTTGAGGTCTGGAGGCGCTCGCGAGCGCTTGCCACATCGCTGTCCCGTGCCGCTCAGGGATCGACCGGTGCATTTGCGACCGGCGCCTGGAAGCAGATCGTCCGGACCGCGGTCAGTGTGTCCGTGAATGTCGCGGAGGGCGCTAGGCGAAGCTCGGACAGGGACTTCGCACGGTTCCTTTCTATCGCGATCGCCTCTGCCGCCGAACTTCGGACGCACTTGCTCATCGCGGGCGATGCAGGCCTTGTGGACCCCGCACTCGCTCGTGCGGCAGCGAAGGAGTCATCCGAACTTCAGTTCATGCTCACTGGCCTTCGGATGCGCATGCTCCGCCGCTCGCGGCCACGGACCGACTAAGGCAGAACCCCGGGAGCCAGTCGGCCCCCGGGGTTCTGTCGTACTCTGTCGTTCTCTGTCGTTCTCTGTCGTCTCTGTCGTTCTCTCTTCTAGAACGCGTAGCGGACCGAGAACTGCATCCGATAGTTCGACGCGATGTTGTTCCGCGTGAACATCGTGTACGTCGGGCTGAAGGTGTAGCGCGCACGCGCCGCGACACCCGCCGCGCCAACCATCGAGCCGGTTTCCTTGCTCGAGTAGTTGAGCGGGCCGGTGAGCGCCGAGTTCGCGCCCGCCGACGGCACCTGACCCCAGTTCTTGTTCAGGAAGTTGGGGAGGTTAAAGATGTCGAACTGCACCGTCATGTTGTTCAACGCCGGGGCGCGGAGGCCGTTGGCCAGCCCCATCTTCCCGAGGCTCTGACGCGCCGTGAGGTTGATGAACGTGCGGAACGGCTCCTCGCAGCTGTGGCGCGCCATGATCTTGCCGCGCTGGTCGTTGAGGCACTTGTTGTTCGTGATGAACTTCTCGAACGCCGCCGCCTGCACTTCCGGCGTGTTCGCGCCGCTCTGCGTGAAGATGATCTCGTTCTGATCGGTGACGTTCTTCGGGATATAGATGAGGTCGTTGCCGATGCCGTCGCCGTTCACGTCGCCCGAGCTGGAGCCGCCCACCAGGTAGTGGAACGGCATGCCCGACTCGCCGATGTAGATGAGCGAGAGGTCGGTGCCGGTCTTCTGGAAGGCGTACGAGACGTCCGCCACCAGGCGATGGGGCTGCTCAAACATCGACTTCGTGAGGCGCGTGTCCTCCTGCGGGTAGTAGCCCGCCGAGCGCCCGAAGCGGTACTGCGAGAAGGCCGTGGACGAGCCCAGGCTCTGGATGTCCATCGCCTTCGAGAAGGTGTAGAAGACCTTGCCTTCCCAGTTGTTGCGCCACCGACGCTGCAGGCCGGCGGTCAGCTGGTAGCTGTAGTCCTTGTTCTGGTTGCTGACGTCGAGCACCAGGTTGCGCCCCGTGAACTTCAGGTTCGGGGTCAGTGGCGCCGTGCCGTACATCAGGCGTCCCTTGGGATCGGTGCCCAGCGGCGCGCCCAGCGCGATGTTCTGGTAGAACAGCGTGTTGAGGCCCTTGGTGTACATCGCCTCAAACGTGGCGACGATTCCGTCGAAGATCTCGCGGTCATAGGCCAGGTTGGCGCGCAGGTTCTGCGGGAACTTGAGATCCTGATTCAGCAGGTCCACCTGGGCGGTCGCGGACAGCGCCGCCGTGGAACCGGTGACGCAGGCCTGCGGCGGGGTGGCCACGTTGGCCGTGCTGAGCTTCGGGGCCGCCGTGGTATTGCACGTGAGCAACGCGACGCCCGAGACGCCGGAATTCTGGAACGCATTCGACAGCCAGACGTACGCCGGACGGCCGGCAAAGACACCCACGCCGCCGCGGAGCTGATTCTTCTGGTCACCCGTCACGTCCCAGTTGAAGCCGAGGCGCGGCGAGATGGTCAGGTTGCCGGTCGGGATGTCCGCCGTGTTGCGACCGAACTGCGACACGATCGTCGGGTTTGTCGGCGGCTTGTCGTTGAACGTCGGCATGTCCATTCGGACACCGGCGGTGACCGTCAACGTCGGCGTCACGTTGAACTCGTCCTGCACATAGGCGCCGAGGAGCGCGGCGTTGAAGCGCACCGCGCCGTCCGTCCCGGCCGGGAGCGGCACGCCGATGATGTACTGGTTGGTGTTGCCCGCAGCGAAGTCGTCGAGCGAGTTGAAGTTCCACACGCCGAAGATGGACTGCGCGAAAAGGTTGCGGACCTTGTAGGTCGAGTAGGTCGCGCCCACCGTGAAGCGGTGCGTCCCGACCGGGATCTGCAGGTTGTTGGTGATCTCAAGAATGTCCTGGTCGAGCTCGTTGCCGTGGCTGAACCGCTCGGCGCCCGCCACGATGTCGAAGCCGGTGGTCGAGCGGGCCTGGAACTGCGGGATGCCACCGACTTCCGGCCGGCGGCGGTCACGGATGCGGGTCAGGCCAGCGAACAGCTCATTGTACCAGCCGTTCGAGAATGCCGAACGGAGCTGGGCCACCGTGGCGCCCTTGTCCGACCGGAACGCGTAGGCGTTGTTGAGCAGCGCAAACGTGGATCCGGTGAACGAGCGGCCGAAGTTGTCGTCCTGAGCCTTGCCGTAGTTGTGGCGCAGCACGAGCGACGAGTTGAACGGCAGCCCCTGGATGTCGAAGCGAACGAACAGGTTCGTCAGCGGGTTCTCATTCACGCGCGGGCCGCCCGAAGACGTGGGCAGGCCGTACTGCGACGCGATCGCGTTGAAGCGGTCAATGTCCGCCATCGTCGGCATGTTCGTCGCGCCGGCGAGGCCGATATACGGACCCGACGCCGGAGCCTTCTGCGACTGAATCTCCGGATTGATGAAGAAGTGCAGCCGATCCTTGATGATCGGGCCACCGAGCGACATGCCGGTCTGCGTCTGGCGGAAGTCGAACAGATACGGCTGCGACCGCGTCATTTCCTGGTCGCGGAAGTACCAGTACGCCGAGCCCTTCCAGTCGTTGGTGCCGCTCTTCGTCACCGCGTTGATCAGCGCGCCGGCGAAGTTGCCGTAACGCACGTCGTAGGGCGAGAGGAGGACCTGGTACTGCTTCACCGACTCGAGGCCGATGGACTTGCCGCGGGCCTGGCCGCCGGGCTGGCCGGTGGAACCGAGGCCGAACATGTCCGACTCGGTCGAGCCGTCAATCTGGATGCTGTTGTAGCGGTTGTTCGTGCCGCCGCCCGAGAGGCCAGGGCCGGAGTTGGAAACCTGCGGCGTCAGCGACACGAAGTCCGTGAAGTTGCGCCCCAGCGACGGCAGGCGGATCAGCGCCGAGTCCGACACCGTGGATCCCGTCCCCGTCTTCGACGAGGCAATCACGGGGTCGATCTCCGTGCTCACCGTGACGGCCGCGAGCTGCGTCGCGGCCTGCGAGATGGTGACGTCCACGCGGGCCACCTGGCCGATCGAGACGTTGACGTTCTCGCGGGTGACCGGCGTGTAGCCGATGCGGCGAACCGTGACGGAGTAGCCGGAGCCGATTTCCAGGCCGGGCACGCGATAGCGGCCATCGGAGTTGGTCATCGCGCCGCGGCTCAGACCGGTCGAGGTCTGGCGCACCTGCACCTGCGCGCCTTCGATGGGAGCGCCGGAGCCATCGGTCACGCGTCCGGCGACTGCGCCGGTCGTCACCTGTGCGGACGCACTGGTCGCGATTGCGAGCAACAGGCCCGCCATGGCGCCGAGTCGAGCCCTCAGACGAAGAAGGTTCATATCTCTCGGGATCCTTATGGATGGGGGTGGGACAGCGCCCTGAGCCCCGTCGGGGGTGTCGGGCATCTGGTAAAGATGGCTTCGCCGCCACGGGCGGTCAACGCAATTCCGGGTCACGGAGTGGTCACGTGACAGGATCTGGGTTGGACGGGTAATTGGCCGTCTCCGGCTCCATCAGCGCGCCTTGCGCCCGACCGTCAGGTAGTAGACCGGGACCCCGGTGAGCAGGACCCCGAACACCGACACCGTGGTCCACCGGCTGGCTGGGTTCATGAACCCGTTGCCCAGCAAGTAGATAACCGACAGCACGAAGAGCAGCGGCACCACGGGGTACCCAGGGACCCGGAAGGACGGGGCGTAGTCGGGGCGTCCGCGCAGCCGGAAGACGGCCGCCACGGCCAGGGCATAGAACGGGAGGTAGGCCGTCACGAAGGCGTCGGCCAGCTGCTCAAAGGTGCGCAGCAGCACGAAGACCGCGCCCAGGGTGGCCGTCAGCGCGATGGCGACCCACGGCGTCTCGAACTTCGGATGGACCTTGGCCACCGCCGGGAAGAACAGCTTGTCATCCGCCATCGCAAAGAAGATGCGCGGCGTGGTGAACAGCGACGCGTTCAGCGTGCCGAACGTGGACAGCATCACCGTCACGGCCACGAAGACCACGCCGGCGGGGCCGAGCAGCCGCTGGGCGACGTCGGCGGCCACCAGCTTGGAGACGCGAATCTCCTCGATTGGCATCACCGCGAGGTAGGCGAGATTGGCGGCCAGGTAGATGGCGATAACCATCAGCGTGCCGCCGATGAGCGCGCGCGGCAGCGTGTATTGCGGATTGCGCACCTCACCGGCGGCGTAACTGAGGTCGGCCCAGCCATCAAACGCCCACAGCGTCGAGACGAGCGCCAGGCCGAACGCCGTCATTGTGATGCTCCCGGCCGGCACGGCGGGGGTGTAGTGCCCACCGGTCTGCGGCAGGCCAATCGCAAAGGCGATCAGCACGATGAACAAGAGTCCGCCGTACTTCGCCAGCACGGTCAGGTTGATGACCGTCGAACCGAGCCGCACCCCGAGGATGTTGAACGTGCCGGTGACGAGGATGGCCGCGGCGGCGCCGAACCGCACCTGCCACGCGTTCTCCGGCGCCACGGGATCGACGCCGAGCACGCGGTGGAGGTACTCGCTGAAGGTGATGGCGATGGCCCCCAGGGCGGCGGCGCGGATCATCACCAGCTGTCCCCAGCCAAGCAGAAAGGCCGGCAGTCGCCCCCAGCCGTCGCGCACGAAGACATACGTGCCTCCCGTCTTCGGCAAGGCGCTCGCGATCTCCGCGAGCGTCAGCGCGCCGCACAGGGCGAAGACGCCACCCACCACCCACACCGAAAGCATCGGGAGCGGGCCGGGCAGCCTGTCGGCGATGCCCGCGGGCGAACGGAAGATGCCGGATCCGATGGCGGATCCAATGACGACAGCGACCGCGGACCAGAGGCCGAGGCGGCGCTGCAGCGACGGGGCCGACGCGGCGGCGGGGGGCGTGGGTGCGTGCATCGCGCTAGTGTAGCAGGCGCGCCGCGCCCGCGCGAGTGGCGAGCAGGCCGAGGGCGTCCGCTCCGTTGAATTGCATGCGCGGACGGGCGACCTTTCGCGTGTCGACGCTTCCGCCCGACCGCTTCGCCTTGCTCCGGTTTCCAGCATCCATGGCCCCTGCCCTGCCCGCGTTGTTCTGGCTCGCGATTGTCCTGGTCGTGGCAAGCCAGGTCATGATCCTCCGCTCCACCGTGCGCGCCATGCGCGCGGCGGAGTCGGCGCAGGCCCGTCGGGGCATCGAGTGGGCGTATGCCATCGTCCCGGCCGTGGCGCTGGTCGTCGCGCTCGCCGCGACGTGGCAGGAGTCAACCGCCCACCGGACGCGCCTCGACCTTGAGGCGCGCGCCAACCAGACGGTGGCGCCGTGACCGCTCCGACCGCCGCAGTGCGCGAGTCGTCGCTCGCGCGCGACCTGATCGCGCTGACCAAGCCGCGCATCATCTCGCTGCTGCTTCTCACGACGCTCGCCCCGATGTACGTCGCCGGGACGCCGAGTTGGTCGGTGATCCTCTGGACGGGGATCGGCGGCTACCTGATGGCCGGCGGGGCGAACGCGGTCAACATGTACCTGGACCGGGACATTGACCACGTGATGGCGCGCACCAAGCTGCGTCCTATCCCGAGCGGCCGGCTCGCCGCGCGTACGGTCCTCGCGTTCGGCATCGCCATCGCGACGGCCGCCACGTGGATACTCGGGCACTTCGTCAACGTGTTGACAGCAGCGCTCGCACTCGGCGGCTTCTACTTCTACGTCTTCGTCTACACGCGCTGGCTCAAGCGCACCACGCCGCAGAACATCGTGCTGGGCGGCGCCGCGGGTGCGTTTCCTCCGCTCGTCGGATGGGCGGCCGTCACCGGGCGCGTGGATTTGGCGTCCCTCTATCTGTTCCTCATCATCTTCTACTGGACGCCACCGCACTTCTGGGCCCTCGCCCTGCTCAAGCAGCGGGACTACGGCGAGGCGGGCGTGCCGATGGCGCCGAACATCTGGGGCGAGCGCGAGACGATCGACCAGATGCTGTGGTACACGGTCCTGCTGATCGGCCTGACCGTCCTCCCGGTCACTTTCGGCGTCTTCGGCCTCACCTATCTGATCTCAGCGCTGGTGCTCGGCGGCATCCTGCTGCGCGGCGTCTGGCGCATTCGCGCGCTCGACGCGCAGGGCGAGAGCTGGATCCCCGTGGCGTGGCGCGTCTACAAGTACTCGCTGCTCTACCTCGCCCTGCTCTTCGTGGCGATGGCGGTGGATCGGCATGTGTGAGGTACAGACGGTGGACGGTGGACGGTGGACGGTGGAGCACGTCGACCGTCCACCGTCAACCGTCGACCGTCACCGCTTCGCGACCACCCAGACCAGCGCCCCCACTCCCAACAGCGCGGTCCCGAACACCGACATCAGCAACTCGCTCACGTACGCGCTGACGATTCCCACGATGCCCGCGGCGACGAAGAACGCGGGGAGCCACGGGTAGCCGAGGGCACGATACGGTCGCGCGGCATTGGGGCGCAGCGCGCGCAGGCGGAAGACGGACGCCGCGCCGAGCGCGAAGAAGATCCAGTCGGCGAAGACGACGCCGCCAAGCAGCGTGCCGATGCTCCCGCGCGTGGCGAGCAGCAGGACCAGTGACCACCCGCCGAGCATGAGCAGCGCCACCCAAGGCGAGCCGAAGCGGGCGTGCACGCGCCCCGCGGCACTGAGCGCGGGGACGTCGGCGCCGAGCGCGTAGACGACGCGCGCGTTGGTGAGGAGCGCGACGTTCACGAAACCGAGAATCGAGAGCATCGCGGCGGCGGTGATGGCCGTCGCGGCCGCCGCGCCGCCGATGCGCGCGGCGGTCGCGGCCGCGGGCGCGGCGCTGGCCGCGAGACCGTCCCGCCCGAGCGCGCCGAGATACGCGCCGGTGACGCCGAGGTAGACGGCGATCACGATGGCGATGCCGATGCCGAGCGCGCGCGGGATGTTGCGCGCGGGGTCGCGAATCTCGCCGGCAATCATGTTCATCTGCTGCCAGCCGCCAATGGTGAAGAGCACGGCCACGAAGGCCGACGCGAAGCCGCGGAGGAGCGACGGCGCTGCTGACGGCGCTGCCGGCGGCGCGGCGACGACGACCTCAGGCGAGGGCCCGGCGCCGAACGCGAGCACCACGCCGCCAATGATGAGACCGGCGAGCGCCGAGATCTTGGCGATGGTCAGCACGTTCTGCACGCCCACGCCCGGTTTGATGCCGAGGATGTTCGTCGCGGTGAGCAGCACTATGGTGATCGCGGCCGCGCCGATCGGCCCGCCGACGGCGGCAAGGGACACGAACTGCTCGAGGTATCCGGCAAAGCCCATCGCGACGGCGGCGATGGCGCCGCTCGAGATGAGTCCGGCGTTCATCCACGCCGACAGGAAGGCGGGGAGCGGGCCGAACGCCTCGCGAATGTAGACATAGGCGCCGCCCGCTTCGGGGAGCATGGCGCCGAGTTCGGCGTAGGTCAGCGCGCCGGCGAGCGCCACCACGCCGCCCAGCGCCCAGACGAAGACGACCCAGCCCGCTGAGGGGAGCGCCGCCGCGGTGGCCGCCGGGGTGAAGAAGATGCCCGAACCGATGATCCCGCCGACGACGACGAGCGCGGCGGAGAAGAGGCCCAGTTCGCGTTGGAGTGCCATTGGCGCGTAAAGGTGCGCGCGAACGTGAAAACTGCAACTTCGACCGCGAAGGGGCGAAGGGCGCGAAGGGGCGCGAAGAAGGCCCTGGGGGGTAACGACAGCGCGCCACGCAGTGCTGTGCGTGGCGCGCTGTCGTTACCCAAGGGATCTCTTCGTGGCGCTTCGCGCCCTTTCCCCTTCGTGGTGTCCGTTGCCGTGAACGCAAGCTTACACGATCACCAGATCCACCTGCGGTTCGGCGGGCGTCACCACCAGCTCCTTGCCGCGCACGTACGCGTTCACCTCGCTGCGCATCCCGATCTCGCCGGCGATGTAGATGCCCGGCTCGATGGAGAAGCCGCTGCCGCTGAGGAGCACGCGCTCCTCGCGCGTCTCGAGGTTGTCGAGGTGCGCGCCCGAGCCGTGCAGGCCGCTGGCGTCGATGCTGTGCCCGGTGCGGTGCGTGAAGTACTTGCCGTATCCGCGCTCGACGATGACCGCGCGGGCCGCGTCGTCGGCCGCGCCGCCGCGGACGGCGGCACCCGCGGCGAGCTGAGTCCGAAGCAGCGCGATGGCCGCGTCGCGCGCGTCGCGCACGGCGTTCCAGACCTCGACCGCCTTGGCGCTGGGCTCCCCGATGCTCGCCATGTACGTCTGGTCGGCCCACATCCCGTCAGCGGGCTTCGCCCACAAGTCGATGAGCACGATGTCGCCGACCTTGAGATGACGGGGATTGTCCGGCGACGGATCGTAGTGCGGATTGGCCGCGTTCTCGGTGGCGGAGACGTTGGGCCCGTGGTCCGTCCAGAGGCCCAGCCGGTTGAACTCGCCGCGAATCCACTCGGTAAGGTCGTACTCGGTCGTCGGCTTGCCCGCACGCGCCGCCTCGCCCGCGCGCGCGAAGGCGCGATAGGCGATGTCCTTCAGCTGCTCGGCGGCCGTATGATGCGACCGACGCTGATCGTCGTTCCACACCGCGAGGCAACGCGTCACGAGGTCGCCCGAGCACGTCACGGTCGCCCCGGCGGCCCGCACCATCTCGATCACGCCGGCGGGGATGAGATCCACGTAGGGAACCGCGTTGCCCGGCGAGTACTCCATGACGATGCGCTTGTCCTTCACGCAGCGTGCCACTTCGGCCTCAAGGATAGGCCAGGCGCTGTACTGGCGGTTCTCCCACGCCGCCGGCCAGTCGCGCCACGGGTTCTGCTCGATCACGTGCGTGATGGCGACTGGCGTGCCCTCGGCGGGGAGCCAGACGAACCACCGGCGCGAGACAAAGCCCTTGATCCCGACCAGCCCGCTGGCGATGGCGTTGATGCCGCGGAAGTCGTAGAGGAGCCAGCCGTCCACGCCCGCGTCACGCAGGGCGGACTGGATGGGAGCGACGGTCGTTGGATTCAGCATGTTGTCATCCTTTGCCGCGGTGAGGCCGCCATTCGGCGCGCCATTCGCAGGTGCCTTCGCCACGCGACGCGCAGCGGACGTGTTCGACGGCGCCCACGCCGCCGACCATGAGGTGGAGGAGTTCGCGGAGCGCCGACTCGTAGTACGCACAACCCGCCAATTTGGGCGCGGCGTCCCGAGTGACGCTCTCCGTCACGTCGAGCATGATGCTGCCGCCCGTGCGGCGCGCTGAGCCGTGCAGGTAGCGGCGCGCCACACGGCGCAGGTGGCGCAGGGCGAGCGGGCGCGTGAGCAGGGTGGGAAGCGCGCGCATCATCCGGCGCGTCAGCGGCGAGATCGTGCCGTACACCTGTCGGGCGAAGTAGCGCCCCGATTCGCGGAAGACCGCTTCCGCATCCGAGCGTCGGCCAATGAGTCGCGCGATGCCCGCCGCCTCGGCCAGGTCGGTGCGCTGCTTGCGCCGCACGGCTTCGGTGAAGCGCTTGATCTGCGCGAACACCGTGTCAGAGAGCCCGAGTCGCTTGTTTCGGAGTTCGTGGACGAACTCCGCCTCGAAGTCGTTGTCGGGCAAGTCCACGGTGCGGACCGCCTCGAGCAGGCTGAGCGGAATGAGGGGATCGACGAGGTCGGGCATCAGGATCGCAAGGTAACGCGCCAGCGGTTGGCGGAACAAGCGACGCCGACGACGCGTTCGAGCGCTTGCGTGGCGCGTCGCCGCCATCGAATATCCTCGCACGCTCCGTGGCCGCCGCCCATTCCGCCCCGTGTTCATCGACATCATCCCACGCATGCTCATCGGCGGCGCCCTGGCGGGCGCGGTGGCCCTCCAGGCGTCGCGCCGTGGCCACGTGACGCTCGCCGGCGCGTACGCGGCGTTCGCCGTGGGCACCGCGGCCGCGATCGGCGGCGCGGGGTGGGCGCTCTCACTCGTGGTCTTCTTCTACAGTTCGGTGGCACTCAGCGACTGGCAGCGCGACGAGAAGCGGCTGCGGTCGCGGCTTGTGCTTCCTGAGGTGAGGGCCCGCGATGCGTGGCAGGTGCTGGCCAACGGTGGCTGGTTTGCGGCAGCCGCGCTCATCTGGGTCTTCACCGACTCGTGGCACGTCGGGCTGTTCGGGTTCGGCGCGCTCGCCACGGCGATGGCGGACACGTGGGCCACCGAGGTCGGCATGGCGCTGAAGGCGGCGCCGCGCTCGCTGGCCACGCTTCGTTCCACCACGCCGGGCACGTCGGGCGCGGTGAGCGCGCACGGCGTGGCGGCGGCGGTGGGGGGGGCGTTCGTAATGGCGGTGTGCGCCGTCGCATCGCTGACGGTGCCGTTCGACCTTCCGCGCCTCGAGGCGGTGTTCCTCGGGGGCGTCGCGGGCGCCCTTGTCGATTCCGTGCTCGGGGCCACGGTGCAATCGCGGCGGTGGTGCGACGTGTGCGGCGACTGGACGGAACGACGCGTGCATCCGTGCGGCTACCGCAGCCACCACCGATCGGGAGTGCGCTGGATGACGAACGACACCGTGAACGCCGTGTCCACGGGCGTTGGCGGCGTCGTCGCCGCGGGATTGTGGTGAATATGAAACCGGCCACCGTGGAGGCGTTTCGCGAGGCGATGGCTCGGTTCGCCACGGGCGTGACCGTTGTCACGGCCCGCGGGGCGGACGGGGCAGACCACGGCATGACGGTGAGCGCGTTCGCGTCGCTGTCACTCGACCCGCCGCTCGCGCTGGTCTGCGTCGAGCAGTCCGCGACGCTTTTGCCGCACCTCCGCGACGCCGAGTGGTTCGGTGTCAGCATCCTCGCCGCCGGACAGGAGGACGTCTCCAGGCGTTTCGCGACCAAGGACGTCGCGCGGTTCGACGGCATCGCCACGCGGCGCGCGTCGGAGGGACCCGCACTCATCGAAGGGGCCGTCTCGCACCTCGTCTGCCGTCGTGTCGCCGAGTACCCCGGCGGTGACCACCTGATCATCGTCGGCGAGGTCCGGGTGGCCCACGTGTCCGGTGACGAACCGCTCGTGCATGCCCAGCGCCTCTACGGCCGCTTCGACCCGGCCACGCGCTAGCGGCACGGGCGGGGTGGACCATCGTCGGGGGGCGGTCTAGTTTCGCAGCAGCGCCCAATCCGTCCCGTTCCCTCAGCCGGCACTCCCATGCGCGACTCCGTTCGTCATCTCCTCTCCGAGTTCATCGGCACCTTCGCGCTCGCGTTCGTGGGGAGCGCGGCGGTGATGCAAGCCACCGAACGCGGCGGCAATCCCGTGGCCGTGGCGCTGGCCACCGGCCTCGTGCTCGCGGTCTTCGTCTCGGCGTTCATGCACATCGGCGCGCATTTCAACCCGGCGGTGACCATCGGCATGCTCGTCGTGCGCCGCATCGAGCCGGTGATGGCGGGACTGTACATCGTTGCCCAGCTCGCCGGCGCCACGGCGGCGGCGTACGCGTTGAAGTTCTCGGTGCCCGCGGCCCTGTTCGCGGCCACGCGCGGCGGCGGTCAGCAGGTGTCGCTCGACGTCACCTCCGGGCAGGCGTTCTTCCTCGAGGCCGTCGGCACGATGCTGCTCGTCTGGGCGGTTTTCGGCACCGCAGTGGACCATCGCGCGCCGCGGCTGGGCGGGCTGGCGATCGGCGGCGTGATGTCCGCCGTGATGCTGGCGATCGGCGGTTTCACCGGCGCCTCCCTGAATCCCGCCCGGTCGTTCGGCCCCGCGTTCGCGAGCGGCATCTTCGAAGCGCAGGGCATCTACTGGCTGGCGCCGATCACCGGAGCGATCGTCGCCGCGCTGCTCTACGAGAAGATCCTGCGGACCGACGACCCGGAGCCGGCCGACCACGGCGCCATCGGCGCGCAACCATAAGCATGGCCACGAAGGATCCCGTGAACCTCGAACTGGAGCGCGAGCGGACGGTGCAGGTACTCTGCGCGCACTATGCGCAGGACCACCTCACCACGCAGGAGCTGGAAGCGCGCTTCGAGGAGGTGTATCGCGCGCCGTCCCGCGAGGCGCTGCAGGGACTGCTCACCGGACTGCCGGCCCTGCCGGCGACGGCCACACCGGCGGCATTCCCGATGTATGCCGTCGCCCCCGCGGGCAGCGCGCCGCGCGAAAAGCGTCTGCTGGCCCTGATGGCCGAGGTGAACCGCGAGGGGGCGTGGGTCGTGCCCACGCAGATCGTGGTACGGGCGATCATGGGTTCGGTGCGGCTCGACCTGCGCGAGGTGCAACTCCCAGAAGGGGGCGTGGACATCGACGCCACCGCTGTCATGGGCGAGGTGCGGATCATCCTCCCGCCGGGTGTGCGGGCCGACGTGGACGGCCTCGCGATCATGGGAGAGTTCACGGACAAGACCCGCGGGGTCCCTGCCGACGGCTCCCCGCCGATGGTCCGTGTGCAGGGGACGGCCGTCATGGGAGGCGTGCGCGTCGAGATGCGCCTGCCGCGCGAAGGCGCGCTCGAGGCGTGGAAGCGGCGACTGCTGGGTCGGTAGGCGGTCGAGCGCCCGGGGCGGGCTACGCCGGGAACTTCTCCTGGTAGCGCGTCATCGACTCGTTGATCGTCTTGAGCGCGTCCTCGCTCTTGCCCCAACTGACGATCTCGCAGCGCTTCCCTTCGAGATCCTTATAGATGTGGAAGAAGTGCTCGATCTCGAGGAGGTAGTGCTGCGGCATGTCAGCGATGTCGAAGTGCTCCTCGTGGTGCGGTGAGTTCACCGGGACGGCGAGGATCTTGTCGTCCGGTTCCCCGCGATCACGCAGTCGCAGCACGCCGATGGGGCGCACCTCGATGAGGCAGCCGACGAACGTGGGTTCATTGATGCGGACCAGCACGTCCAGGGGATCGCCGTCCTCGTGCAGCGTGCGCGGGATCAGCCCGTAGTCACCCGGGTAGTGCACGGCGCTGTAGAGCACGCGATCCAGCTTGAAGAGCCCCGACTCCTTGTCGAGTTCGTACTTGTTGCGGCTGCCGCGAGGGATCTCGATGACCGCCGTGACGCTCTCCGGCGGGTGCGAGCCGGTGGGGAGGTCGTGCCAGGGATGAAGCATGAGAACTACCGATTGAGGATTTGGATCGCGGACTCCGATCGAAGATAACGATCGAGGACCGCGATTGGCGATCATCGCCGGTCGCGGTCCTCAGTCGTGATCCTGAATCGTGATCCTCGGTCCCAATCCTCGATCAGTAGGCGATGGCTGCTCCATCCCGCCGCGGATCGGCCACGCCGATGATCTTGCCCCGCATCACGGCGATCGCGTGCACCCCGCCGAACATGATGTCGCCCACGCGCGAGAGCGGCTGGTATCCGCTGGCCTTGAGTGCGGCGTATACCGCGGGCGAGAACCCTGCCTCGACTTCGACCGTGCGTCCCTGCACCGGCTGGAGGCGCGGCGACGCGATCGCCGTCCAGGGATCCTCGTTGAGCGCGAGATGCCGGAAGGTGACCTGCGTGGTCGCGGTCGGGATGTACTGCGAGCCGGCGGCGCCGACGACGAATCGCACCTCGTCGCCCTGCAGCACGATCGTCGGCGAGATGGTCGAACTCGCGTAGCGGTTCGGGCCGCGCGTCTGCGCGTCGAAGTTGCCGGCGCCGGAGTTCAGGAAGTAACCGTTGACGAACACGCCGGAGCCAAAGAGCACGCCCACCGTGAAGGTCAACGAGACCGCGTTGCGGTCGGCGTCCACCACGCTGAAGTGGGTGGTGTTGGACGCGGCCTCGTCGTCGCCGCCGTCGCGAGCGCCGCGCGGCGCCGTGGCGCGCTCGGGGCCGAGCGTGCTGGCGCCCCAGCCGTCGAGCGCCGCGCACTGGCCTCGGGGAGCCGCCGCATCGTCCGCCCAGGGGTCGCCAGCCGTCACGTCCGCGCCACCCTCGAGCGCGGCGGTGGCCGCGGCACGGCTGGCGGCAAAGGCGGGGCTGGTCAGCCCGCGAGTTGGAACGCCAAACACGGCGGGATCGCCGCGATACCGCCCGACATCTGCACCGGCCACGCGCATCGCGCCGAGCAGGCGCACCGCGGCCGCCCCCTCAGTGGTGGGCGAACCCAGGGCCTTGGCGTTCGTCGCCGAGAGCAGGTTGAGCGCCGTGATGGTCGTGGCTCCGCCCAGCGGCGGCGCAGCGCCAAGCAGGGTGAAATCGAGCCACGGCGAGCAGACCGGACGCTTGGCCGTCACCGGATACGCCTTGAAGTCCGCCTCCGTCACCGGGCTTCCCAGCGAGCGCATCTTGGCCACGGCGCGCGTGGCGAGCGCCCCCTCGTAGAAGGCGGCGCGCCCGCCCTGCACGATGTGCTCCAGCGTCTGCGCCAACTGCTCCTGCACCAGGCGGTCGCCCGGACGCAGCGCCTGACCGCCCGGGAGAAAGAGCGCCGCCGCCGCACTGTCGGCGGCGAGTTTCGCGCGGGCAGACTCCGAGGTGCGCGCGAGCAGCGGTGAGACAATGAACCCGCCGCGCGCCAGCGCAATGGCAGGGGCCATCACCTGCGCGAGCGGCAGCTTGCCCCATCGACCGTGCGCTTCGAGCAAGCCAGCCACGGCGCCGGGAACGCCCGCCGCGCGCCCGTTGATGGGACGGCGTGCCCAGGCCGTGTCCACGCGCGCCCAATCCGGGTCGGCGCCGCTGCGCGCATAGAAGTCGAGCGCGTCGGCTCGGCGCTGCGCGCGATGCCACACGACCATGCCGCCGCCGCCGCCCAATCCCGTCTGCGAGGGATCCACCACGGAAAGGGCGAATCCCGTCGCCACCGCGGCATCCACCGCGTTGCCGCCTTCTCGCAGGATCCGCGCGCCCGCGGCCGCCGCGTCGGCGTGCGATGCAGAGACCATCCCGCGCGGCGATTCCGCGCGCTTGGCGAAGAGCGGGACGGCTGGCTCCGACGGCGTCGGAAGGCGCGTGCAGGCGGCGAAGACGATGACACCGAGGAGGGGCACGCGCAGCAGCGAGGAGGCAGTCATTTGGCTGACGGGCAGGGGGAAAACCGAACCGGATCCGGCCGCCTTGGCCGAATCCGGTAGAATAACGCGTCTTGGGGCTGGCGCGCTGGCGCCGCGCTGGCGCCGCGCGGGCGCCGCGATCGACCGCTCGCGATCGCTACTCCTCGAACTCGAAGAGCGACTCGAGTTGCGTCAGGTGCAGCAGATGCCGAACCGTCGGCGGCGTGTGCGTCAGGCAGGTGGTCAGGTACTGCTCGCGCGCCCGTTTCTGCAGGAGCACCAGGACGCCGAGGCCGCTGGCGTCCACCTCGCGCGTCTCGCGCAGGTCGATCGTGAGCCGCGATGCGCCGTGCGACACCGCCTGCGACAGCCGCTCGAGGGCGTCGCGCCGGAAGTCGAGCCGGTGCTCCGAGACCAGTCGCTCGGGCGCCTGCAGTACCACACGATCAGCATTGGGGAGCGGGTACATCGTGGCCTCCTCGCCGCGCCCGACCAGCGCCATCCGCATGAAGCCTCCGGTGTTGCTGCGTTGCCTTTCTTGGCATCGCTCACCTTCGGCGGCCGGACCATCTCGGTACTCTGAGACTCCCTGCTCTGCGGCCCCGCCTCGCGGCGGGTGTGCTCTTATCGGGTGATGCAGCGTTCAGTTGTTGACCTTCACAACTGCGAGAAGCGTGCCAAGCGCCTGTGACGGGCAAGTCGCTTCACAGCAATAGGTTACGCGATCGTCACATCGTGACGGTGGCCTGAGACCCGGTGCTGCGCCCCGCGCGACGGCAACTCGCTGGACGGCGTCAACTTCCGTTATAGTCACAACGCACGCGGAGTCGTCACATCACGCGCGCGGCCCGGTGCGTCAGGCGCGCACGTTGCCGGCGAGCGCCGTGGCGGCTATCGTCTGTCCCGTTCCGTGCGAGAGGCTGCCGCGCTCGCCGCCACCGCCGCTTCCGACCCGTCCGCCATGTCCGACCTCGACACGCTGCTCACCGAGAACCGCTCGTTCCCGCCGTCCGACCAGTTTCGTCATCACGCACTGGTGAACGACGCCTCGCTACACGCCGAGGCGGAGCGCGACTACGAGGCGTTCTGGGCGCGCCACGCGCGGGAGCTGGAGTGGATGGTGCCGTTCACCGAGACGCTGACCTGGGCACCACCGCACGCGAAGTGGTTCCATGGCGGCCGGCTGAACGTCTCGGTGAACTGCATTGACCGGTGGGTGCGCGGGGCGCATCGCAACAAAGCGGCCATCGTCTGGGAGGGGGAGCCCGGCGACGCGCGCGTGCTGACCTACTGGGACCTGTACCGCGAGGTGCAGAAGTTCGCCAACGTGCTGAAGTCGCTGGGCGTCGAACGCGGCGACCGCGTGGGCATCTACCTGCCGCTGATCCCCGAGGCGGCCATTGCGATGCTGGCCTGCGCGCGCATCGGCGCCATTCACAGCGTGGTCTTCGGCGGCTTCTCGCCGGAGTCGCTGCGCGATCGCATGAATGACGCACAGGCCAAGGTGCTGATCACAGCCGACGGCGGATATCGCCGCGGCCAGGTGTCGGCGCTGAAGCGCAACGCCGACAAGGCGCTCGAGGACGCGCCGACGGTGAAGCACGTCATCGTCGTGCAGCGCCGTCCCGGCGGCATGGGCGACGAGTCGTTCGCCCAGTTCCGAGAGGGGCGCGACCACTGGTGGCATCGCCTGATGCAGACGGCCAAGGCGGACTGTCCGCCGGAAGCGATGGACGCAGAAGACGTGCTCTTCATTCTCTACACCTCCGGCACCACGGGAAAGCCGAAGGGGATCGTGCACACGACCGGCGGCTACCTCACCGGCGTGGCGGCTACGACGAAGTACGTGTTTGACCTCAAGGAAGACGACGTCTTCTGGTGCACCGCCGACGTAGGCTGGGTCACCGGGCATTCCTATCTGGTGTATGGGCCGCTGGCCAACGGCGCCACGTGCGTGATGTATGAGGGAGCGCCCGATTGGCCGGAGCGCAATCGGTTCTGGGAGATCTGCGAGAAGTACGGCGTCTCCGTTTTCTACACGGCGCCGACGGCGATTCGCGCGTTCATGAAGTGGGGCGAGCAGCATCCCGCAAAGCACGACCTCTCGCGCCTGCGCCTACTGGGGACCGTCGGCGAGCCGATCAATCCCGAGGCCTGGGTCTGGTACCACCGCGTCATCGGTGGGGACCGTTGCCCAATCGTGGACACGTGGTGGCAGACGGAGACGGGCGCCATCGTGATCTCCCCGCTGCCCGGACTGACCCTCACCAAGCCGGGCAGCGCCACCAAGCCGCTCCCAGGGTATTTCGCCGCCCTGCTCGATTCCGCGGCAAAGGAGATCGCGGTCGGCGGCGGCCTGCTGGCCCTCACGCGCCCATGGCCGTCGATGCTTCGCACCATCTGGGGCGACGACCAACGCTACCGGGACACCTACTTCTCGAAGTGGCCGGGGCGTCCGGACCTGTACTTCCCCGGCGACGGCGCCAAGCGTGACGACGATGGCTTCTATTGGATCATGGGGCGCGTGGACGACGTGCTAAACGTTGCCGGCCACCGGATCGGCACCATGGAAGTGGAGAGCGCGCTGGTCGAGCACCCGGCGGTCGCCGAGGCCGCGGTGGTCGGCAAGGCCCACGAGCTCAAGGGACAGGTCATCGCGGCGTTCGTCACGCTGCGCGACGGCTTCCACCGCAGCCCCGCCCTGCGCGACGAGCTGCGCGAGTTCGTGGCCGAGAAGATCGGCGCCATCGCCCGGCCCGACGACGTGCTGTTCAGCGCCGACCTGCCCAAGACGCGCTCCGGGAAGATCATGCGCCGCCTCCTCCGCGACATCGCTGAGGGTCGCACACTGGGCGACACGACGACGCTCGCCGATCCGTCGGTCGTGGCGTCGTTGAAGGAGCAGTACGAAGCTGAGGAAAGCTGATTCAGGATTGGGACTTCGGATTCCGACTCCGGAATTCGATTGAGAATTCCGACTGACGATTGGCGCCGGCTGCTTGGCTGGCGTCGCCCCCCGGCACCGGAGAGGTGCAGATGACGGCTGACTTGCGTGCGACGCTCGAGCAGGCGCTGGCCGCGGACTACGTCCTGCTGGACGAGCTCCCCCGTGGCGGGATGTCCCGCGTGTTCCTGGCGAAGGAGAAGGCGCTGCATCGCCAAGTCGTGCTCAAGGTGCTCGACCCGGAGCTGGCGGCCACGCTGAGCGCGGAGCGCTTCAAGCGGGAGATCGCGCTGGCCGCGCGCCTGCAGCATCCGCACATCGTCCCGCTGCTGCACGCCGGGCAGCTGGAGGGCACCCTGTTCTATTCGATGCCCTTCGTGGAAGGGGAGTCGTTGCGGGAGCTCATGGCGCGCGAGCGGCCGATGTCGCTCGAGCGCGTGACGCAGATCCTGACCGAGGTCGCCGGTGCGCTGGATTTCGCGCACGAGCAGGGCGTGGTGCACCGCGACATCAAGCCCGAGAACGTGATGCTCTTCCACGGACAGGCGGTCGTGCTGGACTTTGGCATCGCGAAGGCGCTGAGCAACGCAACGTCCGCGACCACGAGCACCGCGACCGCGCCACGCATCACCCTGCAGGGCACCAGCCTCGGCACGCCCACCTACATTGCGCCCGAGCAGGCCGCCGGCGACCCCGCGCTGGACCACCGCGCGGATTTGTACAGCATCGGCTGCGTCGCGTACGAGATGCTCACCGGGCATCCGCCGTTCCGGGGGAAGACGCCCCAGGCCGTGATGATCGCGCACGCGCGGGAGGCGCCGGAGCCCGTGACCAAGCGGCGCCCGGACACGCCGGCCCCGCTGGCCCGGCTCGTCATGCGCTGCCTCGCCAAGTCGCCCGACGAGCGGCCGCGCCGTGCCCGGGAGCTCATGGACGCCCTGCGCCCGGACCAGGCGCACACGGGGTTCCGCGCCGCGCTCGAGCGGGCGCCGTGGTGGCTCCCGTGGGTGCTCGCCGCCGTCTCTACGGCCGTCGCCATCGGCGTCGCGCTCGCCCGTCGCGTGTAACCCGGGCGCACCCTCGCTCGTAATTCAATCGTGCTCGACCACTTCCTCCCCGAATCGCTCTTTCCCCGCAAGCTGCCCCCGGCCGCCGAGCGGCGCATGCGGCTCGCGCAGGCGCGCGCCGAGGAGGCGCTCGTTCGCACGCACGTCGAGAACGCGCTGACGTTCGTGGATGCGCTGGCCGAGGAGCTGCCCTTCGACCGCGCCATCGACACCTACATCCGGGAGATGGCCGTGCCGGAGCCGCTGGCGTCGGTCGTCGTCACGCGCGTGCTGGTGGTGCTGGGCCGCGACCTGCTGCCGACCTCGCGGGCAGAGCAGAAGGAGGACGTCCGGCCGCGCCTGCGCCTGAGCGAGGCGTCGGGGGGGAAGAAGGGGGAGATTCGGCGGGCGTAGGAAAACGGAGAAACACGGAGACGCACGGAGAAGCACGGAAAAGGGGGCCCGCGATTTCACGGGCCCCCTTCGTTGCGTCTGTGCTGTTCTGTGCTTTTCTGTGCCACTCTGTGCCACTCTGTGCTACTCCGCCCTCCTCCACTCCCACACCGCCAGCACGAACATGATGCAGATGATGATCGCGCTGACGACACACCACTGGCACCACGCGTGGATCACGGCCGCCTCGAGATACGTGAGGTAGCCGCTGAACAGCACGCCCCATCCGGTGAGCCCCACGAGCAGCAGCGCGGCGCGCCGGTCCGCAGCGAAGCGTTCCAGCGTGGCCGCGTACGCCGCGGCGAAGGTGCCGACGTAGTACAGCACGCCCCAGAACGCCACGGGCTGTCCCAAGAACATCGCCCATGGGCTCGTGTTGACCTTGTCGCAGCCGCCGATCTTGCACGACAGCGAACCGATGAGCCCAAGCTTGAACATCCACAGGTACACCGCCACGAAGAGCCCAACGAGGGCCAGCACGGCGATGAGCATGCGGCGTGTCACTTGGCGCCCTTCTTGGCGGTGTCCGCCTTGCCAAGCCGCACGAGCTCCTCGTCCACGAGGCGCTTGATCTCGTCGTACGGGAGGCTCCCCGCGTACTTCTTGCCCCCGATGATGAACGACGGCGTCTCACCAATCCCCTGCCGCTCCGCCTCGGCGCCGCTCGCCTTGATGTTCGGGTAGTGCCGCTGGCTGTCCAGGCACTCGTCGAATTTCGACGCGTCGAGCCCCAACTCCGCGGCGTACTGCTTCATCTTCTTGTCCGGGTTCTTGGTCGCCTGCGTG
>VHBQ01000027.1 GCA_016871855.1 Gemmatimonadota bacterium
CGCTGGGCAAGACCTTCACGGTCACCGACGTCCCCGACGACATGAAGCAGAAGGTCGAGGACGCCCGCCACGAGCTGATCGAGGCGGCGGTGATGCACGACGACGAGCTGATCGAGAAGTTCCTCAATGAGGGCGCCGACGCGCTGACCGTCGACGAGATCCGCCACGCCATCCGCGCGGCGACGATCAAGATGGAGTTCTGCCCGGTCCTCTGCGGCGCCTCGTTCAAGAACAAGGGCGTGCAGGCGCTGCTCGACGCGGTCATCGACTTCCTCCCGGCGCCGGTGGACGTCCCCGCCATCCAGGGGCACCTCCCGCACCACGACGAGACGTACGACACGCGCGCGGTCAGCGACGAGGCGCCGTTCGCGGCGCTGGCCTTCAAGATCGCCACCGATCCGTTCGTCGGCCGCCTGACCTTCTTCCGCGTTTACTCGGGCGTCCTCAAGGCCGGCTCGCACGTCTACAACAGCACGAAGGACAAACGCGAGCGCATCGGCCGCCTCCTCCAGATGCACGCCAACAAGCGCGAGGAGATCGAGGAAGTGCGCGCCGGCGACATCGCCGCGGCCATCGGCCTGAAGGAGACCCGCACCGGCGACACGCTCTGCGACGAGAACACGCCGATCATCCTCGAGGCGATGAAGTTCCCGACGCCCGTCATTGACGTCGCGGTCGAGCCGAAGACCAAGGCCGACCAGGACAAGATGGGCATCGCGCTGAACAAGCTCGCCGAGGAGGATCCGACCTTCCGCGTCCACACGGACCCGGAGACGGGGCAGACGATCATCTCCGGGATGGGCGAGCTCCACCTCGAGATCATCGTCGACCGCATGATGCGCGAGTTCAAGGTGGACGCCAACGTCGGCCGCCCGCAGGTGGCCTACCGCGAGACGATCCGCAAGCGCGTCACGAAGGTCGAGGGCAAGTTCATCCGCCAGTCGGGCGGCAAGGGCCAGTACGGCCACGTCGTGATCAACGCAGAGCCGGCCGAGCCCGGGCACGGCTACGTGTTCGAGGACAAGATCGTCGGCGGCGTCGTCCCGCGGGAGTACATCGGCCCGGTGGAGGCCGGCATCAAGGAGGCGCTGGAGAACGGCATCCTGGCCGGCTACCCGATGGTCGACGTGAAGGTCGAGCTGGTCTACGGCTCGTACCACGACGTGGACTCGAGCGAAATGGCGTTCAAGATTGCGGGCTCGATGGCGATCAAGGAGGCGGCGAAGGCGGCCGGCCCGGTGATCCTCGAGCCGATGATGAAGGTCGAGGTCGTGACCCCCGAGCAGTACATGGGCGACGTCCTCGGCGACCTGTCGTCCCGCCGGGGCAAGATCGGCGGCATGATGCAGCGCGGGGAGGCGCAGGTGATCGCGTCGACCGTGCCGCTGAGCGAGATGTTCGGCTACTCCACGCGGCTCCGCAGCATGACGCAGGGGCGCGCGGTGTACTCGATGGAGTTCTCGCACTACGAGGAAGTCCCGAAGGCGAAGATGGAAGAGATCGTTTCCAAGGCGAAGTAACCCCGTACCACCCTTTTTCAGACAGGACCCTTTCCCATGGCCAAGGCAAAGTTCGAGCGCACCAAGCCGCACGTGAACGTCGGCACGATCGGCCACGTCGACCACGGCAAGACGACCCTCACCGCCGCCCTGACGAAGATTTCGTCCGACAAGGGCTACGGCACGAAGTACGTGTCGTATGACCAGGTCGCGAAGGCTTCGGAGTCGCAGGGCCGCCGTGACGCCACTAAGATCCTGACGATCGCCACGTCGCACGTGGAGTACGAGTCGGCGAACCGTCACTACGCGCACGTCGACTGCCCCGGGCACGCCGACTTCGTGAAGAACATGATCACCGGCGCCGCGCAGATGGACGGCGCGATCGTCGTGGTCTCGGCGGTGGACGGCCCGATGCCGCAGACGCGCGAGCACATCCTGCTCGCCCGCCAGGTGAACGTGCCGAAGATCGTCGTCTTCCTGAACAAGTGCGACCTCGTGGACGACCCCGAGCTGCTCGACCTCGTCGAGCTCGAGGTCCGCGAGCTGCTCTCGAAGTACAACTTCGACGGCGACAACGCGCCGGTGATCCGTGGCGCGGCGATCCGCGCCATCGAAGGGGACCCGAAGTGGGTCGCGTCGATCGACGAGCTGGTCAAGGCGCTCGACGAGTACATCCCGCAGCCGGAGCGCGAGGTGGACAAGCCGTTCCTGATGCCGGTCGAGGACGTGTTCTCGATCACCGGCCGCGGCACCGTGGCCACGGGGCGCATTGAGCGCGGCAAGGTGAAGACGGGCGACGAACTCGCCATCGTCGGCTTCGGCTCGGACAAGAAGACGGTCTGCACGGGCGTCGAGATGTTCCGCAAGCTGCTCGACGACGGCCAGGCGGGCGACAACGTCGGCCTGCTCCTCCGCGGCGTCGACAAGAAGGAAATCGAGCGCGGCATGTGCTTGGCGAAGCCGGGCTCCATCCCGCCGCACACGAAGTTCGAGGCGGAGATCTACGTGCTGACGAAGGACGAGGGCGGCCGCCACACGCCGTTCTTCAAGGGCTACCGCCCGCAGTTCTACTTCCGCACGACGGACGTGACGGGCTCCATCGAGCTGCAGCCGGGGACCGAGATGATCATGCCGGGCGACAACGTGCAGATGACGATCGAGCTGATCACCCCGATCGCGATGGAAGAGACGCTGCGGTTCGCCATCCGCGAGGGCGGGCGGACGGTGGGCGCGGGCGTCGTGACCAAGATCCTGAAGTAAGGACGATGACGGCAGACGGTTGACGGTGGACGGTTGATCCACCGTCTACCGTCCACCGTCCACCGTCACTTTCGAGAGAGAGAGAAATCCCATGGCAGGCAAGATCCGCATTCGCTTGAAGGCGTTCGACCACGCCGTCATCGACCAGGCCGCGGCGGACATCGTCCGCACGGCGGAGAAGACGGGGGCGCAGGTCAGCGGCCCGATTCCGCTGCCGACGAAGACGCAGCGCTGGACCGTGCTGCGGTCGCCGCATGTCGACAAGAAGTCGCGCGAGCAGTTCGAGCGGAAGACGCACAAGCGCATGATCGACATCCTCGACTCGCGCGCGCAGACGGTGGACGCGCTCACCAAGCTGGATCTGCCGGCGGGCGTGGACGTCGAGATCAAAGTGGAGTGAAAGGCAATAGACGGTGGACGGCGGACGGTGGACGGCAGATGACACGTTGCCGCGACCAGCTTCCGACCCCCGGCTAACAGTCCAACGGCCAATCAGCGTTCGCATTCGGCGATCGCGGCCGCGACTCACGAGAGGAATTCATGATCGGAATCATTGGCAAGAAGCTGGGGATGACCCAGATCTTCAACGAGGCGGGGCAGCAGATCCCCGTGACCGTCGTGGAGGCGACGCCGAATCCCGTCACCAAGGTGACGACGAAGGAGGCGGCGGGCTTTGCGGCGGTCGAGCTCGGCTACGGGGCGCAGAAGGCGCGCCGGGCGAGCAAGAAGGGGGAGCGCGAGCCCCGTGGGGTGCGCGCGCCGCAGGCCGAAGTCGGGCACGCCCTCAAGGCGGGGCTGCAGGCCGCGCCGCGCGTGCTGAAGTCGGTGCGTCTCGATGACGCGCCGGGCAAGAATCCCGAGGTCCCGGCGTACAGCGTCGGCGACGTGATCACCGTCGGCATCTTCGCCCCCGGCGAGATGGTGAAGGTGACGGGGACGAGCAAGGGGCGCGGCTTCCAGGGCATCGTCAAGCGGCACAGCGCCGGCGGCGGTCCCAACACGCACGGCAACACGAAGCACCGCCGCCCGGGCTCGGTGGGCCCAGGCACGGACCCGTCGCGCGTCATCAAGGGCAAGCGCATGCCGGGGCATTTCGGCGCCGAGCGCCACACGCAGATCAACCTCCGGGTCGAGAAGATCGACGCGGATCGCCATCTCCTGTACCTCCGCGGTGCGGTGGCCGGGCCGAAGAACGGCATCGTGCTCGTCCGCAAGCAGGGTTAACCCATGGCTGATACGATGCAGTTCGAGGCGGCCGCCTACACCGCGCTGGGGACGCCGCGCGAGAAGGTGAGCCTTCCCCAGACGACGTTTGACGGCACGGTGAACGTGCCGGTGATGCAGCAGGCGGTGAAGGCGATGCTCGCCAACCAGCGCCAGGCGACCGCGTACACGAAGACGCGCGGCCTGGTGGTCGGCGGCAACCAGAAGCCGTGGAAGCAGAAGGGGACCGGCCGGGCCCGCCAGGGTTCGACGCGCGCCCCGAACTGGCCGGGCGGCGGCACGGTGTTCGGCCCGCACGGCGACCGCAACTACTCGCAGCAGGTGCCGAAGCAGGTGCGTCAGCTGGCGCGCAAGAGCGCGTTCAATGCTCGCGCCCGCGACAACGCCGTGGTGGTGATCGACCGCTTCGCGTACGAGAAGCCGAAGACGGCGCAGCTGCACCAGCTGCTCGCGCGGCTCGGCGTGGCGCACCAGAACGCGCTCATCCTCACCGACGGCGTGAAGCCGACCGTCTACCTGAGCGGCCGCAACCTGCCGAAGGTCCGGGTGATGCCGTACAGCGACGCCTCGACCTACGACCTGCTTTGGTCGGATGTGGTGCTGGTGGAGGCGTCGGCCATCGGCCAGACGCTAGCCCCGGTGGCCGAGAAGGCGGTGGAGAAGGTGAAGGTGAAGAAGGCCGCGGCGCCGAAGGCGCCGAAGGCAAAGAAGGCTGCCGAGGCGGCGAAGAAGGCGACCGCGAAGAAGGCGGCGGCGAAGGCGCCGGCGAAGAAGGCGCCCGCAAAGAAGGCGCCGGCGAAGCCGGCGGCCACGAAGAAGGCGCCGGCCAAGAAGGCCGCGCCGAAGAAGAAGGGGAAGTAACCGATGCCGAACACCTATCGCACGATCGTGCGCCCCATCGTCACCGAGAAGAGCTCGGCGGCGTTCCAAGACCGGGGCGAATACACGTTTGAGGTGCATCCGGAGGCGAACAAGGCGGCCATCAAACAGGCCATCGAGTCGCTGTTCGGCGTGCACGTGACCGGCGTCTGGACGTCGCAGCAGCGCGGGAAGCCGCGCCGCGTGGGGCAGAGCATCGGGCTCCGTCCGCGCTGGAAGAAGGCCATCGTGAAGCTCCGCGCGGGCGACACGATCGAGATCTTTGAGGGCTAATCCATGGGCATCCGTCAGTTCAAGCCGGTGACGGCCTCCTCGCGCTTCCGCAGCGTGTCGGACTTCGACACGATCACACGGTCGACGCCGGAGAAGTCGCTCACCGAACCGCTCAAGAAGTCGGGCGGACGTGACAATCACGGTCACATCTCGATGCGCCGCCTCGGCGGCGGGCACAAGCGGAAGTACCGCATCATCGACTTCAAGCGAAACAAGCACGGCGTGCCCGCCACGGTCGCGCACATCGAGTACGATCCCAACCGCTCGGCGCGCATCGCGCTGGTGAAGTACGCGGACGGGGAGCTGCGCTACATCATCCACCCGAAGGGGCTGGCGGTGGGCGACACGGTGACGTCGGGGCCGGGCGCGGACGTGCGCACGGGCAACGCGATGCCGCTGAAGGAGGTCCCGCTGGGCACCGCGGTGCACAACGTGGAACTCACGCCGGGGAAGGGCGGCCAGATGGCCCGCTCGGCCGGCACGTCGCTGCAGGTGGTCGCCAAGGAAGGCGAATACGTGACGCTACGCATGGCGTCCACCGAAATGCGCCTCATCCACGGGAACTGCTTGGCCACGATTGGCGAGGTGGGGAATGCGGAGCACGAGTTGAAGTCGGCGGGCAAGGCGGGCGCGACGCGCTGGGCCGGCCGCCGGCCGAAGGTGCGCGGCGAAGTGATGAACCCGGTGGACCACCCGCATGGCGGCCGCACGCGCGGCGGCCGGAACGTGGTGAGCCCGTGGGGCAAGAAGGAGGGCGTGAAGACGCGCAACAAGAAGAAGCCGTCGCAGCGCCTCATCGTCCGCGGCCGGAAGCGCGGCAAGGCCACGCAGAGCTAACCGGGGCATCCATATATGGCACGCAGCATCAAGAAGGGCCCGTTCATCCAGGAAAGCCTGATGAAGAAGGTGCAGGGGATGAACGCCCGCAACGAGAAGAAGGTCGTGAAGACGTGGTCGCGCGCGAGCACGGTGCTCCCCGATTTCGTGGGGCACACGTTCGCGGTGCACAACGGGAACAAGTTCGTCCCGGTGTACGTGACCGAGAACATGGTGGGGCACAAGCTGGGCGAGTTCGCGCCGACGCGCCTGTTCCGCGGCCACACGGCGGCGGGGAAGGCGGCGGACGCGAAGGCGAAGCCGGCAGCGGCGGCGGCGCCCGCGGCGGCCCCTGCGAAGGGAGGGAAGTAAGCCATGGCCGAGGCACGCGCCATCCAGCGCACGACGCGGCAGAGCCCCTACAAGATGCGGCTGGTCATTGACCAGATCCGCGGGCTGGGGGTGAACGACGCGCTCGCGCTGCTCCAGTTCAGCAAGAAGCACGCGGCGAAGCAGATCTCGAAGGTGCTGAAGAGCGCCGTCGCGAACGCCGAGCAGGCCGCGCGGACGACGAACGCGTCGCTCGACGTGGACCAGCTGTACATCAAGCAGGCGACGGTGAACGAAGGGCCGAAGCTCAAGCGGTGGACGCCCGCGGCGATGGGCCGCGCGACCCCCGTCCACAAGCGGACCAGCCACGTCGAGATCATCGTGGCCGAGAAGGAAGGGCGCTAATGGGACAGAAAACGAATCCGATCGGCTTCCGCCTGGGCGTCACGAAGGACTGGCGCTCGAAGTGGTTTGCCACGAAGGACTATCCGCAGCTCCTGAAGGAGGATGACCTCCTCCGGAAGTACCTGCGCCTGCGCCGATTCCCGGGCAATGCAAGCCCGGCGATCGCCGACATCAACATCGACCGCAAGCCCGGGAAGGTGGTGGTGACGCTGCACACCGGCCGTCCGGGCGTGGTGATCGGCAAGAAGGGCGAGGAAGTGGAGAAGCTGAAGTCCGAGCTCCAGCAGATCACGGGGAAGGATGTCGGCATCAACGTCGAGGAGATCAAGCGCCCGGAGATCGAGGCGCAGCTCGTCGCCGACAACATCGCCGCGCAGCTGGCGCAGCGCATCTCGTTCCGTCGCGCGATGAAGCGCGCGGTGCAGAGCGCGATGCGGATGGGGGCCGAGGGGATCAAGGTGAAGTGCGGCGGGCGCCTGGGCGGCGCCGAGATCGCGCGCGTGGAAGGGTACCGCGAGGGACGGGTGCCGCTCCACACGCTGCGCGCCGACATCGACTATGCGACCAGCACGGCGAAGACGACCTTCGGGACGATCGGCGTGAAGGTCTGGATCTTCAAGGGCGAGAAGGTGGAAGGCCGTCGCGGCAACACCTACTCGTCCGACGCGTGAGGCGCTGACCGATGCTGAGTCCGAAGCGAGTCAAGTTTCGCAAGATGTTCAAGGGGCGCATGCGCGGCATCGCGACGCGCGGCGCCGAGGTGTCGTTCGGGCACTACGGGCTGCAGGCGCTGGAGCCCGGCTGGGTGTCCAACCGGCAGATCGAGGCGGCCCGTGTGGCGCTGACGCGCCACGTGAAGCGCGGCGGCAAGGTGTGGATCCGCATCTTCCCCGACAAGCCGATCACGAAGAAGCCGGCCGAGACCCGCATGGGCAAGGGCAAGGGGTCGCCTGAGGGATGGGTGGCCGTGGTGAAGCCTGGGCGCGTGCTGTTCGAGATCGAGGGCGTGGACAAGACGATAGCCCAGAAGGCGATGGCGCTGGCCGCCGCGAAGCTGGGCATCCAGACGAAGTTCGTGGCCCGCGAGGAGGCGCACACCGCATGAAGGCCCTGAAGATTCGCGAGTTGAGCGGCGCCGAGATCGAGGCGCGCATCAAGGAGCTGGAGGAGGAGCGGTTCCGCCTCCGGTTCCGGCGCGCCACCGAGCCGCTGGAAGACCCGCTGCGCCTGCGCGTGATCCGCAAGGACATCGCGCGACTCAAGACCGTGCTGCGCGAGAAGGCCGCGGGCGCGGCCGCCGGCCGCTGACCCCAGGAGTGACCCATGGCTGAAACGACGAAGACGGATGCGGCCGCCCGGACCGCGCGCAAGGTGCGCACGGGGAAGGTGGTCAGCGACAAGATGCAGAAGACGGTGGTGGTGGCGATCGAGCGTCGCGTGCCGCACCCGGTGTACGGCAAGATGGTGACCCGCACCAAGCGCCTGAAGGCCCACGACGAGCAGAACTCGGCGAAGGTCGGCGACACGGTGCGGATCACCGAGACCCGCCCGCTGTCCAAGGACAAGCGGTGGCGCGTGGTCGAAATCCTCGAACGCGCGCAGTAGGAGGAGCGGGCCATGATCCAACAGGAATCCGTGGTGAAGGTGGCGGACAACAGCGGCGCCAAGCGCGCGCTGGTGATCCGCGTGCTCGGCGGCACGCGCCGCCGCTACGCGAAGCTGGGCGACCAGGTGATCGTCGCGGTGAAGGACGCGCTGCCCAATGGCACGGTGAAGAAGTCGGACGTCGCGCGCGCCGTGGTGGTGCGCACGGTCAAGGAGACCCGCCGCAAGGACGGGAGCTACATCCGGTTCGACGAGAACGCCGTCGTGATCATCGATGACAAGGGCGAGCCGCGGGCGACCCGCATCTTCGGCCCGGTGGCGCGCGAGCTGCGCGAGCGCCGGTACATGAAGATCGTCTCGCTGGCACCGGAGGTGCTCTAAATGCGCGTCCTGACGCACAAGAAGACCCTGGGGTCGCGCCTGACGCGGCGCCATGCGATCAACGCCGAGCGCGAGCGGCTGCCCGTGACCAAGGGCGACACCGTGCGCGTGATGCGCGGCGAGGACAAGGGCAAGGAAGGAAAGGTGATCCGCGTGCTGACCAAGAAGGCGCGCGTGGTGATCGAAGGCGTGAACATGGTGAAGAAGCACCGGAAGGCGCGCAACGCGAACGAGCAGTCGGGGATCATCGACATGCCGGCGCCGGTGCACGTCTCCAACGTGATGCTGCTGGATCCGAAGTCGGGGGCCCCGACGCGGACGCGCCGCCGGATCGACACCGACGGCACGAAGGAGC
Source organism: Gemmatimonadota bacterium (assembly GCA_016871855.1). Classification (GTDB taxonomy): domain Bacteria; phylum Gemmatimonadota; class Gemmatimonadetes; order Gemmatimonadales; family Gemmatimonadaceae; genus PNKL01. Next base: position 9,028 of record VHBQ01000027.1, read on the forward strand.
GCATCAGCGTGAAGAGCGGCGACGCGATCAAGCGCAACCGCTAAGGCCGAGGACCTGACTGATGGCAACCAAGGAAAAGAAGGACGCCGGCGCCAAGGGCGCGGCCAAGGGCGGCGCCAAGGGCGGCAAGGGAGACAAGGGGAGCTCGATGCTCCCGGCGTCGCACAAGGGCGACAAGCTCCCCGTGCCGGCCCCGCGCCTGCGCGACTACTACCAGCAGACGGTGCGGTCGCGACTGGCCGCGCAGTTCGGGCTGAAGAACCCGCACCAGATCCCGGGCCTCGAGAAGATCGTGGTCAACGTCGGGATGGGCGAGGCGATCAAGCAGCCGAAGGTGCTCGACACCGTGGTGGACGAGCTGGCGGTGATCACTGGCCAGAAGCCGGTGCGGAAGAAGGCGAAGAAGTCGATCGCCAACTTCAGCCTCCGGCAGGGACAGGAAGTCGGCGTCAGCGTCACCCTGCGTGGCGCGCGGATGTGGGAGTTCATGGACCGGTTCGTGACCACCGCACTGCCCCGCGTGCGCGACTTCCGCGGCCTCTCGACGCGTTCGTTCGACGGGCGCGGCAACTACTCGATGGGCGTGAAGGAGCAGATGATCTTCCCCGAGATCAACTACGACCAGGTCGAGCAGATCCACGGGATGGACATCACGTTCGTGACGACGACGAACAAGGACGATCAGGCGCTGGCGCTGCTGCGCGAGCTCGGCATGCCGTTCCGCGGCGACGAGAAGCCTGTCCTCGTGAAGCACTAACCGGACCGAGCCCATGGCCAAGAAGAGCAGCATCGAGAAGAACGACCGCCGCAAGCAGCTGACGCAGCGCTACGCCGCCAAGCGGAAGGCGCTGAAGGCGGTGATCCAGAACCCGAATGCCAGCGACGAGGAGAAGGTGGCCGCGCAGTTCGCGCTGCAGAAGCTGCCGCGCAACTCGTCGAAGACGCGCCTCCGCAACCGCTGCCAGATGACCGGCCGCAGCCGCGGCTTCGAGGGCGCGTTCGGCCTGAGCCGTATCGCGCTCCGCGAGATGGCGAACAACGGCCTGTTGCCGGGCGTCCGGAAGGCCAGCTGGTAAGAAGCGGACGGTAGACGGTCGACGGTAGACGGCAGACGTCTACAGTCCACCGTCCACCGTCCACCGTCACATTCACTTCCTACAGGTCTGTCCCGAGGACAGAAACCAGAGGAGATCAGAGAACTACCATGAGCATGACCGATCCCATCGCCGATATGCTCACGCGGATCCGGAACGCTGTCGGATCGAAGCACCGCCGCGTGGACATGCCGGCCTCGAAAGTGAAGACCGAGATCGCCCGCCTCCTCAAGGAGACGAACTTCATCACGGACTACAAGATCGTGGAGTCCGAGACGGGCGCGAAGCTGCTGCGTGTCTCGCTCAAGTACGCGCACGGCGGCCAGCCGGTGATCCGGGAGCTGCAGCGCGTCTCGAGCCCGGGCCTGCGCAAGTACGTCGGGGTCTCGGAGATCCCGCGCGTGCGCAACGGGCTGGGCGTCGCCATCCTGTCCACCTCGCAGGGGCTGATGACCGACCGGCAGGCGCGCCAGGCGCGCACCGGCGGCGAGCTCCTCGCCATCGTCTGGTAGGGGGCCCATCCATGTCGCGTATTGGAAAGCTCCCCGTGGACATCCCGGCCGGCGTGACGGTGACCGTCGCGGGCTCGGTGGTGACCGTGAAGGGGCCGAAGGGCGAACTCAAGCGGACCTTCAACCCGGCGATGCAGATCGCGGTCGCGGGGAACCAGGTCACGGTGAACCGCCCGTCGGATGAGACGGCGCACAAGTCGCTGCACGGCCTCTCGCGCACGCTGATCCACAACATGATCGAAGGCGTGACCAAGGGTTACGTGCGGCAGCTCGAGATCACCGGCGTCGGCTACAAGGCCGAGGTGAAGCCGTACGGCCTGCTCTTCGCGCTGGGCTACTCGCACCAGATCGAGTTCAAGGCCCCGGCGGGGATCAAGCTGACGGCGCCGCAGCCGACGCAGGTGGTGGTGGAAGGGGCGGACAAGGAAATCGTCGGCCAGGTGGCCGCGGAAATTCGCTCGCTGCGCAAGCCGGAGCCGTACAAGGGCAAGGGCGTGCGGTATGCAGGCGAGCAGATCCGGCGCAAGGCCGGCAAGGCGGGAGGTAAGTAATGCCAATGCGTACTCCGAAGACGGGCGCGGAACGCCGCGCACGCCGTCATCTGCGCGTGCGGAAGAAGGTCACGGGAACGGCGGAGCGTCCGCGTCTCGTGGTGTTCCGCTCGCTGAAGCACATCTATGCCCAGCTGGTGGACGATGTGGCCCGCAAGACCCTGATGACCGTGACGGACAACGGGATCGAGGGGAAGAAGTCGGCCAAGTCCACGGAAGTGGGGAAGAAGATCGCCGCGCAGGCCAAGGCTGCCGGCATCAGCAAGGTCGTCTTCGACCGAGCTGGCTACCAGTACACGGGCCGCGTGAAGGCGGTGGCCGATGGTGCCCGCGAAGCCGGGCTGGAGTTCTGATATGGCCGAAGAGATGAAGGAGACGACGCACCACGCCGGCGGCGAGACGTCGGGCCCCTCGCGTCCGCAGGGACGCGGCGGCATGGGCGGCAGCGCGCGCAGTGGCGGTGGCCGTGGTGGTCCGGGCGGTGGCCGTGGCGGGCCGGGCGGCGGTCGTGGCGGGCCAGGCGGTGGCCGCAGTGGCCGTGGCGGACCGGGCGGTGGCCGTGGCGGGCCGGGTGGCGGGCGCGGGCCGGGTGGCCCGGGCGCGCGCGGCGGCCGTGACGGCGGACCGGGGCGTGATGCCCGCGGCGGGCGCGGCGGCGCGCCGGGTGAGGAGCGTGAAGGCTCCGATCTGGTGGAGAACGTTGTCGCCATCAACCGCGTGGCCAAGGTCGTGAAGGGCGGCCGGCGCTTCAGCTTCAACGCGCTTGTCGCCGTCGGCGACGGCCAGGGGAAGGTGGGCGTGGCCAGCGGCAAGGCGAACGAAGTGTCGGAAGCGGTGCGCAAGGCCGTCGAGGGGGCGCGCCGCAACATGGTGTCGATCCCGATGACCGGCGCCACCATCCCGCACGAGATCGTCGGCGCGCATGGCGCGGCCAAGGTCCTGCTGAAGCCGGCGGCGCCCGGGTCGGGCGTCATCGCGGGCGGCGCGGTGCGCGCCGTGATGGAATGCGTCGGCATCACCGACATCCTGACGAAGTCGCTGGGATCCACGAATCCGTTCAACCTCGTGCGCGCGGCCATCGACGGCCTGGTGTCGCTCACGACGGTGGAGCAGGTCGCACGCGAGCGCGGCGTCGAGGCATCGTCGCTGGGCTACAAGTCGCGCGCGAAGGGGAAGGAGGTCGCCTGATGCCGCGCACGTTCGTTTGGCACCCCGGACGGGGGCCCAAGAAGACCGCGCCGAACACCCTCACGTCGGGGAAGGTGCAGGTGAAGCAGATTCGCAGCGGATCCGGTCAGCCCAAGGTGATGCGGCTGACCCTCGAGGCGCTCGGCCTGAAGCACCACCAGGATGTGGTGGTGCACCAGGACTCGCCGTCGCTGCGCGGCCAGATCAAGCGCGTGCGTCATCTCGTTGAAGTGACGCCGGTGAAGGAGTAATCCGATGGCTACCGAGAAGATCACGCTCAGCAACCTGGCGCCGGCGCCCGGATCGCACCGCGACCGGAAGCGCCTTGGCCGGGGCCCCGGCTCGGGCAAGGGCAAGACGTCCGGCAAGGGGCACAAGGGCATCAAGGCGCGCTCTGGCCACCACGGCCCGGGCGGCGGCAAGCCGCATTTCGAAGGCGGCCAGATGCCGCTGACGCGCCGCATTCCGAAGCGCGGGTTCACCAATCCGTTCCGGGTGTCGTATCAGGTCGTCGGGCTCGACGACCTCGCGGCGGTCGGCGGCGAGGTGACGCTCGAGGCGCTCGCCGCGAAGGGGCTGGCGAGCAAGGGACGTCCCGCCAAGGTGCTCGCCAACGGCGAGCTGACCAGCGCGGTCACCGTGCGCGGCCTCAAGGTGAGCGCCGCGGCCAAGGCCAAAATCGAAGCCGCCGGCGGCAAGGTCGAGGACTAAATGGCGCAGGCAAATCCCGCAGCGACGCTGGCGAACATCTATCGCACGCCGGAGCTCTGGGAGAAGATCGTCTTCACCGCTCTCTGCCTCCTGATCTACCGGGTGGGCAGTCACGTCACCGCCCCCGGCGTGGACGTGGTGGCGATGATGGACTTCTTCCAGTCCCAGGGCGGGGGCGGCTTCCTCGGCCTGTACGACCTGTTCGTGGGCGGCAACATGTCGAAGGCGACGATCTTCGCCCTCGGCATCATGCCGTACATCTCCGCCTCCATCTTCGCGCAGATCGCCGGCGCCGTCTTCCCCACGTGGGAGAAGATGCAGAAGGATGAGGAAGGGCGGAAAAAGATCACGCAGTGGACGCGCTACGGCACCGTCGCGCTGGCGCTCGTGCAGGCGTGGGGCTTCGCGCTCTTCACCGAGTCGGTGCAGGGGGCGGTGGTCTCGCCGGGCTTCAGCTTCAAGTTCGAGATGGCCTGGGTCCTGACCACCGGCGCGATCTTCGTGATGTGGCTGGGCGAGCAGATCACCGAGCGCGGCCTGGGCAATGGCGCCTCGCTGCTGATCTTCTTCTCGATCGTCGAGCGGTTCTGGCCCAGCGCGTGGCAGACGTTCAACTTCATCGGCACGGGCTCGGTGAGCCCGCTGGCGATTCTGGCGCTCGTCGCGCTGATGCTCGCCGTGGTCGCCGGCGTCGTGGCCATCACGCTGGCCGCGCGCCGCATCGCCATCCAGATCCCGCAGCGCACGATGGCGCGGGGGCGGATGCGTGAGGCGGCCCGCAACTTCATCCCGCTGCGCATCAACGCGTCGGGCGTGATGCCGATCATCTTCGCGCAGTCGCTGATCGTGGTGCCCGGAGCCGTCGCGCAGTTCAGCGGCAACGAGCGGATGCGCGACTTCTCCGACCTGTTCGTCCCGGGGACGTGGCTCTACTTCGTCCTCTCCGCGGTGCTCATCCTGTTCTTCACGTACTTCTACACGTCCATCATCTTCAATCCGGTCGACATCGCCGAGAACCTGAAGAAGCAGGGCGGGTTCATCCCGGGCATCAAGCCAGGGGCGAAGACGGCGGAGTATATTGATGAGGTGGTCAGCCGGATCACCCTCCCCGGGGCGATTTTCCTGACCATCATGGCCCTGCTGCCGGTGTGGATCGCCGACGCCATGGCCGTGCCGTTCCAGTTCGGCGGCACGTCGGTGCTGATCGTCGTGGGCGTGGCGCTGGACACGATCGCCCAGATGAACCAGCATCTGCTGCTGCGGAAGTATGACGGCTTCATGAAGAAGGGGCGTGTCCGCTTCCGCGGACGCCAGACAAGCGGAGATATCTTCTCCGGGGGGTAAGACCTCATGATCGTTGTCCTGCTCGGGCCACCGGGTTCAGGCAAGGGGACGCAGGGGGAGCGGGTCGCCGCTGCCCTCGGCGTCCCCAAGATCTCTACGGGGGACGTGCTGCGCGCCGCCGCGAAGGCGGGGACGCCGCTCGGCCTCGAAGCCAAGGCGTACATGGACCGCGGGGATCTGGTGCCCGACCCCGTCATCCTTGGCATCATGAAGGACGCGCTCGCCGCGCCGGAACAGGCGAAGGGCGTCGTGCTCGACGGTGTGGTGCGCACGGTGCCCCAGGCCGAGGGGCTGGCCCGCGTGGCGCGGGAGCTCGGCAAGCCGGTGGGCGTCGTGCTGCTCTTCGAGATCGCCGACGAGGAACTCGTGGCCCGCCTGAGTTCGCGCACGACCTGCGGCGCGTGCCAAGCGCCGTTCGCGGGGCGGCAGCCGGGCGAAACGCACGCCGAGTGTGCCGCCACCCCGAAGGGGACGCTGGTGCGCCGCGCCGACGACGAGCCGGACTCCATTCGCAACCGCCTGCGGGTGTACAAGGCGCAGACGGAGCCGGTGGTGGCGTGGTTCCGCGCCAACGGCGGCAACGTGGCGGCGATTGACGGCTCAGGCACGTTCGCCGAGGTGGAGGCGCGGGCGCTGAAGGCGGTTGGCTGTTGATCCAGCTCAAGAGCGCGCGCGAGATCGACGTCATGGCGGCGGGAGGGCGGATCCTCGCCCTCACGCACGCACATTTGCGCACCCAGCTCCGTCCCGGCATCACCACGGCGGCGCTCGATCGCATCGCCGAGGATTTCATCCGCTCGCATGACGGCGCGGTGCCGGCATTCAAGGGGCTCTACGGCTTCCCGGGCGCGATCTGCATTTCGGTGAACGAGGAGATCGTGCACGGCATCCCGTCGCCGAAGCGCGTGTTTGCCGAGGGCGACATCGCCAAGCTGGACGTCGGCGTGCAGTACCAGGGGATGTTCACGGACGCGGCGATCACCGTGCCATGTGGGACGATCGATCCGACGACGCAGCATCTCATCGACGTGACGGAGCGGGCGCTCGAGGCGGGCATCGCGCAGGCGGTCGCCGGCAACTACATCGGCGACATCGGGCACGCGGTGCAGTCCGTGGTGGAGCGCGCCGGGTTCAGCGTGGTGCGCGAACTGGTGGGGCACGGCGTGGGGCACCTGCCGCACGAGGATCCGCAGGTGCCCAACCACGGCAAGCCGCGGCGCGGCACGCGCCTGCAGGCGGGGCTGACCATCGCCATCGAACCGATGGTCAACGTCGGCGGACCGGCCACGCGGACGCTGGCCGACAAGTGGACCGTCGTGACGCTGGACGGCACGCGTAGCGCGCATGTGGAGCACACGGTGGCGGTCACCGACGGGCCGCCGCGTGTGCTGACGCGGCTCTAGCAGAAAGCGAATGCACCGGCCGGCGAGCACCGCCGAGAAGGCCGCCGCGGTTGTGGCCTGGACGGCGATCGTCCTCGGCTTCGCCGCGCGGACCTGGGCGCTGACGCAGCGCGGCTCGCTCTGGCTCGACGAGGCGTCGCTTGGGCTGAACGTGCTCACGCGCAGCTACGGCGAGCTGCTGCGCCCCCTCGACTGGGGACAGGCCGCTCCGGTGGGCTTCCTGTGGTTGGAGCGCACGATCGCGTCGCACGCTGCGGTGCCGGACCTCTGGCTGCGACTGATACCGTGGGCGGCGGGCGTCGCGCTACCGTGGCTCGTCTGGCGGCTTGGCGCGCGGTTGGTTGGCACGGGCACCGGGGCGCTGGCCGCCGTTGCCGCCGCGGGCTCCCTGCTCGCCCTCCGGTACTCCACGGAGGCCAAGCCGTACGCCACTGACGCCGCAGTGGCGGCCGGGTTGCTGCTGCTGGCCGCTGAGGTGCGTGAGGAGCCGAGTTCGTCGCGCCGGTGGCGGCGACTCGGCGTGGCGATGGCGCTCGCGGTCTGGTTGTCGTTGCCGGCCGTTTTCGTGATTGCCGGTATCGCCGCGGCGATGCTGGCGAGCGGCAACGTGCGCGAGGCACGGCCCGCGCGTCGGGTGGGCCTTCCCGCGCTGGGCGTGTCCGCGCTGGTGTTCGCGGTGCTCTGGTTCACTACGTACCGCGCCGGCGCGGCGAGCGCCATGCTCCGCGCGTACTGGGAGCCGGTGATGCTCGACGTGAGCGCCGAAGATCGCGCGGTTCGCCTCCTGCGCGTTCTGATGGAGCTGGCCTGGATTCCGCTGCGATGGACCGGCTCGCTGCTGGGCGCGTCGGTGGGCATCGGGGTATGGCTGGCCGGGCTGTGGGTGGTGGCGCGGCGGCGTGGGTCGGATGCGCTGCTGCTGGGGGCGCCGATCGCGCTCGCGATGCTGGCGTCGTCCATCGGTGCCTATCCGCTCTCAGATCGACTGGCGTTCTTCGCGGTGCCTGGGGTGTGGGTGGCGCAAGCGGCTGCGGTGACGGCGGTGCGGAACCTGCTGCTCACGAAGCGCAGCGTGGTCACCAATGCGCGCGTCGCGACCGTGTTTGTGGTCCTTGCCGCCGCCGGCGTGTCGGCGTGGCAATCCACGGACTCCGACCGCTTCCTTCGCGATCCCGGCACGCTGGAGCCGACGCGCTCGCTCTTTGCGGCCGTGGACGCGGAAGCAGGCGCGACGCCGATCTATGTCTTCGCCCGCGCCGCGCCGTCTTGGCTACTCGCCACCAGCGACGGCGCGTGGCGCGGCAACGAGCGCCTGGAGCGGTGGACGCGGCTGGCGGGACGCGCCAACGCGCCGGGCTACGAGAATGCCGGCCGCGACCGTGCCGTGCGCGCGCGCGAGGGAGATTCCCTCGTCGTGCGCTTTGACGGGCGCACCGAACTCGTGGGGCTGTCGCCGGGCATTGCGTATCGCATTGCGGGTGCGCCGTCGGCGAACGCGCCGTCGCCGGGCTGGGCGGCGGAGGAAGCGCGCCGCATGGCTGCCGCGGCGCAGCCTGAGATCTGGCTCGTCGCCAGTCATTTCTTCGCGGGCTCGGGGCGCAACGAACTGCGGCCGCTGGTGGAAGCGGCCGCGACGGCGGGATTACAGGTGGTGGAAGAGCGGCGCGCGGGGAACGACGTGATCGCCCTGCGGCTGCGCCGCTGAGGTCACGCCGACGGTTCGCCGGCGCCGAGCTGACGCCGGTCGGTCATCAGCTTGGTGACGAACCGCTGCCCTTCGGAGACCCGCTCGACCTCGAGCGCAATCGCCTCAACCGAGTTCTCGATGCGCGCGATGCGCTCGGCGGTGTCGGCCGGCAGCGCCGGCGGTTGGGCCGCGCGACGCCCCACGAGACGACGCACCAATGTGGCGCCCACGACCGCGGTGGCGATGATCGCCGTCATCGAAATCAGCGTCACATTGATCGGCTGGGCTGGGCCGCCAATGAACGACGGTGGCGTCGTCTCCTCCACCAGGTTCGGCGGCGCAGAGGCGAGGAGCTGCCCGTTCTGGGCGATGTCCTTCTCCAACTGCACGAGGCGTTCGTCGAGGACCTTGAGGCGGGCCTCAAGCCCCTCCCGTCCGTTGGGTGAGCGCGCCATCTCGCGAATCACGTCCTGACGACGATCGGTGGCGGAGGTCAGTTGGCGGGAGAGCTCGCTGCGGCGGTTCTGCAGCAGCTGCACGTCCTGCGCGGTCATCGGGCGTGCCACGTCCTGCGGCAGCGTGATATTGCTGCCGGAGAGCGGCGCCGGGGCGGGGGCTTGCTGAGCGACGGGCACGGGCATGGTTCCCTTACGTCTGGGGAGGGCGCGAAGTTGCAGCGTTCCGCTCGCGATGGCGGTCCCGCCACCAGAACGGAAGGTACAGCAGCAGGACGTTGGCGACGCCGAGCAGGATCATGGGCACGAGGTACACGGGCCATGGGCCCAGCACGTCGAGCAGGCTGGTGACGGGCGGCTTGCCCATCGTCCACATGTAGTTGGTGCCGAGGGCGGCGTTGATGCTGGTGACGACGGCCATGTAGATGAGCGTGCCGCCGATGACGCGGCGAACCGACGACCACGTGGGGCGCATCCCTTCGACGACGGTGAGGTACAGCGCGGCGACGATCAGCAAGCCGTGGGAGACCAGCGTCTGCACCGCCCGGTAGTGCGGCAGCCCGAAGGGGCCGGCATCGGGTGTCAGCACCCCCTGCAACGGGCCACTGATCCCCATGAAGAAGAGGAACTCGTAGATGGTCAGGTTGAGCGTGACCAGGCCGTACGCGCCGATCCACACCAGCACGGTGCAGAGGTGCAGGGGAAGCATCTTGTCGATGGTCCACAGGCCGAAGTGCGCCGCCCACCAATGCCAGGAGAGCTCGTTGACAACGAGCATGGCGGAGAGCGTCAGGCGGCCGCGTCGGCGCGTTGCGTCATCGGCGCCGCGGTGCCGCAGCATCCACGCGCCGAAGAGCGCGATGGCGAGCAGCGACGCGAGGTGCCGCCCGCCAAACGTCTCGAACGGCGGGCCGGCGTAGTCGGGGCGGAACCACTGCGTCCAGTCGGCGGGGGGCACGAGGGGGGCTATCCTCCGATGTTGCGTTCCACCGCGGTGGTGGCGCGCGCGGCGGCCGCCTGCGCGCGGGCGAGCGCGGCCGCGGACTTCTCGGCGAGCGGCGTGGCGACTGCCTTGTCCGTGATGGACCCGATGTTGATGCGCACATTGTACACGGCGCCGCGGCAGGCGGCCTCGGCGAGGAGCGCCGACACGCCCGCGTCACTCGCAGCGTTGGAGTTGCCCTTCTCGGCCGCCATCGCGGCCAGCTCGGCCACGCGCGCGCACGCTTCGGCGGTCTTGAGCGGCACTTCGCTCGCGTAGCCCAAAGCCCGCTGGATGGCCGCCTCGCGCACGGCCGCCTGCTCGGGCGTGTCCTTGCCCAGCTTGTACGCGTCGGTCACCACCGTGTACGCGGCGGCGTCCTCGGCGACCAGCGCGCTGAGCGTGTTGCCAAGCGCCACCGCTTCGAGGGCGAGTTCCTTCATCTCGGCTTCGACCGCCGCGTACTTCTTGCGTCCCACGGTGAGGCCGCTGACCATCTGGGCGAGGGCGGCGCCGAGCATGCCGACGTGCGCGGAGACCGACCCGCCGCCGGGGGCGGGAGCGTTCGAGGCGACGGCTGCGACGAATCCGCTCACCGACTCGCCGCCGCTCATCGCGCGGCGCACCTTGTGCTCGAGCACCAGCTCCTTGGAGAAGCCGCGCAGCTGCAGGTGGCGCGCCGCCGTTTCGAACAGCGCCTGCTCGGGGACAAGGCCGACGATCTCGCTCCAGGTGGGGGAGACGCCGTGCGCCTGAGCCTCTCGCTTCACCAGTTCGAAGGCGCGATAGACCGGCGTCTTCTCCGTGTCCACGAGGTTCATTGAGACTTGCGCCTGTCCGTCCACCTCGAGGCCGAGTCCCTTCACGTAGCGCAGGCCGCCGCTCGAGCCTCGCACCGCCTTGGCCACTTCCTTCGCCACGGGGACGTTTTCGGCGCCGCCGAGGTAGACGTTGTAGGCGACGAGGAACGGACGCGCGCCGATGACCGTCGCGCCAGCGGTGGGATGGATGCGATTCGGACCGAAGTCGGGGACACGGTTCGGATGCGTGCCGATCTCGGACTTGGCCTGCTCGAACTCGCCGCGGCGGATGTCGGCCAGGTTCTCACGGTCGGGGCGCGTGGCGGCGCGCTCGTAGAGGAAGACTGGGATGCCCAGTTCTTCTCCCACGCGCTTGCCGAGCGCACGGGCCAGCGCGATGCAATCGTCCATCGTTGCGCCATCGAGGGGGATGAACGGACAGACGTCGGTGGCGCCGATGCGGGGATGCTCGCCCTCGTGGTGATTGAGGTCGATCAGCTCGGCTGCCTTGGCGATGCCCCGGAACGCCGCATCCACGGCCACGTCGGCCGTTGCCACCGCGGTGAGGACGGTGCGGTTATGCGACGGGTCGCTCGACACATCGAGCACCGTGACGCCGTCGCCGCTGGCGATGGCGTCGCGGATGGCGTCAATGACGGCGGCGCGTCGGCCTTCGGAGAAGTTGGGGACGAGTTCTATCAGCTTCATATGACTGCGATTGAGGACATGGACTCAGGATTGCGATTCAGGATCGCGATTGAGGATCGCGATTCGCGATGGGCTGTTGGGCACAACCCTCTAAATCTACGCCGTGCGGGGTAGCCCGCGAGCGCACGTCCACCTTCCACCGTCAACCGTCCACCGTCAGCCGTTCGAGCAACCACCCATGCATCCTCGGGTTCGCCGCCAGCACGCTGGTGTGCGCCACGGGGCAAGGGCTGCCGTCGAGGTCCGTTACGACCGCCCCCGCCTCGCGGGCAATGAGGATGCCCGCGGCGATGTCCCACGGGGCGAGCACGTTCTCCCAGAAGCCGTCGAAACGCCCGCAGGCGACGCCGGCGAGGTCGAGCGAGGCCGAGCCCGGGCGCCTCAGGCCTGCGGTGTGGGTCATCAGGCGGCGCATCTGACCGAGGTAGCGGTCCACGTCGTGTCCGCCCTTGTACGGAAAGCCGGTGGCAATGAGGGCCCGGTCCGGCGCGTCGATCTCGCTCGCACGGATGGGCGCGCCGTCTCGGAAGGCGCCGCCGCCCGTGGTGGCGGTGAACCACTCGTCGCGCGGGACGTGCAGCACCACGCCGGCCGCGAGCGCGTCATCCACGAGTGCGGCAATCGAGACCGCGTACTCCGGGACGCCGTGGAGGAAGTTCGTTGTGCCGTCGAGCGGGTCAATCACGAAGGTGATGCCGGTCGCCCGCCGCGCCGGGTCGAGCGTGCTCGCGGTCTCCTCGGCGAGGATGGCCGCGCCGGGCACCCGCTCCAGCAGGAGCGCGATGATTCGCGCCTCGGCGGTCGTGTCCACTTCGCTCACGAAGTCGGTGGCCGCTTTCTCGCGCCAGACGAGCGAACCGCGCCGCCGCTCGCCGTCGCGAATGACCTCGGCGCCGGCCGCGGCCGCGTCCCGCAGCGCGTCGAGGAGGACGTCGGGGGTGGTTGGTTGAGAAGTCATGGGCCGAAATCTAACTTTGGGGATGCCCCGCATCTTCAGCGGCATCCAGCCGTCCGGTGAACTGCACATCGGCAACTACCTCGGCGCGATCAAGAACTGGGTCGCGCTGCAGGCGCAGTACGAGTCCATCTTCAGCGTGGTGGACCTGCACGCCATCACCGTGACCTACACGCCGGAGGATCTGCGGCGCCGGACGCGGGAGATGGCGATCTCGCTGCTGGCCGCCGGTGTTGACCCGCAGCAGTGCGCGCTGTTTGTGCAGTCGGCCGTGCCCGAGCATGCCGAGCTGCAGTGGATCTTCAATACCGTGACGCCCCTCGGCGAGCTTGAGCGCCAGACGCAGTTCAAGGACAAGGCGTCCCGCCAGGAGCAGGTGATGGCGGGGATCCTCAACTACCCAGTGCTTCAGGCGGCGGACATCCTGCTCTACCTCGCCGACCGCGTGCCGGTGGGCGAGGACCAGGTGCAGCATCTCGAGCTCTCGCGAGTGATCGCGCGCAACTGGAATTCGCGGTTCGCCCCGGCGGACCAGCCGTACTTCCCCGAGCCGCAGCCGCAGCTGACGCCGACGCGGCGGATCGTCGGGCTCGACGGCAGCGCGAAGATGTCGAAGTCGCTCAATAACACGATCGGCCTGCTCGAGACGCCCGACGAGATGTGGGCCAAGCTGCGCCCGGCGGTCACCGACCCGGCGCGCGTGAAGAAGAGCGATCCGGGCAGTCCCGACAACTGCGCCGTGGTCTTTGGCCTGCACAAGGCGTTTTCGACGCAGGAAACCGTTGCGGAGGTGGAGACGAAGTGCCGCGGCGCCGCCTGGGGGTGTGTGGACTGCAAGAAGGCGCTCTTCGAGCACATGAACGCTGAGTTGACGCCCATCCGCTCGCGGGCGCAGGCGCTGGCCGAGCAGCCGCGGTTGGTGGACGACGCGCTCGAAAGCGGTGCGGAAAAGGCGCGGACGATCGCCCGGCAGACGATGGCGCACGTGAAGGAGCAGATGGGACTCGCCTGACGCGAATCGGCGGCCGGACCGCCGGGGAGCACGCGCGATGATGCTGACGCAACTGGGCAGCGAGATGCTGCAGGACCTGGTGTTGGGGCTGCGACTGGACCTGCTCTTCAAGCTGGCGGCGTCCGTGCTGCTCGGCGGGGCGATCGGGCTCGAGCGACAGATATCCGGCAAGGCCGCCGGATTGCGCACGAACATCCTCATCTGCCTGGGTTCCGCGCTGGTGATGGACCTGTCGATGCACCTCGCGGGTCCCGACGGTCGCTCGGGCGATCCGGCGCGCATCGCGGCGCAGGTCGTGACCGGCATCGGCTTCATCGGTGCGGGAACGATCATGCAGTCGAAGGGGATCATCCACGGGCTCACGTCGGCCGCGACGATCTGGGTGGTGGCGGCCATCGGCCTGACGATCGGTGCGGGCTACTACATCGAGGGGTTTGGGACGGCGATCGTGGTGCTCATCGTGCTGTCGGCCCTGGGCGAGTGGGAGCACAAGCTGGTGCGCGCCCACCGCAGCGTGCCGATGACGATCCGGGCCGTACCCCAGTGCGACTTCGCCCCGCTGGAAGCCTTGCTCAGGGACTGCGGGCTGCGCGTGGCGCGCCGCGACACGTGGGACCACGCGCGCGACCGAGTCTTCGAACTGCTCGTGCGCGGGCCCGCCCGGCAGTTCGACGTAGCCCAGGACCTGCTCGTGGCGCGCGAAGACATCTTCGACGTGACCCTGCACTAGGATGCGACGCCTCGTCGTCGACCTGCGCGCGACGCCCGCGGCGTTTCGGATGCCGGACGCGATGGCAGCGCGGATCCGCGCCGCTGCCCCGGAGGGGTGGGAGGTGTTGGACGTGCGGGGCGACAACCACGCGCTTGACGCGCCGCCGCAGGGTCCTGGCGCCGAGGCGATGGCCGCCGTGGCCGAAGCGGAGGTCTACTTTGGCTGGGGGATGCCGGCGCCCCTGTTTCACGCAGCGCCGCGCCTGCGCTGGGTGCAGTCGGCGCTGGCGGGGACCGGCGCCCTCCTGGCGATCCCGGAGATGCGCGACGGACCGTGCCTGTTCACGAACGCGGCGGGGATCTACGGGCCGCCGATCGCCGAGCACGTGCTGGCGGGCGTGCTGCACTTCACGCGCGCGCTGGACGTGGCGGTGGCGCGGCAGGAGCAGGGGACGTGGGACGCCGCGGGCTTCGGCGAAGCCGAAGCGGGTGTGCGCGAGATCGGCGAACTGCGGGTGCTTGTGATCGGCACCGGTGGGTTGGGGGCGGAGATCGGTGCGCGCTTTGCGGCGCTGGGGGCGGAGGTGGCCGGCGTGCGACGCGTGCCGGCCAAGGGATGCCCGCCCGCGTTCAGGCGCGTCGTCGGGCTGGAGGCGCTGGACGCGGAACTCGGCAAGGCCGACGTGGTCATCCTGGCCGCGGCGCTCACCGACGAGACGCGCAATCTGCTCGATGCGCGGCGGCTGGCATTGCTCCCGGCCGGGGCGATCGTGGTCAACGTGGCGCGCGGCACGATGGTGGACGAGACCGCCCTGCACGACGCGTTGAAGCAGGGGCATGTGCGGGGGGCGGTGCTGGATGTCTTTGCACGGGAACCCCTAGCCCCTGAGAGTCCACTGTGGCAACTTCGACAAGTTCTCCTGACGCCGCACGTCAGCGGCATTTCCCCGCGCCGGCTGTGGGACCGGCTGACCGCGCTGTTCCTGGGGAATTGGGAGGCGTACGTGGAGGGGCGCCCCCTCCGCAATCTTGTGGACAAGGCGATCGGGTACTGACAGCGCGATGGAAAAGATCATCAAGGCGGCGGTGGACCGGGGGGCGTCGGACCTGCACATCAAGGCGGGCGACGTTTTTCGCGCGCGCATTGACGGGCGGCTGGTGCCGCTCACTAAGCAGGCGCTTTCGCCCGAGCAGACCAAGGCCATCGCCCTGCGCCTGATCCCGAACGACGAAGACCGCGCCCGGATCGACAAGCTCAACGACTACGACTGCTCGTGGGGCGCGCCCGGCATCGGACGATTCCGCGTGAACATCCTGCGCCAGCGGTCGAGTTTCATGATCGTGATGCGCGTGATCCCGTTCGAGGTGCCCACCTTCGACAAGCTCCGGATGCCGGAGGTGATGCGCCGCGTCACCGAGGCCGAGCGCGGGATGATCCTGGTCACCGGCGTCACGGGCTCGGGCAAGTCGAGCACGATGGCGGCGATGATCAACCACATCAACTCGTCGAAGAACAAGCACATCGTCACGCTCGAGAACCCCATCGAGTTTCTGCATCGCGACCTGCAGAGCTCCATCACGCAGCGCGAGATCGGCGTGGACACGGAGAGTTTCCGCAGCGGGCTGCGCGCGGCGCTGCGCCAGGATCCCGACGTCATCCTGATCGGCGAGATGCGCGACGCGGAGACGGTGGACACGGGCATGAAGGCGGCCGAGACCGGCCACCTGCTGCTTTCCACGCTGCACACGCCGGACGCCCAGAGCACGATCCTGCGCATTATGGCGATGTTCCCGCCGGAGGAGCAGGAGGTGGTGCGTGTGCGCCTCGCCGAGACGCTGCACGGGGTCGTGTCGCAGCGACTGCTGCCGCGTGCCGACGGGCATGGGCGCGTGGTGGCCGCCGAGATCATGATCGTCACGGCGACGATCCGCGATCTCATCCTCGAAGGCGAGAAGATTGGTGAGATCCGCGACTACATCGCGGAGGGGCGCGAGCAGTACGGCATGCAGACGTTCGACCAGCATCTCGGCGATCTCGTGCAGAACGGCGAGGTGACCTTTGAGGTGGCGCTGGCGGCCGCGACGCGCCCGAGCGATTTCCAGCTCAAGATGCAGACCTTCCGGCGGCGCTCGACGACGGTGAAGGCGGCCGACATACCGCCGCCCCAGAAGCCGCCGACGGACCAGGGATTCCAGTCAGGCTCGGGGATGGACTTCCTGAACGGCTAGTCGCGTCCGACGTCTGCCGTCCACCGTCCACTGTCCACCGTCACTCGGACCCTCGCACATGCCTGCCCTGAAGCTCTCCGGCATCCTCGGCCCCGTCACCACGCCGTTCAGCGCCACCGAGGCGCTTGATCTCAAAGGGCTGACCTCCAACATCCGCTCTCACCTCGCGCACGGGTTGCAGGGGATCGTCGTGTGCGGCTCCACCGGAGAAGCCGCGCTGCTGGACGAGATGGACCGCAACCACCTGGTGGAATCGGCGCGCCAGGCCGTCCCGTCGGACCGGCTGCTGCTGATGGGAACGGGAGCGGAGTCGACGCGGCAATGCGTCACGCGATGCCGCGACGCGGGGGCGCGCGGCGCTGACGCCGTGCTGGTCGTCGCCCCGCACTATTACGGCCCGCAGATGACAATGGACGCCGTGCGCGCGCACTACCTGCGCGTGGCCGACGAGAGTCCGGTGCCGGTGGTGCTGTACAACATCCCCAAGTACATGCATTTCCGGCTGGAGCCCGATGTCGTCGCCGAGCTCTCAATGCACGAGAACGTCGTGGGCATCAAGGACAGTTCGGGTGATCTTGCGCTGCTGGAGGGATACCTGCAGGCGCAGGGCGCGTCGTTCACCGTGATGACCGGCAACGGTGGCCAACTCCTGCCTGCGCTGCAGGCCGGGGCGCGCGGTGGCATCCTCGCCGTTTCGCTGTTCGCCGCAGGGCTATGCGTGGACGTGTACGAGGGTTTCCGCTCGCGTGACCTTCAGCGAGCGACGGCGGCGCAGGAGAAACTGAAGCCGATGGCCAGCCAGATCGTGGCCGGGCTGGGCGTGGCCGGCGTGAAGGCGGCGATGGACGCGGTGGGGCTGGTGGGCGGGCCGGTGCGGATGCCGCTGACGGCGCTGACGGCCGAGCAGCGTCGAACCGTCCAGGCGCTGCTCGGCGGGTGACGCGGCACGCGTTGCCCTCCGGCCGTTCGGTCGGTAGATTCTATCAACGCCCCGCGAGACTGCGCCGGGGCGTTTTTTTGTGGCCATCTCGCCCGCCGGCCCGCCGGCCCGGAGCTGCAATGTTCGACGCGAAAACGCGCGCAATCGTCGTGGTCGGCGCCCAATGGGGCGATGAAGGCAAGGGGAAGCTGGTGGACGTGATGGCCGAGCGCGCCGATTGGGTGGTGCGCTACCAGGGCGGCGCCAACGCCGGCCACACCGTCCACATCGGCGACCACTCGACCGTGCTGCATCAGGTGCCGAGCGGCATCCTGCATCCCGGCGTGCGCTGCGCGATCGGAAACGGCGTGGTGCTCGATCCGGAGACGCTGTTCGTCGAGGTGGACGGGCTCGTGAAGGACGGCGTGGACGTGTCCGGGCGGCTCTACGTGAGCGACCGCGCGCACCTGGTGATGCCGTACCACAAGCTCGTGGACAAGGAGAGCGCGGCGAGCCAGAAGATCGGCACGACGGGGCGGGGGATCGGCCCGTGCTACGAGGACAAGATCGCGCGGCGCGGCGTGCGGGTGCTCGACCTCGCCAACCCGGCGCGGCTGCGCTACCTGGTCGAGGGCGGGACGGAGCACGCGAATCACGTGCTCGCCGGGTTTGGATCGAGCAAGCGGGCGAGTGTGGAGCACACGCTGGAGGCGCTGGCGCAGCTCGCGCCGCGCCTGCTCCCGCTGAGCGAGGACGTTGGGCTGGCGATCCACCGCGCGCTGAAGACGGGCGCGGCGGTGCTGTTCGAGGGGGCGCAGGGCTCGCTGCTCGACATCGATCACGGCACCTATCCGTACGTCACGTCCAGCAACACCACGGCGGGCGGCGCGGCGACGGGCGTGGGCATCTCGCCACGCGCGCTCGACGAGTGCATCGGCGTGGTGAAGGCGTACACGACGCGCGTCGGCGGGGGGCCCCTGCCCACCGAGTTCGACGAGGCGATGGGCGAGCGGGTGCGGACGCTCGGCAACGAGTACGGGGCGACGACGGGGCGTCCGCGGCGCTGCGGGTGGTTCGACGCCGTGGTGGTGCGCTACGCCGTGCGCGTGAATGGGCTGTCGGCGCTGGCGGTGACGAAGCTCGACGTGCTCGACACGCTGGAGAAGATCGGTCTGTGCACAGGGTACCACATCAATGGCGAGCTGGTGACCGAGTTCCCGGGGGACTTGGCCGATCTGGAGCAGATCCAGCCCCATTACGAGTGGTTCGAGGGGTGGCTGACGTCCACGGCGGCGGCGCGCACGCTGGAAGCGCTGCCCGCGGCGGCGCGGAAGTACCTCGATCGGATCGAGGCGATCTCGGAGTGCCCGATTCGCTACGTGAGCGTGGGGACGCGGCGGGATCAGATCATCGGGTTGTAGCGGCCCACTTCGCTGAGGTCAGACGCCGCGCGAAGGCACCCACGGCAAGCAAGTTGGAGGTGCGAGTTGCGTGCTCGGGCTACGGCTTGAGCCGCGACATCCAGTGCTGCACGAGGACCGCGGCGGTGCTCACTGCGTTCATGCGGAGTGCAAAGCGCTGCCCGTCACCGCTCACATCGTACGAGGTGGCCCACTCGTCGTAGAACGTCTGCGGCGTCCACTCGGCGGCGGCGAAGAGCGTTCTTGGTGCCGTGAACGACGGTTCAGTTCCACCGCTCACTCCGACCACCATCACGTGTCCCTCGGGCGACTGGTAGTACAGTTCTCGCCCATCATTGCGCCAGCGCGGCAACCGGCCGCCACTACTCGAAATGCGATGTGGCGCTCCGGGGCGCAGAAACGGCCGCACCCAGACTTCGAACGTGCCCGTCGCATCTGCCCGGTAGGCGAGCCAACGGTTGTCTGGAGAGAGCGCCCCTTCGTGCACGCTGAACTTCTCGACGACGACGGGGTTGAGTGTCTTCGCGACGAAGTCGTACTCCCAGATCTCGCCACGCGAGAACATCCAGTCGCTGCCGCTCGTGATCACGAGGTGACGTCCATCACCGGACCACGACGTGGGCCAGAGGAACTGGCCCGCCTTCGCCACAAGGTGCGAGACCGTGCCGGAAGCGACGTGCGCGACCGAAATGCCGGCGACCCCGCCGGAGTCTATTACGGCGAAGGCGATGGCGGTGTCGCGCGGCGACCACGCCGGCGAGAAAACCAATGTAGTCCGAAAGCGGGTGGGCTCGCTCACGCGCCGATTGAGGTCGAAGATCTTGAGACCGCGCGCATCGCCACCGGCGGCAAGCCATGGTTTGTCGTGCGCGAGCTGGAAGCTCCACGTCCCGGGGACCGATGCGGAGTCGGTGATGCGACCCGCGCGGTCCGTAATAACGGCGCCGAGGTCGCCCAGGCCCTGCGCGAAGATCAGCGCGCCACTCGCCGAGGCCGCGTAGGCGAACGTCGTGCTGGTGCGCACCCGACTCGCAATGGGCACGGCCGAGCCGCGCAGCGCGAGGCTCCGCTCGTCGAACCGTTGGGCCCATAGCGTATTCTGCGCGTTGTCACTCCACCGCCCGAAGACCGCCAAGCCCGGCCCGACAAGTGTGGGATCTTGGCCGGTCAGAAACGGTTGAATGGCGCCTGTCTCGAGATCACCGACCACGACGCGGCTGGGGTCGACGGCAAACATGAAGGTGAACAGCACGTGGCGGCCATCGCTGAGGAGCGAAGGGTGCATCGGCGCCATAATTGCGGCGGAATCGCGCTTGATCGCCAGCGAGCACACCCCGGAAGTGAAGGCGCCGCGATATATGCCCTTCGATGCGGCGACCACGATGACGTCAGGCGCACCCCAGGCGCCGGAGTGGGGGTACGGCACGGCGCAAAGCGCCTGCGGTGCACCACCCGCGAGGTTTGCGACCCAGACGGTGTCGCGCCGCAAGAACGCCAGCCTCGAGCCATCGGGTGAGAAAAAGGGAGCGCGACCCTCCTCGGTGCCGGCCACCGGCTCGGCATAGAGCGTGTCGAGGTGGCGCATCCAGATTTGGCGCGTGCCGTGCGGGCCGAGCGCGACAAAAGCAAACCGCTGCCCATCCGGCGACAGCGCACCAAACGACTCCGCTTCGCTGAAGGCGTGTCCCTCCGGCGGCAGCAGGGTACTGACGGTGATGCCGTGCTCGGGTTCACCGTGCGGACGGAAGGCCATGGCCACCGCGGCAATCGCCATCACGGCGGCAACGCCCCAAGGGAGGTACGTCGTCCACGCATTAGTCGGTGCAGCAACGTTCGTCGCGGCGCTCACCGACGTGGGCGCGTGGCCGGAGTCGAGTGCCCGCACGAAATCCGCCGCCGTCGCGTGACGATCTGCGGGGAGCTTGGCGATGGCCGTGAGCACCGCCGCCTCGATCGCCGGGGGCACCGTGTCGCGTCGTGGCCGGATTGGCTGTGGCGATTCGGTCAACACGCGTGCGACAATCGCCTGCGAGTTCGGGCCGGTGAACGGCGGCTCGCCCGCCAACATCTCGTACAGCACGCATCCCAACGAGTACACGTCGGTGCGCCCGTCGATGTGCTTGGCCCCGCTCGCCTGCTCCGGGCTCATGTACTGCGGCGTTCCAAGGGAGAGTCCCGTCTGCGTGAGGCGCGGGCCGCCGGCGTTGCTCACGGCAAGTGCGATGCCGAAGTCCGCGACGAGCGGCGTACCGTCGAGCAGCAGAATATTCTCGGGCTTGATGTCACGGTGCACGACGCCGTGACGGTGCGCGTAGTCGAGCGCACTACCCACTTGGCGGGCGATGCGCACCGACTCCTCGATTGGCAGTTCCTGCTCGCGCGCGAGGCGGTCACGGAGCGTCTCGCCCTCGACGTACGGCATCGCGTACCACAACTGACCGTCGGTCTCGCCAGAGTCGAAAAGCGGAAGGATGTGTGGATGCTGCAGCTGCGCGGTCACTCGAATCTCGGCCAGGAAGCGCTCGGCGCCGATCACGGCCGCGAGATCAGGATGCACGACCTTGATGGCGACGTGACGGTCGTACTTGAGGTCGTGCGCGAGGTACACGGTAGCCATGCCGCCGGCGCCGAGCTCGCGCTCAAGGCGGTAACGATCCGCCAACGACCGTTCCAGCTGCGCCCGAACGTCAACGCTCACGAGGGGATCCTCGGGCGAAGGGGCGGGGGGCAACACTTCGAACCTATGCTTCCCCGGAACAGGCGGCTAGGCAACAGGCGCCCAGGTCTCGGCTGGCGGCTCTGGGCGTAGACTCCCAGCCTGCGTTGCGCGAGATTTCCCCCTGACGCCACCGCATCCAGCGGCGGCCCCGAACCTCGGGCACGGCACCCAGCCGCGCCCCCATCCGGATCACCCTCATGTCCCGCCCCGACGTCCTCGAGAAACTCGTCAGCCTCTGCAAGCGCCGCGGTTTCATCTTCCAATCCTCTGAGATCTACGGCGGCGCGGGCTCCGTCTGGGACTACGGCCCGCTGGGCGTCGAGCTCAAGAAGAACGTCAAGGACGCGTGGTGGCACGCGCTGGTCCGTTCGCGCGATGACGTTGAGGGGCTCGACGCCGCCATCCTGATGCACCCGCGCGTCTGGGAGGCGAGCGGCCACGTGAGCGGCTTCAGCGATCCGCTCGTGGACTGCAAGGCGTGCAAGGCGCGCTTCCGCGCCGACAAGCTCGAGGACGCGGCCTGCCCGCGGAAGCCGAGCAAGAAGCCGGGCGAGCACGGCGACTGCCAGCTCACCGAGCCGCGGCAGTTCAACCTGATGTTCAAGACGTTCATGGGGCCGGTGGAGGAATCGGCGGCCGTCGTCTACCTGCGCCCGGAGACGGCGCAGGGGATCTTCGTGAACTTCCTCAACGTGCAGCAGGCGCGCCGCCAGAAAGTGCCGTTCGGCATCGCCCAGATCGGCAAGGCGTTCCGCAACGAGATCACCCCGGGGAACTTCATCTTCCGCACGCGCGAATTCGAGCAGATGGAAATGCAGTTCTTCGTCGATCCTCAGGCCGCCGAGGGGAAGACGACGGACATGGAGTGGTTCGAGTACTGGAAGGCCCAGCGCATGGAATGGCACCTCGGACTTGGCCTTGAGCGCGACCGGCTAGAGTTCCACCAGCACGACGCCAAGGAGCTGGCCCACTACGCGAAGGCGGCCTTCGACATCCAGTTCGATTTCGGCGGCACGCTCGGTTTCCAGGAGATCGAGGGTGTGCACCACCGCAGCGACTTCGACTTGGGCCGCCACCAGGAATACAGCAGCAAGCGCATGGAGTACGTGGACCAGGTGGCCAATCGCCGCTACGTGCCGTACGTGATCGAGACGTCGGTCGGCGCCGACCGCGTGACGCTGGCCCTGCTCTGCAATGCGTACGCGGAGGAGACGGTGCCCGGCGAGACCGAGGGGCGCGTGGTGCTGCATCTCAAGCCATCGCTGGCGCCGGTGAAGGCGGGGATCTTCCCGCTCACCAAGAAGGACGGCCAGCCCGAGATGGCCGACCGCATCTACCACGACCTCAAGACGCTCTATCCGGTGGACTACGACGACGCGGGCTCCATCGGCAAGCGCTACCGCCGGCAGGACGAGGTGGGGACGCCGTTCGGCATCACGATCGACAGTCAGTCCACGCAGGACGGCACCGTCACGGTGCGCGATCGCGACACGCTGGCGCAGGACCGCGTGGACGCGACGCAGCTGCGCGGCTACCTCTCGGCGAAGCTCGCCGGCTGAGGGCGCGATGCCTCGGCGGATGGACGACGGCCTCGACGCGCTGCGGGAGCGCGGCGAGGCCTTTCTCGTGGAGCTCTCGCGCGAGTTCTACGAGGCGCACGCCGGCCTGAAGGGTGAGGCCCAGCTGCAGCCGATCTTCGCGCGGCACGCGGCGGCGTTCGACGACGAGGCGCTGGCGCTGGTGCGCGAGCGGTTCGCCGCCGCGACGACCGGCAGCGAGGCGCAGCGTTCAGCGCGGATGCTCCTCGATTGGCTCGTCGAGTCGCGATGTGGACGCGTGCTCGCGCCGCTCGAGGAGCGCGAGATCGCGTGGGAAGGGACGGCGACGATCACGCTTCCCGACGGAACGGTGGAGCCGTACCAGCGCGCGGCCATCACGATCGCCAACACGCGCGACAAGCGCGCCCGCCAGGTGTTGGACGACGCACGGGCCTCGCTCGTGGAGCGAGAGCTTGCGCCGCTCAAGCTGGAACGCCTGCAGCGCGAACACGAGGTCGTGCAGTCGCTGCGCTTGGGCACGGGAACGGGCACCGCACCGGTCGGCGACGGGTATATCGCGACGTGGGAGGCGCTCAGCGGGTTCGCCATCCGCCCGCTGCGCGATGCCTGTGCGCAGTTCCTGCGCGACACGCAGGCGATGTGGGATGATGTGCTTCCCGAGTTCCTCCAGCGCGGACTGGGGCTGTCGCCGGCCGACGCGACGCGCGCCGACGCGATCGCGCTGATGCGCGCGCCGGAGTTCGACGGAGCGTTCGGGGCCGAGTCGCTGGAGCGCGAAGTGCGCCGCCAGGTGACGGAGATGGGAGCCAGCCCGGATGCGCACGGTCGCGTGGTCTTCGACACGGGCGAGCGCCCCGGAAAGCGGGCGCGCGCATTCTGCTCGCCGGTGCGCATCCCCGACGAGGTCTACCTGGTGTTGCGGCCGCACGGCGGCCAGAACGACTGGACGACCTTCATGCATGAGTTGGGGCACGCGCTGCATTTCGCGAACATGGGGCGCGACCTCCCGTTCGAGCAGCGCTGGCTGGGCGACAACTCGGTCACCGAAGGCTACGCGATGCTCTTCGACCATCGCCTGAAAGACCGTGGCTGGCTGCTGCGCTACACCGCGCTCGGCAAGAACGACCTGCGGTGGTATCTGCGCGTGGCGGCGTTCGAGGAGCTGCAGTTCCTGCGGCGATACTGCGCCAAGCTGATCTACGAGGTCGAGCTGCACGGCGGCGGCACGCCGTGGGCGTCGCTCCCTGATCGCTATGTGGAGACGCTGAGCGGCGCGACGGGCTTCCGCTACCAGCGCGCCGACGCGTTCCTGGATGTGGATCCGAGATTCTATGCGGCCCGCTACCTGCGCGCGTGGCAGCTGCAGGCCGTGCTCAACGCCGCGTTGCGGGAGCAGTTCAATGAGGACTGGTGGCGAAATCCGCAGGCCGGCCCGTGGATCGAGGCCGAGCTCTTCGGCCACGGACAGCGGGAGCTGGCGACAGAGCTCGCCGGGCGCGTCGGGGCCGGGGCGCTGAGTTTTGGGCCGCTGTTGAGCGCGATAGAGGGGATGATGGAGTGATAGACGGTGGACGGTTGACGGTGGACGGTGGATGGTGGATGGTCGCGCGGCTTTCTCTACCGTCTGCCGTCTACCGTCCACCGTCACTCCCTCCCACGCCAATCACAGTAAATTCAAACGGCACTAATTCGAGGCTCAACCCATGATCATGTACCTCAACGGCCAGTTTCTCCCCCGGGAACAGGCGCTCATCCCGGTGGAAGATCGCGGCTTCATCTTCGGCGACGGCATCTACGAAGGCGTCCGCGCCGTGGGCACGAAGATGTTCGAGTGGGCGTGGCACGCCGACCGGATGGAGAACGGGTTGAAGGGGCTGCGCATCAACTTCAATCGCGCGCAGATCGACGCGCTCGAGGCGGTCTGCGAGCGGCTGGTGCAGGACAACGGCCTCACCGACGGCGAGGCGTTCCTCTACCTCGAGGTGTCGCGCGGCGCGGCGCCGCGGACGCACTTCTTCCCGCCGGCCACCGTGCCGCCTACGGTCTTCGTCTCGGCGTCGAAGCTCGTCGTGCCGCGCAAGATGCGTGACGAGGGCTGCTCGGCCGTGACGTTCCCCGACATGCGCTGGAAGCGGCGCGACTGGAAGACGGTGAACCTGCTTGGCAACGTGCTGGCCCGCCAAGCGGCCGCGGAAGCCGGCGCGTACGAAGCCATCCTGCACGAGGACGGCATCGTCACGGAAGGCGCGGCGACCAACGTCTTTGCCGTGATCGACGGCGTGCTTCGCACGCACCCGCTGGGCGAACGCATCCTGCCCGGCATCACCCGCATGGTGCTGATGGAGCTCATCGCCGAGCACAAGCTGCCGCTGCGCGAGGAGCCGATTCCGTTCGCCCAGCTCGATGGCGCGTCCGAGATCTTCGTCTGCGGCTCCACCACGGACGTGACGCCAGTGGTCACGCTCGACGGCAAGCCGGTGGCTGGCGGCAAGCCGGGGCCGATGACGGTGGCGTTGCGCGACGCGTTTGAGGCGCGGCTGTATCAGGCCGCGGGGACCGCGCGCTAGCGGATGCCGCCGCGCAAGCGCTACGCTCCGCGCCGGCCGCTGACGCTCCCCGAGCCGCCGCCGCCGCGCGAGCGGCGCGACCTGGACGCAGTGCGTGACATCCTTCACGCGGCGGCAAGCGTCGAGTCATCGGAGGAGGCGCTGCAGTTCGCGCTGGACCGCATCGCGCCCCAACTGGGCGCGGCGCTCGGCTCCGTGTACCTGCTCGATGGCGCGTCGGAGCTGATGCGCCTCGTCGCGGCGCACCAATGGCCGGAGCGCTACCGCCCCTGGTTGGGTGCAATGCGCGTGCGTGTTGGCTTCGGGCCGAGCGGCGAGGCGGCGAGCGAGCGTCGGCTCATCGAAGTGCCCGACGTGTTCGCGGATCCCGACCTCGAAGACTGGCATGAGGTGGCGCGCGAGTTGGGCTTCACGGCAATCGCCTCATCTCCACTTATCGCGGCCGGACGGGTGCTGGGCGTCGCGACCTTCTACTTCAGCGAACCGTCGGCCGTGACCGGCGAGGCGCGCGCCCTGCTGCGGCTGGTTGCGGATCTCATGGCGGTGACGGCCGACCAGTCCGCGCGGCGCGACGAGCTGCGCCGGGTGCAGTCCGCGCTGCACGAGGCGACCGCGGAGGTGGAGCGGCAGTACGAGGCGGTGGGCAACGCCCAGCGGGCTCGCGATGACTTCCTCGAGGGGGTGTCGCACGACCTGCGCACGCCGCTGCAAGCGCTGCTCGCAAACCTCGCGAATCTCGAGGCGGAAGCGTCGGGCAGCTTGACCGACCGTCAGCGGGACGAACTGCGGGCCGTTCGCTCGTCCGCGTCGCACGTGCTGGCCCTCGTGGAGGCGTTGCTCGACTTTGCCGGTGCGCGGCGAGGAACGCTCGAGCTGGCCATCGAGGAGTTTGATCCGCGCGTGCCGCTGCGCGAGGCGGTGCGCAACGCGGCGCCCGCCGCGCCCGGAGTCTCGGTCACGTCGGTGGAGCCCGTGCTCGCCCTCCCGCCGATGCGCGGTGACCGGCGAAAGATCGTGCGCCTGCTGGTGACGCTGATCGAGCATGTCTCCGAGCGAGGCAAACTGGATTGTGTCGAAGTGACCGTCGAGCCCGCCGACCAGCGGGTGCGATTCCGGGTCCAGGAGACGGGGGCGCGCCGGACGGGCGCAGAGGGCGACGAGGACTGGGCGGACGACGCGGCGTCGATGCAGATTGCGTGGGCGCTCGACCTTGTCCGCAGCGTCGGGCGCCTGATGGGCGGTGCCGTCGTCGTCGAGGCCGGCGCCGAGGGACGCCCCGCGTTCCTGTTGGACTTGCCGTTGGATGGACCGTCGCCCGCGCCCGGTGCGGGTGACTGAACCCTGGGAATCCCACCGCTCATGCACAATCAGTCGAAGCGCACCTTGCAGAGTCATCGCACCAGCGCCACGCCCGCCGAGGTGCTGCGCGCCGCGCGCCAGTTCTTCGCGCAGCATAGCTCCATCTACGCTGCCTTCGTGGAAAAGGAGGGGCCGAACCACCTCGTGCTCCGCGGTCAGGGGGGTGAGGAGGTGGTCATCGCCGCGTTTCCCGAGGGGAGCGCCACGGTGGTGAACGGCTCGTCGTACATGTTCGACCAGCAGGTCGCCCGCTTCCTGACAACGTTGGCGCCGGCGGCGTGAGCGTCGCCTTCATCTCGCATTCGGACTGCGGGCGGCACGACACCGGGTGGGGTCATCCGGAGCACGTCGGGCGTCTGCGCGCCGTGACGCGCGCCCTGCGGGAGGACTGGGAGCTGATGCTGCGCATCGAGCACCGAGAGGGGCGTCACGCCACGGCCGACGAGCTGGCGCTTGCCCACGATGCCGCGTACGTGGCCGCCGTGCGCGACGCGGCGGCGGCGGGCGGGGTCCGCTTTGACGCAGACACGGTGGCGAGCGAGGGATCGTGGGACGCGGCGACCGCCGGGGCGGGGTGCGTGCTCGACGGCATCGACCTGGCGGTGGGCGACGGGCGGCGCAGCTTCTGCGCGGTGCGCCCGCCGGGGCATCACGCGCTGCGCGCGCACGCGATGGGCTTCTGCCTGTTCGGCAACGTGGCCGTGGGCGCGCACTACGCGCGGGCTCGCCACGCCCTGCGGCGCGTGCTCATCGTGGACTGGGACGTGCACCACGGCAACGGGACGCAGGCGCTGGTGCAGGACACCGAGGACATTCGGTTCGTGTCGATGCATCAGTGGCCGTGGTATCCGGGCACCGGCGCCGCCGACGATCGCGGGTCTAAGGAGAGCGTCTGGAACGTCCCGATGCCGGGGGGGCTCCCCGCCTCGCAATACGTGAGCGCCTTCCTCGGCGCCGTAGACGCGGCGACGGCCGCCTGGACGCCCGATCTTGTTCTCATCTCGGCGGGTTTTGACTCGCTGAACGGCGATCCGCTGGGCGGGTTCACGCTGGAGATGGACGACGTGGCGACGCTGACGCGGGAGATGGTGGACCGCGCCACGGCGTGGTGCGGCGGGCGATTAGTCAGCGCGCTGGAGGGGGGCTACGCCCCCGACCGCGTGGGCGAGGCGGCCGTCGTCCATATGCGCGCCCTCGAGGGCTGATGAATTGCTGCGTCGCGTTCGAGACGCGACGGCACGCGACGGGCGGTTCACGCTTGCTCGGTCGTTCGAGCGTGCGGTAGCTTTCGCCCGGGCGCGGATTCCTGCGCGGAGGACCACTTGGCCCGTCGGCAGACCGGAACGTATCGCATTCGGAAGTCGCAGCAGGTGCCGGCCGTCGAGGGCTCGCGCCCGCGCAGCTGGTATCGCGCGGCGGACGGCGCGGTGCAGCGCGACGTGGATCCGCGCGACTTCGAGCGATGCCTCGCCGACGCCGGCGGCTTCCTGTGGGCGGACATCAACGCCACGAGCATGCCGCAGGTTGCCCTGCTCGAAAAGGTGTTCAAGCTGCACCCGCTCGTCGTCGAGGACACGCTGAGCCCCAACGGCCGCGTGAAGGTGGAGGAGTACGCCGGGTACCTGTTCGTGGTGGTCCGCGCGGTGCGCTTCCTGAGCGAGACCGAGGATCCGCACGACATCGAGACCTACAACCTCTGCTGCGTGCTCGGCAGCAACTTCCTGGTCACCGTGCACGGCTCGCACTCGCCCGGGCTCGAGGCGGTGTGGGAACGCGTGCAGCGCTCGCCCGACCTGCTCGACCGCGGCCCCGCCCGGACGATGCATGCCGTGCTCGACGCCACGGTGGACGCCTACTTCCCGATCGTGGACCAGCTCGACGATTTCATCGACAGCGTCGAGGAACGGGTGTTCGCCAAGTTCGACCAGGGGGCGCTGCACGACATTTTCAGCGTGAAGCGCCTGGTCCTGCAGCTGCGTCGGCACCTCGCGCCGCAGCGCGAGGTGTTCAGCTTCCTCACCAACCGCCCCAACGCACTGGTGCCGCCGGACGTGCAGGTGTACTTCCGCGACATCTACGACCACGTGATCCGGCTCAACGAGTCCATCGAGACGTATCGCGACCTCGTGGCATCGGTCATGGAGTCGTACCTCACGCAGGTATCCAACCGGCTGAACATCGCGACGAAGAGCCTGACGGTCGTGGCGACGCTGAGCGTGCCGTTCGTGGTGGTGAGCGGGATGTGGGGGATGAACTTCGCGGACATTCCGCTGGCGAACTGGCCACACGGGTTCTGGGTGATGTTTCTCGGCCAGCTGGTGCTGGGCGGCATGCTTATTCTGGCGCTCAAGCGCCGCGGCGTGCTCTAGTGTTCTGCCCCGAATGCGGCACGTGGAACCGCGGCGGCGCCGTTGCCTGCGTGCGCTGCGGCATCGCCCTCCCCGACGTGCCGTCGCGCCCCGACGCGCCCGACGCGCTGATCACCGCCCTGCGTCAGGCGACGGGCAACC
>VHBQ01000028.1 GCA_016871855.1 Gemmatimonadota bacterium
CGCAGACCGCCGCGGGCGCCGCGGCTGCGCGCGCGCAGGGACGCGCGGCGACGTCGGGCTTCCTGCCGAGCGTGGCCGTGGCCGCCGACTACGGCGTGCAGGGGGCGGAGTATCACTTCGACCGCGAGCACGACGTGGCGATGGCGAGCTTCGTCCTGCAGTGGAACCTGTTTAACGGCGGGCAAGACGCCGCACGCCGCGAGCAGGCGGCGGCGCAGCAACGTGCGATGCAGTTCAAGGCGCGCGAGGCGGATCGGCTTATCACACTCGACGTGCGGACGGCCTTTGACGCCGTCGCCGTCGCGCGCGAAGGGCTCGCCGCCGCCACCGCGCGCGTCGAAGCGGCGCGCCGCGCCTTCCAGATGGTGGATCGCCGGTTCAATGAAGGGCTCGCCCCGCACCTCGAGTGGGCGGACGCCCGCAGTCAGCTCACGGCGGCCGAACTCAACCTGGTGATGAGCAGATATGCGCTGGTCGCGCGATACGTCGATCTCGAACGCGCGGCGGCGCTGAGGAGGGTACCGTGAAGAGGGACGCGGGCGGGGTGCGGCGGCATAGTGAGGAGGGAGGAGCGAAGTGCGGAGGGAGGAGGGACGCGGCCTCCTCGTTCCACCTCCCCCCTCCCTCCACCCCTCCCTCCTCACCAAACCCCCGCACCCCGCCCCCTTCACTCCGCCGAACCATGACCAGTCGAATCTTCCTCCCACTCATCTTCACCGTCGCCTGCGGCTCTCCAGAGTCCAGCACGCCGACGCCTGACCGCGCGGTTCCCGTGCAAGTCGCTCCCGTCGTCGCCGCCAGCCAGGCTGGCGCGATCTCCGTCTCGGGCGTCCTCGGCGCGAAGGATGAGATCACGCTCTCGTTCAAGATCGGCGGCATCGTGGCGCGCGTGATGGTGGACGACGGCGCGACGGCGCGGCGCGGGCAGGTGCTCGCCACGCTCGACCAGCGCGAGATCGACGCCCTGCTGAGCAAGGCGACGGCCGGCGCGGAAAAGGCGCGGCGCGACGCGCAGCGCGTGGAGCGGCTCTATCGCGACTCCGTCGCGACCATCGCGCAGCTGCAGGACGCGCAGACGGCGCGCGACGCCGCCGAGGCCGACCTGCGCGCGGCGCGCGTGAACAAGGAGTACGCGACGATCGTCGCACCGAACGACGGCGTGGTGCTGATGCGCATCGCCAGCGCCGGGCAGATGGTCGGCGCGGGAACGCCGGTGATCCAGTTCGGCTCCAAGGGGCGCGGAATGGTGCTGCGCGCCGGCCTGCCGGATCGCGACGCGGTGCGCGTGCGCGTCGGCGACGCGGCCACCGTAACGTTCGAGGCGCTGCCAGGGAAGACCTTCAACGGACGCGTGTCGCAGGTGGGCGCGGCGGCGGATCCGCGGACGGGGCTGATCACGATTGAGATCGCAATGCGGGATGTCGCGGGGCTGCCGTCGGGGTTGGTTGGGCGGGCGGCGATCAAGACGAAGGGCACGGGAACGGGCACGGTGGGGTGCAAGGGCACGGACACGGTGGGGTGCAAAGGAGTGGGGGTGATCTACTCAGTTCCGGCTGAGGCGCTCGTCGAGGGGAATGGCGAGCGTGGGACGGTGTTCACGGTGGATTCCGCGGGGACGCGCGCGCGGCGGCTTGCCGTGCAGCTCGTGGGACTCGACCGAGACCGCGTGCTGGTGCGTGGACTCGACGGCGTGACGCGCGTGGTGCGCAGCGGCGCGGCGTGGCTCAGCGACAGCGCGCGCGTGGAGATCAAGCCGTGAAACTCGCTGAGTTTTCCGTCCGACGGTGGCAGTTCACCATCCTGATGTTCCTGATGCTCGTCGCCATTGGCGCGGTGAGCTGGAAGCGCATCCCCCGCGGCGAAGATCCGGTCTTCCCGATCCCGACCTTCATGATCGTGGTCGTCTATCCGGGGGCGAGCCCGGCCGACATGGAGCAGCTTGTCGTCGACAAGATCGAGGACAAGCTCGGCGCGCTCGAAAACGTCTGGAAGCTCTATGGGGCCGCCGAGGACGGGCTGGCCACCATTCGCGTTGAGTTCGAGCCGCAGGTGGATGCCGACCGCAAGGAAGATGAGGTCCTGCGCGAGATGAACGCGCTGCGCGCCGAACTCCCCGCAGGGATCGCGCGCCTGCAGATCATCCGCGCGTCGGCAACGAACGTGAACATCCTCCAGGCCGCGCTGGTGAGCGCGGACGCGCCGTACGCGCAGCTCGATTCCATCGCCAAGCAGTTTGAGCAGCGGCTCGAGCGGCTGCCGAGCCTGAAGAGAGCCGAGCGGTGGGCAGCGCCGGGACGCGAAGTGCAGGTCTCGCTCAACCTCGACAAGCTCGCGCGCGCCGGCATTCCGCCGCTGCAGGTGATGCAGGCGATCGGCAGCGACAACATCACGATTCCCGGCGGGAGCGTGGACGTGGGGCCGCGGCGGTTCAACCTCGTCCCGCAGGGGCGCTATCGCACGCTTGACGAGGTGCGGCAGACCGTCGTCGGCGGGTCGAAGGCGGGGATCGTGCGCTTGCAGGACGTGGCCGACGTGCAGTGGGGCGACGGCGACCCGAACCACATCGGCCGGTGGAACGGCCAGCGCGCGGTATTCGTAACGGCGGCGATGAAGGAAGACGCGAACATCGCCGTGGCCAAGGACGAGATGTGGCCGCTGCTCGACGAACTCGAGCGCGCCCTCCCCAACGGCGTGACGCTGGTGCGCGGTTTCGACCAGGCGGCGAACGTGGATCACCGCCTGTCGCGACTGGCCGTGGACTTCGCCATCGCCCTAGGCCTCGTCCTGCTCACGCTCCTTCCGCTGGGCCCGCGCGCGTCGGCGATCGTGATGACGAGCATTCCGCTCTCGCTCTCCATCGCCGTCGCCCTGCTCGACGTGACGGGCTACAGCATCAACCAGCTTTCCATCGTCGGCTTCGTCATCGCCCTCGGCCTGCTGGTGGACGACTCCATCGTCGTGGTCGAGAACATCTCGCGCTTCCTGCGCGCCGGGCACTCGCGGCGCGAGGCGGCGGTGCAGGCGACGCGGCAGATCGCCGTGGCGGTGATGGGAGCGACGGCGACGCTGATCTTCGCCTTCTTGCCGCTCATTTTCCTGCCGGGCCTCCCCGGCCGGTACATGCGGTCGTTGCCGCTCGCCGTGGTGTACGCGGTGCTCGCCTCGCTCTTCGTGAGCTTTACCATCGTGCCGTGGCTGGCGAGTCGCATCATGCCGCGGACGAGCGAGAAGCACGGCAACCGCTGGCTGCAGCTGCTCGAGGGCGGCATCCAGAAGACGTACGCTCCCCTGCTCCACCGCGCGCTCGGCAACCCGTACCGCACGCTGATCGCATCGGGCGTGCTGATCGTCAGCTCGCTCGCGCTGGTGCCGGTGGTCGGGTTCTCGCTCTTCCCCAAGGCGGGGACGCCGCAGTTCCTGGTGAACATCGAGACGGGCGAGGGGACGGCGATCACGGCGACCGATTCCGTGACGCGGATCGCCGAGCGTTTGATCCTGGAGCACCCCAACACGCGGGGCGTCTTCACGAACGTCGGCAAGGACAACCCGTTCATCTACTACAACGTCGTGCCGCGCGCCGAGGCCGGGAACATCGCCCAGCTCCTTGTGCTGCTGCACGAGTACCGCCCGACGGAAACACCGCAGGTGATCGACAGCCTGCGCACCGCGCTCGCCGCGGTGCCTGGGGCGCGCATCGAGGTGCGCGAGTTCGAGAACGGCCCGCCGATTGACGCGCCGATCGCGATGCGCATTGAGGGACCCGACCTGGACACGCTGCGCGCACTCTCCGCGCGCGTGAAGCGCGTGGTCGAGCAGACGCCGGGGACGCAGTACGCGCGCGATCCGCTGGCCGTCTCGCGCACCGACCTGGCCCTGCGCGTGGACCGCCTGAAGGCGGGGATGCTCGGCGTCGCCACGGTCGAGCTCGACCGCACCGTGCGACTCGGCGTGGCCGGCCTCGAGGCGGGCAAGTTCCGCGCGGCCGACGGCGAGGAGTATCCCATTGTGGTGCGCGTCCCGCGTGACGGGCGCCCGACAGCCGAGATTCTCGACCGCATCCACGTCCCGTCCACCACGGGGGCGATGATCCCGCTCACCCAGCTTGCGCAGGTGGGCTTCAAGGGGTCGCCCAACGCCATCATGCACTACAACCAGGTGCGGGCGGCGACGGTGACGAGTTACGTGCGAACCGGATACAACACGGACCGCGTGACGAAGGCGGTGCTCGAGCAGCTGCAGACCATGAAGCTGCCGGATGGCTACCGCATCGTCGCCGCTGGGGAGATCGAGAGCCGCGAGGAGAGCTTTGGGGGGATCGGCAACGCGATCATCGTCGCCATCTTCGGCATCCTCGCCATTCTCGTGCTCGAGTTCCGCACGTTCAAGAGCACGCTGGTGGTGGCGAGCGTGATCCCGCTGGGCATTGTCGGCGGCATCGTGGCGCTGTGGCTGAGCGGCAACACGCTGAGCTTCGCGGCGATGATCGGCTTCGTGGCGCTCATCGGCATCGAAATCAAGACGAGCATCCTGCTGGTGGACTTCACCGACGAGCTGCGCCGGCAGGGCTACTCGCTCGACGACGCGATCCAGCGCGCGGGCGAGGTGCGCTTCGTTCCGATCGTGCTGACATCGCTGACCGCGATCGGCGGCATGCTCCCGCTCGCCCTGCAGGGTTCGTCGCTGTACTCGCCGCTGGCGTGGGTGATCATCGGCGGACTGATCTCATCGACGCTGATCGCGCGGTTGGTGACGCCGGTGATGTACCGGCTGCTGGCGCCTCGGCTAGAGTTTACTGAGGAGCATCCGATTCCCGGTGTTTGAGGAACGGGGAGGGGGTAGAGGCTCTAGTTGACGGAACGGGGAGGAGGTAGAGGCTAAGGGACGAGGGCTGAGGACGGGAACGAGAAGGAGGGGGCGCGGCTCGCAGAGCCGCGCCCCCACTCGTCCCTCCTCGACTGCCCTCCAACCCCGTCCCCCCGCCCCTACCTCCTCCTCGTTCCGCGGAGCGTCAGTGGCCTCGTGTTACTCGTCTCTCTCCGCCTGCTCACAGATGTAATGCTGAATGCACAACTGAATCTCCTGCGCCCTGTCTGTCCGGTCGGTGGGGATCACGATGCAGTGATCCACGAGCACGGCGAGCGGTCCCCCGCCCTTGGCGCTGAGCGCCAGCGTGGCCACGCCCTTGGCGTCGGCAGCTTCGGCGGCGCGCAGCAGGTTCGGCGAGTTGCCGCTGGTGGTGTGCAGGATGAGCAGGTCGCCGAGCTTGCACAGCGCCTCGACCTGACGGGCGAAGATGGAGTCGAATCCGTAATCGTTGCCGGCCGCCGTCAGCAGTGACGTGTCCGTCGTGAGGGCGACCGCGGGGTACGCGCGCCGCTCCTTCTTGTAGCGCACCACGTACTCGGTGGCCATATGCTGCGCGTCGGCCGCGCTGCCACCGTTCCCGCAGAAGAACAGCGTGCCGCCGCGCTTCAGCGTGTCGCGCACCATCCCGACCGCCGTCTCAATGGACGGGGCGAGGTCGGTGGCGCACTGGGCGGCGAGG
Organism: Gemmatimonadota bacterium; assembly: GCA_016871855.1. Lineage (GTDB taxonomy): Bacteria > Gemmatimonadota > Gemmatimonadetes > Gemmatimonadales > Gemmatimonadaceae > PNKL01. The sequence continues at coordinate 5,546 of VHBQ01000028.1, forward strand.
GCGGAAAGCTCGGTGAGATGCTTCATTGACGGTGGACGGTGGACGGTGGACGGTAGATAACAGCCGAGACCATCTGCCCTACGCTCGCGTGGCCGCGAGTCTCGCGATGCGCTGCATCGCCTCGTCGGCGCGGGCCACGAAATCGGACGGCGCGTCGGCGGCGGCTTCAAAGGCATACGTCACACAGGCGTCGGCCGCCAGCAGGTCGAGCGCGGCCACGCGGTCCTTGGGCGCCGCAGCCAGCACGTCGCGCATCAGGAGCTCGCCCGCCTGCAGCATCGCCTCGGCGCGCGAGAGCGCCTCCCATTCGGGATGCGACGCGATCAACTCCGCGATGCGCTGCCTGAGCGCTGTCGGAGCCGTCGGGTGTCGAGCTTCGAGCCAGGTCAGAAGGGAGGGCATGCGGGCTTCGGGGAACGGGGAGGAGGTAGAGGCGAAGGGACGGGGGTGGAGGTGCGGAACGGGGGGGAGGCTACGTTCCTCTTCAACTGCACTCGAGCCTCGTCCCCTCGCCTCTACCTCCTCCCCGTTCCCCCATCAGAGCGCCTTCCCAATCAGATCCTTCGCTCCTTCCATCGCCTTCTTCAGCGCCGTTTCATCCGCCAATCCCGCCTGCGCCATGTGCGGCTTGCCGCCGCCACGGCCGCCGGCTAGGGCGGCGATGTCCTTCACGAGCGCGCCGGCGTTCACGTTCTTCGCGCGCAACGCGTCGCCGACCACCACGAGCAGCGTCGCCTTGCCGTCGGCGAGCGCGCCGAGCACGGCCACGCCATCAGGCATCGCCTCGCGCACCGCGTCGCCGAGCGACTTGAGGGCGTCCACGTCGGACACCTCGACGATCGCCGTCGCCACGCGGCCACCGTTCACTGACTCGGCGCCAGCCACGATCCCCTGCACCGCATTGCCGCCGCCGCTCCCCTTCAGCGCGTCCTCGAGCTTTTTCTCGAGCGTCTTCTTCTCCACAAGCAGCGCGTCGAGCCGGCGCGCGATGGCCTCCACGCCGCCCGCAGCGACATTCACCTTGAGCCGCTCGGCCATCGCCTCGAGCGCGTGCTCCTTGTCGCGCAGCGTCTCGAAGACCTTGGGGCCGGTGAGCGCGACGATGCGCCGCACGCCGGCGGCCACGCCCTGTTCCTGCACGATGCGGCACGCAGCGATCTGCCCGGTGTTGCGCACGTGCGTGCCGCCGCAGAGCTCGACGCTGTAGCCGGGCACCTCCACCACGCGCACGACGTCGCCGTACTTCTCGCCGAAGAGCGCCATCGCGCCGCCGGCCACTGCCTCGCTGTACTTCTTCTCCGCGATCCGGACGTCCACGTTCTCCCAGATGGCGTGGTTCACCCAGCGCTCAATCTGCTCGAGCTGCTCGGGCTTCACCGGACCATGGTGCGTGAAGTCGAAGCGAAGACGGTCGGGCTCGACCACTGAACCGGCTTGGTGCACGTGATCGCCGAGCACCTCTCGAAGCGCGGCGTGCAGGAGGTGCGTCGCGGTGTGGTTGCGTTCGGTGTCGCGCCGGCGCGAGCCCGGGACGCGCGCCGTCGCCATCCCGAACTTGAACTCGCCCTCAAGCATGCCGATGGCGGTGATGCGCCCGTCGATCTTCTTGACGTCGTCCACCGTCACCTTCCAGCCCGCCCCCTCGATCGTTCCGCGATCGCTCACCTGCCCGCCGCTCTCGGCGTAGAAGGGCGACTCGCGCAGCATCACCGCCACGCGGCCATCGGGGAGATGTCGCACGGCGGCGACGTCAGTCTCGATCGACGTCACCTCGTAGCCGACGAAGCGCCCGTGCGCGCGGTCGCCCGGCGCATGCTCCCACTGCGTCGCATCGCCGAGGTCGTCGGCGACGACGGTGATCTTCTTGGAACGGCGCTCCTCCTGCGACAGCGCGCGCTGGGCCTGCAGCGCCTGCTCGAAGCCGGCGATGTCCACCAGGTAGCCGCGCTCGCGTGCCATCAATTCCGTCAGGTCGATCGGGAAACCGAAGGTGTCGTACAGGCGGAAGGCGTCATCGCCAGAGATCGTGCCGCGAATGGCCGTCGACCCCTGCGTGGAGCCGAGCGGCGCCAGCGACTCGAAGCGCTCAAGGCCGCCGCCGATGGTGGCGAGAAAGCGCTCCTCTTCCGCCTTCGTCGTCTCGAGGAGATGCTTGCGCCGCACCTTCAGTTCGGGGTACACGGGGTGCATCATCTCGACGACCTTCTCCACCACGTGCACGAGCGTGGGCTCGCGACGGCCGAGGAGCCAGGCGTGACGCACCGCGCGCCGGAGGATGCGGCGCAGGACATACCCGCGCCCGTCATTGCTCGGGAAGACACCGTCGGCAAGCAGGAAGGCGACCGCGCGCGCGTGGTCGGCAATGACGCGGAACGACGCGGGGTCAATCTCCTTCCCCATCGCGTCCCTGGCCGTGCCGACACCCTGCCCCGGGCGGTACGGGTACTTGATGCCGACGACGCTCTCCACGCGCTCGATGAGCGGGAGGAAGAGCGCGGTGTGGTAGTTGTTGGTAACGCCCTCCATCACGGCGGCGATCCGCTCGAGCCCGGCCCCGGTGTCCACCGACGGCTTGGGGAGCGGCACCATGGTGCCGTCCGCCTGCCGGTCGAACTGCATGAAGACGAGGTTCCAGATCTCGAGGAAGCGGCCGGCTTCGGCCCCCTCGACGAACGCGTCGAGTGAGAACTCAGTGAGGTCAGTGCGCGTCCACTCGCCATGGGCGTCCTTGGGGAAGGCCCAGTCCTTGGCGAGGTGCGCGAGGTCCACGTAGATCTCGCTGCACGGGCCGCACGGCCCGGTATCGGCCATCTGCCAGAAGTTGTCCTTGGCGCCGAGCCCGTAGATGCGCGTGTCGGGGAGCCCCGTGATTTCCTTCCAGAGCTGACGCGCCTCGTCATCTTCGTGGAAGACGGAGACGCGGATGTGCTCGGCGGGAATCCCCAGGGTGACGGTCACATACTCCCAGCCGAAGCGGATCGCGTCGCGCTTGAAGTAATCGCCGAACGAGAAGTTGCCGAGCATCTCGAAGAAGGTGTGATGCCGGGCGGTGTGCCCCACCTGCTCGAGGTCGTTGTGCTTGCCGCCGGCGCGCACGCACTTCTGCGAGGTGGTGGCACGGCGGTTCCCGTCGGGCGGCTCTTCCATGCCCAGGAAGACCTTCTTGAACTGCACCATCCCCGCGTTGGTGAACAGCAGGGTGGGATCGTCGCCCGGGACAAGGGACGACGACGGGCGGATGGTGTGCGCGTGGCGCGCGAAATAATCGAGAAAACTCTGACGAATGTCGGCGGCGTGCATAGACATAGAAATCTATAGAGGGACTCTGGGCCGGTCACCTGTGCTCCCGGGGGACGGCGCGGGTCGGGCCGGGGGACCTTTTCGCGAAATTCTCGGGCCCTTTGGGCCCTCGAGTATTCGCGAAGAAGGTCCCCCGGCCCTCACCGCGCTAAGGGGGACGAGGAGGGCCTTGCACCGCCCCTCACCCTTTCCGCGCCGCACGCCGCGGCATCCGTGGTTGGAGGCAGGCGGAGGCGGTCGCAGTTCCCCTCCCCAAGAGGTGGAGGCTGGGGGGTCGCTCCGCGCGAATACTCGAGGGCCCAAAGGGCCCGAGAATTTCGCGCGGAGCGACCCCCCAGCCTCCACCTCGTCCCCCTCGCCGTGTACGTTGAACTCATGCCAGATCCGCACACGAAGCCGCTGATCCGATGGCTTGATGCCACGGTGGCCGCGGTCGCACTCGCCGTCGTCATCGGCGGAATCACCCGCCTCACCGAAAGCGGCCTCTCCATCACCGAGTGGAAGCCCGTGAGCGGCGTGCTGCCGCCGCTCACCGCGGCGGCTTGGGCCGAGGCGTACGCCAAGTTCCTCGCGATCCCGCAGGCGCAGACGATCCACGCGGGGATCACGCTCGCCGAGTTCAAGGGGATCTTCTGGTGGGAGTGGATCCACCGCATCGCCGCGCGCGTCGTGGGGCTGGTGATCGCGGTGCCGTTCTTCTGGTTCTGGGCGAAGGGGCGACTCCCGAAGCCCCTCGTCGGCCGGCTGGCCATTCTCCCCGTGCTCACGCTGGCCCAGGGCGCGCTCGGCTGGTACATGGTCAGCTCAGGGCTCAGCGAACGCGTGAACGTCAGCCAGTACCGGCTGGCGGCGCATCTCGGGCTGGCGCTGGTCATCATGGTGATCGCGCTCTGGACCTCGGCATCGCTGCGCGCGGCCGGACGCGCGGCGCAGGGGGGCGGTGACGGGAACGCCAGACATGCGGGCGCGTTCAACACGCTTCTCTGGACGCGTATCAGCGACGTCTTCGCGATCTGGACGCTCCTGGTCATCCTGAGCGGCGCGTTCGTTGCCGGCCTGCGCGCGGGGAAGATCTACAACACCTTCCCGCTGATGGGCGGGCAGATCGTGCCGCCCGGCTACAACATGCTCGATGGGTTCTTCAAGGACGCGTTCGAGAATCCCGCGGCGGCGCAGTTCCATCACCGCGTGCTGGCGATCCTGACGGTCGTCGTCGCCATTTCGCTCTGGGCCTGGGTGAGCGGGTCGACCACGGCGCCGGCGCGCGTGGTGCGGGCCTGGCAGAACGTGGCGATTCTGGCCGCCGTCCAGGTGACGCTAGGGATCGCGACGCTGCTCCTCGGCGTGCCGATCGCGCTCGCGGCGATTCATCAGCTCACTGCCGTAGCATTGTTGGGTGCGACCGTGCTCGCCGCGCATTCGGTTCGGGGTTTGTAGCGGAGGCCGAGGGGGTCGTCTGCGCGAAATTCTCGCGGCGTTGCCGCTCGAGTATTCGCGCAGACGACCCCCTCGGCCTCCGCTTGACACTCTTCCGGCGTGCGCGGCGGGCAGGGTCGGTGGTGGGGAGAGGGGCGAACGACACCGCGGGACGCCGCCCAAGCGTCGCCGTTCGCCCCGTCCCTCAAGCGGCCAGCGGCGCGTGGTGTTCCGCGCGAATACTCGAGCGCCAACGGCGCGAGAATTTCGCGCGGAGCACCACGCGCCGCTGGGCCGCCCCCCTAGAGCAGTTTGGCCAAGACCGCGGCGATGTCAGTGGCGTCGTAGCCGCGGCGGGCGAGGTAGCCGTAGAGTCGGCGCTTCACCGTGTCCCGGTCCTGCCCGGCGAGCACCGCGAGCTTCTTCTTCGCCGCCTGCTCTAACAGCGCCCGCTCATCCACCGACTCCTCCTCGAGCACCTCGGCGATGGCCGCGTCGGCCATGCGGCGGTCCACACCGCGGCGAGAGAGCTCCTGGGCAAGGCGTCGACGAGACATGCCCTTTCCAAGCGCCCGGGAACGGGCAAACGCACGGGCAAACTGGCTGTCGTCGATCGCGCCGAGTTCGGTGAGGCGCTGCACCGCGTCGGTGACGTCAGCGCGATCGAAGCCGCGCTGGAGCAGCCATCGCTCCAGTTCGTGCGCGCTGCGCGCGCGGCGGCCGAGCGCGGCGGCGGCCCGGTCAAACGCCTCGAGCCTGCGGGCGGCGAGGAGGAGCCGATCGCCGGCCGACTCGTCAACGACCTGCCCCACGGCCAGCCGTGCGTCGTGCAAGTACGCGGCATTGACGATGGCGACACTCTTCCCGTCCACGTGCACGGCGTACCGCCCCGGCTTGCGCGGATTCTCGCGCAGCGCCGTGATGGTGCCGGAGACACTGACGGGGAGGTGCGGCGCGTCGGGTTCGACCGCGTCCACCGCACCACCCGGCGAGGATTTCGACTTGGACCAGCTGAACATCAAAGGGGACTCCTGAACTGCTAGTTCCTAATTTGGCGCGAACCGGCTGGCTTCGTAACGGAACGGGGACGGGGTTGAGGCGAAGGGACGGGGGTTGAGACACGGAACGAGGAGGATGCCTCGTCCCTCCTTGCTGCACTCCATTCTCGTCCCTTCGCCCCTACCTCCTCCCCGTTCCTGTTGTTGCTCAAAGTGAAGCGCCGGGGGGCCACCCAGGTGCAGATCGGGGATTCCGGGCCCCGACCGTACACCAAGATCGACCCCCCGGCGCAGTTCGTCGGGGATGAACTGCCTCCCCTATTCCTCCGTGGCGTCCTCGCCGTTCGGCTGGACGCCCATTCCGAGCACTTCCTTCACCTTCACCTCAACCTCGGCCATCACGGCCGGGTTGTCCTTGAGGAACATCTTCGCGTTCTCGCGCCCCTGCCCGATGCGCGTGTTGTTGTAGCTGTACCAGGCGCCGGACTTCTCGATGATCCCGCTCTCCGACCCGATGTCAACGAGCAGGGAGACGTGCGAGATCCCTTCGGCGTACATGATGTCGAACTCGGCCTGCTTGAACGGCGGCGCGACCTTGTTCTTCACGACCTTCACGCGCACGTGCGAGCCGATGACGTCTTCCTTTTCCTTGACGGGGCCGACACGCCGGATGTCGAGGCGCAGCGAGGCGTAGAACTTGAGCGCCTTGCCGCCCGTCGTCGTCTCCGGGTTGCCGAACATCACGCCGATCTTCTCGCGCAGCTGGTTGATGAACACCACCGACGTCTTGGACCGGGCGATGGCGCCGGTCAGCTTGCGCAGCGCCTGGCTCATCAGGCGCGCCTGCAGGCCGACGTGCGAATCGCCCATCTCGCCCTCGATCTCCGCCTTGGGGACCAGAGCGGCCACCGAGTCGATCACGATGACGTCCACCGCGCCCGAGCGCACGAGGATCTCGCAGATCTCCAGCGCCTGCTCGCCGGTGTCGGGCTGGGAGACGAGGAGCTTGTCGACGTCCACGCCGAGCTTCTTGGCGTAGTCGGTGTCAAGCGCGTGCTCGGCGTCGATGAAGGCCGCCGTGCCGCCCGTCTTCTGCGCGTTGGCGACGACGTGCAAGCAGAGCGTCGTCTTGCCCGACGATTCCGGACCGTAGATCTCCGTGATACGCCCGCGCGGAATGCCGCCCACGCCGATGGCCGCATCAAGGTTGATCGCGCCCGTGGGGATTGACTCAACGCGCACTGCGGCACGGTCGGCGCCCATCTTCATGATGGCGCCCTTACCGTACGACTTCTCGATCTGCGCGATGGCGAGACCGAGTGCCTTCTTCTTTTCGTCGTTCTGCGCAGCGGTGACGGCCATGAACTCCTCGAGCGAACTGGGGCCGGCGGCCCGTGAAGGAATCTACCAAGCGAATTTGGCGGTGCTATCCCCGAAGAGACAGCGAACATCAGTCCCGAAGAAAATACGAAGATGGACGAACTTCGCAAGGGGGAGGAAGCGGCACTTCTGTGCTAACGTGTTTGCAAACAATGACTTATCAACACATCTAATAAGGTGTTGTGAACCATCGGGTTAACCGACTCCAAGAACCACCGAAACCAGTTCGTGATCTCGCCAAGAGGCCAGACTGTACGAAAACGTTACATCGAAAACGCCGATTCGACGTGCCGAACCCACGCGGTCCGGTCTTTCAGCAGCACGCCGATGACATCGAAGCGGAAGGTCTGCGCTTCCGCTCGATCACAGCGCGCCATCCACTCGCGCGCGCTGCGCGCCAGGGAGCGCTGCTTCTGAGCGTGCACCGCCTCGACGGGGTCGCCGAATTCTGTCCCGGCGCGCGTCTTCACCTCGACGAACGCCACGACGCCCTCGCGAGCGGCGATGAGGTCGATGTCGCGGTGGCCGCTGCGCCAGCGGCGGGCGAGGACGGTGTAGCCGTGCTGTTCGAGCCAGCGGGCGGCGATGCGCTCGCCGAGTTCGCCGAATTGGTTGGTGGCTTTTGTCATGGCGACGAGTGTAGCGGCGCGCGGCGCGGCGCGTGTCACCGATTCGACGCGGTTCGGATCGTTCTGTTGCGCAGGGGGGCGCGGCAGGCCCGCATCTCGCCCCGCACAGGCTCTCGGACCCTACGAGCGCGCTGCGCGCGCCGTTTATGGGTCCTGCGGCCGCCTGTGCGGGTCGAGATGCGGGCCTGCCGTTCGGGCGAGGGGAAAGGCGGGCGCGACGATGGGCTCGTGCACGCTCCGCGCGCGGCTCCGGGGGTGTGCGCAGGCGAATACTGGAGGGTCATAAACGGAGCGCGCGCCCCTTGGGGCGCGCGCTCTCGAAGACCCGAGAATTTCGCCGAAGCACACCGCCGGAGCTGCGCGCGCTTCAGCGGGGCGCGCCGCCCATCTACTCCTCGTCCCGCCCGCCGCAGATCCGGTCGAGATCCTCGAGTCCGACGAGCACGTCGCGCGGCTTGGAGCCGTCGGGCGGACCAAGCACGCCGGCGAGATGGAGCTGGTCGATGACCCGCGCCGCGCGCCCATAGCCGATCTTCAGGCGACGCTGCAGCAGCGACGTCGAGCCCCCCTGATTCTGGATGCACACCTCGGCGGCCTCGCGGAACAGCTTGTCGCGATCGCTGTCGTCGGTGTCGCCATCCTGCCCCGCGCCGGCCTCCAGCGCCTCCTGCTGACGTACGCGCTCCAGGATGTCCTGCTCGTCGGCGGCGTCCACGTGCATCAGCCCCTGCGCCTCGAGCGCGGCCTTCCGTGCCTCGCGGCGGTCGGCGTACCAGTGCATCAGGCGCTCGGTGTCCTCGTTGCTGAGGAACGCGCCCTGCAACCGCGCGGGTTCGCTCTTCCCCGGCGGAATGAAGAGCATATCGCCGTTGCCGAGCAGGGACTCGGCGCCCATCCCGTCGATGATCGTGCGGCTGTCCACCTGGCTCGCCACGCGGAAGGCGATCCGGCTCGGGAAGTTCGCCTTGATGAGGCCGGTGATGACGTTCACGCTGGGGCGCTGCGTCGCGAGAATGAGATGGATGCCGATGGCGCGCGCCTTCTGCGCGAGCATCGCCAGCGGCGTCTCGACCTCGGCGGCGCAGGTCATCATCAGGTCGGCGAGCTCGTCGATGACGACCACGATGTACGGGAGCACATTGCCCTTGTACTCGCGGTCCTCGAACGCGACGTTCGGGTCCTTGGGCTTCAGCATCCGCTGCCCGTCGCGCACCTTCTGGTTGAAATCCTGAATGTTGCGCGCGCCGTTGGCGGCGAGGAGCTGGTAGCGCTCCTGCATCTCGAGCACCGCCCACTTGAGCATTGAGGCGGCGTCGCGGTTGTCGGTGACGACCTTGTGGCGCAGGTGCGGCAGCACGTTGTAGACGCTGAGCTCGACCATCTTGGGGTCGACCATCAGGAAGCGGAGCGTCTTGGGCGTGTGCCGGTAGATGAGGCTCGTGATGATGGTGTTCACGCAGACCGACTTGCCGCTGCCGGTGGCGCCGGCGATGAGCAGGTGCGGCATCTTGGCGAGGTCGGCCACCACCGGACGCCCCTCGAGATCCTTGCCGATGGCCATCGGCAGGGCGAAGGGCTTGCTGGTGTAGTCGCGGCTCTCAAGGAGCTCGCGGAAGATGACCATCTCCGAGATGGGATTGGGCACTTCGATGCCCACCGCGCCCTTGCCCGGGATCGGCGCCACGACGCGAATGGACGGCGCGCGCATCGCGAGGGCGAGATCATTGGCGAGATTCGCGAACTGCCGCACCTTCACGCCCGGCGCGGGCTCGATTTCGAACTGCGTGACCGTCGGACCGGTGGTGCGGCCGACGAGCTCGCCGTCCACGCGGAACGTGCGCAGGGCGTCCATCAGCTTCTGTCCGGCGGCATCGAGCTGCGCGCGGCCGGCGTCGGCGTTGCGCGCCGGCGGAAGGCTGAGCAGTTCGGGCGACGGGAGCTCCTCGGCGAGCGGGTCGACGAGTTCACTGGCGTCGATCTCGTCGGCCACGGCTTCGTCGCGGGACTTCTTTTTCTTCTTCTCGGACTTGGCCGGCGACGCGTCGAGCAGCTCAAAGGCGGGATCCTCCGCCTTGGCCGGCTCGGGCGTGGCGAGCGCAGCGGTGAATCCTTCCATCAACGACAGGTCGAGCTGCGGCATCTCGTGCGCCGGCGGCTCCATCTGCTCGGCCTTCGTCATCGTCGCGTCCGCGGCCTTGGGCTTGGACGCCGAGCCGAGGAGGGCGCGAATCGGATTCCAGTTGAGGGCGACGGCGCAGAGCACGCTGAGCGCGATCGCGATGATCACCCATGCACCGCCGAGTCCGATGGCCTTCACCAGGTAGTACGCCGCGAAGGCGCCCCAGACGCCAGCGAGCGGATCGAGGTCGGCTGAGCCGTACAGGCCGCGGGCGAGCGAGGCGATCACCGGCACGACGACGGCGAGTCCGACAGTAAACGCGAGCCAGCGGCGATCATCTGTCTCGCCGATGCGTCCAAGCAGGCGCAGCGCGACAACGGCGGGAATCATCGGCACGATCACGGCGGAGAGTGCGCCGACGAGCGTCAGGACGGACCAGCGCAGGCAGGCGCCGACGGGGCCGAAGACCGACCCGGCATCCACGCAGGAGGCCGACGAATACGCGGGCGGCGCGATCAGCGCGCCGGCGACGAAAACGGCGCCGAGGAGGAGGGCAATGCCGCCGATCTCGCGCTTGAGGTGCTCGCGGCGCACCGCGCGGGCGAGATCATCGGCCGTGGGCTCGAGGTTGTCGTTCTTCGGGCGGCGCCGCTTGGGCATCGTCTGCACGGGCTCGCCGATGTCCCGCTCGCTCACGGAGCCGGTGCGACGGGCGCGGGGCGGCGCGTAGTCATCCGGCGACGAAGCGGCCGTCGCGCCAGCGCGGGACGACCGCGACCGCGTCGATCGCGGCGCAGGCGTCGAGGTCGGCTCCGAATCCGCGGTCTCGGAGGAATCGTCCATGCTGAGCGTCGCGGAAGAGCCGCGAGAGATCTTCGCCATAGGCCTCGTCTAGGCACGCGCAGGCGCGTGCGCCGTCGTTCATCGGGAGCCGGCCGCCGCTGGCGGCCTGGAGGCGTCGCACGAGGGCCCCCGCACAGGCGGCATCCTCGAGCGCAAAGCCCCCATCGCGACCGGCACAGGCGATGGCAACGGAGGCAGGCTCCTCCAGCCGTGGCCGGAGGAGCGCTACAACCGCCGAGAGATTGACGTATGAGGCTAGGATCAAGTCACGACCATAGAGGGACGGGGAGGAGGTAGAGGCGAAGGGACGGGGTGGGAGGTGGGGAACGGGGAACGGGGATGGCGCGGTCAGGATCGCGTGGATGGCTCGCGTGCCGTTCGTCGTGGTCCAGGCGAGTTCCCTGCCCTGCACCGCTTCCGCCGTGAACTCAAGCGGCGAGTTGCCGAGATCGAAGCCGTCGGGCTTCACGGCGTGACGTTCACCGGCGAGGAGGGCGCGCGGGGCGTGGGCGCGTGCCTCCTCAATCGTGGCGCAGGGGATCAGCGAGCGCGCGCCATTTGCCAGCGCGTAGGCGGCGCTGGTCGTGAAGCGAAGCACGTCGATGACAATGGCGACTTCGCAGCGGACGGGGCGAGGGGAGAGGAGTACTTCAGTGCGCACGAGTGTGGAACGGGGAGGAGGGCTGAGGCGGAGGAACGGGGAGGAGGTGGGGACGAAGGGACGGGGGGTGGGTTGGGGGACGGGGGCGGAGAAGGCAAGGAAGCGATACGCGATGCGCGGTTTGGGTGATGCTCGCGATCGAGACGGCCCTACCCTTCGCGCATGGACATCACTCTGCTCGCCGAACTGGCGAAATGGGAACTGACCGTCTCACCGGCCGAGACGGCAGACCCGTTGTGGAAGTTGCACGCATACCGCGTCTCCCGATACCTGCTCGATTGCTGCCTCGCCGACATCGGCGCGGCCAAGCCGCCCCTGCATGCCCAGACGAGTGAGCAGCTGCGCCGCGCCGTGGCGTCCATCGGCGCCAACCTCGCGGAAGGGTACTCCCGCCGAACGCCGAACGACCGCCTACGGTTCTATGCGTATGCGCTGGGCTCGCTGCGCGAGGCGTCGGTGTGGTATCTGACAGTGCGCGCGCACTTGCCGAGCAATGCGCTGCAGACGAGGCTCGAGGTGATCGGGCAGTTGCGGCGACTCGTGCTTGGGATGCACGCCAATGTGGCGAGGACAGGAGGGTGGGTGCCGAGACGCGAGAGAGGCGGAACGGGGAGGGGGTAGAGGCCTATGCGCGCAGGTGGAACGAGGAGGGGGTAGAGGCGAAGGGACGGGGCGTGGGATGGGGAACGAGGGAGGGGAACGACGAAGGGGGTCGGCGACGCACGCCGGCCCCCTCCTCGTTCCGCCCCTCTGTCCTCGTCCCTTCGCCTCTACCTCTTCCTCGTTCCACGAAGTGGAGTCGCCTCTACCCCCTCCTCGTTCCACCCTATTCGACAAACAAATCCTTCCCCTCAACCTCAAGGAACTTCGTGTGGATATCCCCCCGCACGAAATCCGGGTGGCTCATCACCCGGCTGAGGAACGGGATCGTCGTCGCCACGCCCTGCACGATGAACGTGTCGAGCCCGAGCCGCATCTTGGCGAGCGCCTCCGCGCGGTCCTCGCCGTGCACGATGAGCTTCGCGATCATCGAGTCGTAGAAGGGCGGCACGGTGTACCCGGCGTAGGCGTGCGTATCCACCCGCACGCCGTTGCCGCCGGGGAGGTGGAAGACTTCAATCTTTCCGGGCGACGGCTGGAAGTTGCGGAACGGGTCTTCGGCGTTGATGCGGCACTCGATGACATGCCCCTTCATCGGCGGCGTGACTTTGTGCTTGAGTTCCTCGCCGGCCGCCACGCGGATCTGCTCCTTCACGAGGTCCACTCCGGTGATCATCTCGGTCACGGGATGCTCGACCTGGATGCGGGTGTTCATCTCCATGAAGTAGAACGACCCGTCGCTGTCGAGGAGCATCTCCACGGTGCCGGCCCCGACGTAATCAATGGCCTTGGCGCCGAGCACGGCGGCCTCGCCCATGCGCTCGCGCAGGGCGGGCGTCATGGCCGGCGACGGCGATTCCTCGATCAGCTTCTGGTGGCGCCGCTGCACGGAGCAGTCGCGCTCGCCGAGGTGGATGACGTTGCCGTGCGTGTCGCCGAGGACCTGGAACTCGACGTGGCGGGGGCGGCGCAGGTACTTCTCGACATAGACGTCCCCGTTGCCGAAGGCGGCGAGCGCCTCGGTGCGCGCCATCTGGAACGAGCGCGCGAACTCGTCGACGTCGTTGGCCACCCGCATCCCCTTCCCGCCCCCGCCCGCGGCGGCCTTGATGATCACGGGAAAGCCGATCTCCACCGCGAACTTGAGCGCCTCGTCGGGATCCTCGACCGGCCCGGGCGAGCCGGGGACGACGGGGACGCCGTTCTCGATCATCTTGGCGCGCGCGGCGGCCTTGTCGCCCATCATCCGGATCTGCGAGGGCGTGGGGCCGATGAAGGTGATGCCGCTCGCCGCGCACGTCTCGGCGAACTCGGCGTTCTCGGCGAGAAACCCGTATCCGGGGTGGATCGCATCGGCGCCGGTGATCTCCACGGCGGCAATCAGTCGCGGGATGCGGAGGTAGCTCTCGCGCGCGGGCGGCGGGCCAATGCAGACATCGTCGTCGGCAAAGCGCACGTGCAGCGACTCGCGGTCGGCCTCGCTGTAGACGGCGACGGTCTGGATGCCGAGTTCCCGGCAGGCGCGGATGACGCGGAGGGCGATTTCGCCTCTATTGGCGATCAGGACTTTCTTGAACAAGAGAGCGACGGTTGACGGTCGACGGTTGACGGTCGACGGTTGACGGTCGACGAGTGACGACGGCGTTCATCCACCGTCCACCGTCCACCGTCCACCGTCTGTTATTGCGTAAACGAATCCCAGCTGGTATCGCTCGTCCCCGCGATGCCCTGCACCTTCAGGGCGAACTCGCTGGGGTTGGTCGAATGGAACAGCGCGTCCTCGTACGAGATGATGCCCTTGGAATACCAGCTCATCAGCGACTGGTCGAAGCTCTGCATCCCGTACTGCACCGTCCCTTCCTTGATGAGATCGGGGATGTTGAGCGACTTGTTCATGTCGCGGATGTTGTCCTTGACGGCCGCGGTGTTGATGAGGATCTCGCAGGCGGGGACGCGGCCGGGGCGGTCGGAGCGCGGGACAAGGCGCAATGACACCACGGCCTGCAGCGCCGTGGAGAGCGAGAAGCGGACGTCGGCCTGCTGGTGCGGCGGGTAGAACGACAGCACGCGGTTGATGGTCTGCGTGGCGTCGGTGGTATGCAGGGTGCTGAACACCACGTGCCCCGTGTCGGCGGCCTTCAGCGCGATCTCGAGCGTCTCGAGGTCGCGGATCTCGCCGATGAGAATGATGTCGGGATCCTGGCGCAGCACGCGGCGCAGCGCCGCGGCGAACGACCCGGTGTCGAGCCCCACCTCGCGCTGGTTGATGTTGCAGTTGATGTCGCGGTGCAGGAACTCGATGGGGTCTTCGATGGTGATGATGTTCGCGCGCCGCGTCTCGTTCACGTACTGGATCATCGACGCGAGCGCCGTGGACTTGCCGGAGCCGGTGATGCCGGTGACCAGGACGAGCCCGCGCGGCTTCATCGCGATCTCCTCGAGCACCGGCGGGAGGTTGAGGTCGCGAATGGACGCGGCCTGGAAGGCGATGGCGCGGAAGACGAACGCAATGGTCCCGCGCTGCTGGTACATGTTCACGCGGAAGCGGCCGATCCCCGGCACGCCGATGGCGAAATCCGCCTCCTTCTCGGCGTCGAACTCGCGCTTCTGCTTGGGCGGGCAGATCCGCTCGCCGATGGACTTGAGGTCTTCGGGCTTGAGCGGCGGCAGTTCGATCGGCGACAACTCGCCGTTGAGGCGCGCCATAGGCGGGCGGCCGATCTTGAGGTGCAGGTCGGACGCCCCCATCTGCACGGCGTGCTGGAGGACGGCCTTGTAGTTGTACGGCGGCGCGGGCGGCGCGCCCGCGGCCTGCTGGGCGCCGACCGCCGGCTGCGCCGTGGTCGGCCGCGGGCCGGTAGGGTCACTCATCGGGGTCGATGCGGAAGAGGACCTGGCCGAACTCGACCGGGTGCGAATCGCTGACGCAGACCTCGCGGATCGTTCCGGCGACCTCGCACTCGATCTCGTTCATGATCTTCATCGCCTCGACGATGCAGAGCACCTGCCCCTTGGCGACCTTGGACCCGACGTGCACGTACGCCTCGGCGCCCGGCTCAGGCTTCGCGTAATACGTCCCGACCATCGGTGACTTGATGTCGACCAGGCGGGAGGAGGACGCCTCGGCCTTGGGCGGTGTTGCGGCCGCGACCGGCGCGGGGTGCGGCATCGGCGGCGCCATCGGTGCGGCCGGCGCCGCATGAACGACCGGGGCCACCGCGTGCATGGCGGCGCGGGCGGACGGCGTCTTGCTGATCCGGATCTTCATCCCCTTGTCCGAGGAGATCTCGATCGAATCCACGCTCGACTCATCGAGCATGTCGACCAGCTTCTTCACGTATCTGAGGTCAATCATTGAGGCGGACGGTTGACGGTGGACGGTGGACGGTGGACGGTCGTAAGACCACCGCCGTCACCACAGCGGCTTCTGGCGCCGCCGGTCCTTCTTGGCTCAACCCACGACCAGCAGTTCTCTCGGGAAACTCGTCAGGACGACCGGTCCATCCTCCGACAGGAAGACATCGTCCTCGATGCGCACCCCGCCCCAGCCGGGCTTGTATATGCCGGGTTCGATGGTCACGACCGCACCGGGGGGCAGCGGCGCTTCCGCGGTCCGGGCGAGCCGCGGCCCCTCGTGCACCTCGAGCCCGATACCGTGCCCAAGGGAGTGCCCGAAGAGCGCCCCGAAGCCGCGGGACTCAATGTAGTCTCTCGCGAGGGCGTCGGCATCCCTCCCCCGCATTCCGGCCCGAACACCGGCCGAAGCGCTCAGCGTTGCCTCCCGCACAATGTCGTGAACGTGCCGCATCTCCGGGTTCGCGCTCTGGACCGCGAACGTGCGGGTGATGTCGCTGCAGTACCCCTCGAAGGACGCGCCGAAGTCGATGAGCAGGAACTCCTCGGGTTGCAGCGCGCGATGGGACGCGCGGGCGTGCGGGAGCGCCGCGCGCTCACCGGACGCCACGATGGTCTCAAAGGGCGGCGCGTCCGACCCGAGGTCTCGCAGGTGGTGCTCGAGGAGTCCGGCTACCTGCCGCTCGGTCATCCCGACCCGTACCCCCGGCAGAGTGAGCTCAAGCGCCCGCTCGGCGATTCGCACGGCTTCGCGAATCCGGCTGAGCTCCCCGGCGTCCTTGCGTTCCCGCAACGCCTCGACGATGCCGACACTCCCCCGCCACTGCCAGCGCCCCGCGACGTCGGGCAGCCGTTCGTAGTCGGCATAGAGCAGATGCGTCGACTCGAAGAGAAGCCGGGTGCCGTCTGCCGCGGTGGCCAGCACCTCGCGCACCCCGTTCCACAGGGACGACGGCTCGATGCGCACCGTCGCGTGGGCGCCCACCTCGTCCTGCACCTGCACCGCGTAGCGGAAGTCGGTGACGAGCACCGGCGGCGCCGCGGCGAAGACGACGAGGAGCGCCGCCGAGCCGGAGAAGCCGGTCAAGTACCGAATGCTGTGGAGCGACGTCACGAGCAGGGCGTCCGCCTCGCGCTCGCGCAGCGCGGCGCGAAGGGCCGCGAGACGGAGCGGACGACGTTCTTCCATGGGCTGGACGCGCGGCGCGCGGCCGAGCCTAGGCGCGCAGCGCGGCCACGAGGCCGCGCAGGGCCAGCGTGTACCCCGGCGCGCCGAAGCCGCACAGCAGTGCGCGCGCGCCCGCGGCCAGCGTGCTGTGGCGACGCTGGGGCTCCCTCGCGAAGATGTTCGAGAGATGGACCTCGGCGTACGGAATGGCCACGGCCGCCAGCGCGTCGCGAATGGCGAGGCTGGTGTGCGAGTACGCGCCGGCATTGATCACAATGCCGTCAACGCTCCCCTTCGCCCCCTGAATCATGTCGATGATCGCGCCTTCGTGATTCGACTGGCGGCACTCCACCTGCACGCCCAGTTCGGCACCAACCACGGCGAGATCGCGCTCGATTTCGGCCAGCGTCGTCGTGCCGTAGATGTGCGGCTCGCGCGTGCCGAGCAGGTTCAGGTTGGGACCGCTAATGACGAGGATCTTCACGAGCCCTTGAGTCCCTTCAACCAGTCGGTGAACTGCGCGACGTCCTCCGCGGGGGCGGCCTGCGACGCGGGAGAGGGGGACGGTGCCGGAGGTTCCCCACCCTCGCCGCCGGAGAAGAACTGGTCGAAGCGCAAGCGCGTGGACTGCCGCTGGACGCCGGCCGCGCGCTGCGGCGTCTCGTCCTTGAAGACCGATTCAAGGGACAACTCGTCGGTCACGCGACGCGTCGGTTCGCCGCGAATGGGAGCGGCGGGCGCGCCGCCGTACGCCGCCGAAAGGGCGAGCGCGGCCCCCTCATCCTCGGCCAGCACCCCCGCCATGCCGAACAACTGATCCAACTGGCCACCTGGAGCGATGCCCGTGGCTGCTGGCTGCAGCGCAACCGCTTCTGTAACGGGCGACGGCGGCGCGTCCACCGACGCCGCGGCAGGCGCCGCGCTTACGGGCGCGCTTGTGGACTCATCGGCGGCGACAGGGGCTTCCACTGCCGTGTCGGTCGCGACTCCGGGGATCGCGCGGCGCGCAGCGATGCGGGCGAAGACCTCGCGTGCCGTCGGTCCGGTGGGTGCGGGCGGTAGCGCTGGCTGAGCGGGCGCCGCTGGCTCAGCGGACGCCGCTGGCTCGGCGAGCGCAGCCGCCTGAACGGGCGCGTCGGGCGCGGCCACCTCGGCGGGTTCCACCGGCGCCGCTGTATCGGCGGGCGCCGCGGGAACCGTCGGAATGCTCCCGGTGCGACGCACCTCCTCCGCGACCGCGTCCGCCTCGATCTGCTCGCTGACCGAATCGATCGCCAGGCTCGAGCGCGTCCCGTGCTCGAGGTGCTTCACGCGCTCGGCGAGCCCCGCGTCCTCGGGATTCTGCGCGAGCAACTGGCGATAGACGCCGAGTGCCTCCTCGCGGAAGCCCTGCTGGAGGTACAACTCGGCCATCGTCTCCGTGACGAACGGCGACGGCGGGGTCTCGATGCCCGGCGCAGATTCAAGCAGCTCGTCCGTTGGCTCGCGACCCACGAATGAGTCGGCGACGAACCCCGCCTCATCGGTGGGTGCGGTCGCCTCACCGCCCCCGATGACCGCATCGCTGATCGGCGCGTTGCCAAAGAGCGCGTCGAAGTCCGCAGGCGTCGCCGGGGCTGCCCCCACGGCTTCAGGCACCGCGTCGACGAGCGCTGGCGCCTCGGGTGCGGGCTCAGGCGGCGAAAGCGCCGATGGCGGCACGGGCCTGGGCTCCGTGATCGGTTCGCCGATCGCCACGACGTCGCCCGTGTCCACGAGCGGCAGCGAGTCGAGCAGACTGATGCGCGGGGGCGTCTCGTCCGTCACGCCCACGGTGGCGGTCACGTCCAACCCATCGCCGAATGCTGGTGGTTCGGCGAGTGTGCCGAACATCGAGGACTCGTCAGCAGGCGGCGCATCGAACGAGGTGTCCTGCACCTCGATCTCGGCCGGCGGCGTGGCGGCGAGCGGGCTCTCGTCGATTCCTTCGACAGACGCTTCCGCCAACGACGGAGCCGGCTCGGCCCCGTCGGTCATTTCGAAGCCAGCCTCCATCGTGGGCGGCGGCTCGTGCACCTCTGGCGCGGGCGGTTCTGCGGCGGGTGGCGGCGCGGCGGGCGACGTGACGGCGCCGAGGAGATCCACCGCCGGGGCTGTCGAGTCGGCGAGATTGAGATCGAGATCCAGCAAGCCGATGCTGAGTCGAGGCGTCGCGAGAACGCTCGGCGTCGGCACGACCGGGGTGGGCGCACTTGCATCGACGACGGCCGGCTCGGTCAGAATGGTCGGCGCGACATCCTGCTCGGCGTAGTTTGGCGGAGGAGGCGGCGCAAGCGGCGCTTCGACAACCACGCTCGGTGCCGCCGTCGCCTCCAGTGACGCAATGAGCGCGGTCACTTCCTCATTGCGCGGGTCGGCCTCAAGCACCCGCTGATACCAGTGCTTCGCGGTGGCGGCATCGCTGTCGTGCCGCGCGATGTCGCCGAGATGGCGCAGCGCGATGAGGTTCTCGGGGTCGAGTTGGATCGCCGCCTCGAAGACGACCTTGGCCTCCGCGGGGCGCGACGACTCAAACAGCGCCTGCGCGTAGACGATGTGCCCGCTGAGGTGCCCCGGCTGCTCCTCCAAGTGCATGCGGCAGAGGTCGATGGCCGCATCGAGGTCGCCCGCCTTTCGATACTCGTTGGCGAGCGGCGCGAAGAAGCGCCGAGGGTTCTCCTCGTACCGGTGCTTCAGCTCGTCAACGCGAGAGGGAGCCATGCAAGGCCGAGGAGCGAGGGACGAAGGTCAGGAGCGGGGACATGCGGAAAGACGGCAGAACCAGAATGTACCATGCGACGCAAAGGGGCGTCAATCAGAAGTGCCGGACCGACTTGATCTTAGCTGATCCTCACGGCTATTTTTCTAGGCTAACAACGAGATGCGGTAGTTCGGTTGGTGGCGGTGGGCACCATGGTGCCCGGCGTCCCGCGAGTCGCGTCGTCCTTTCACTTCGTTTCTGGGAGTTGCTGCGCCGTGCTGCAATCAATGCGGAGCGCCGCGAAGTACATCTGGATCTTCATCTTTGTCGCCTTTGTGGGCGGCTTCCTGCTGGCGGAGACGTCTGGCCTCCTCGGCCGTGCGCCGGTGACGACCTCGACGATCGTGGCCAGCGTGAACGGTGAGGACATTCCGTACATGGTCTGGGCCAACTCGTCCGCGGCGCTCGCCCAGCAGCAGGAGCAGCAGCTCGGCCGCGGCCTGACGATGGACGAGCGTGCGGAGGTCGACCAGCAGGCGTTTGACCAGCTGGTCAACGACGTGCTCCTTCGTCAGGAATACGAGAAGCGGGGCATCCGCGTCACAGATGAGGAAGTCATCGAGACGGCCAAGTATGCCCCGCCGCCGCAGTTCCGGCAGAGCCCGGATTTCCTGACGGACGGGCAGTTCGACATGGCGAAATACCGGCGGTTCCTGGCAAGCCCGGCGGCCCGGCAGCAGGGCATCCTCGCCCAGCTGGAGCAGTACTACCGCTCGGAGATTCCCAAGGAGAAGCTCTTTTCGCAGGTCGCGGCCGACGCGTACGTGAGCGACGCCCGCCTGTGGCAGATGTACCAGGACCGGACGGATTCGGCGCAAGTGTCCTTCGTCTCGTGGGTCCCGTCGGACGTGGACGAGGTGGCGAAGACGGTCACGGAGACGGAGCTGCAGCAGTTCTTCGCGGGCCACGCGAAGGAGTTCGAGCGGTCAGGGCGCGCGGTGCTGTCGCTGGTGAGCATCCCTCGCCTTCCGACCGCGGCGGACAGCGCCGCCGCGCTGGCCCGCGCGCAGGGTCTGCGGGATGAGATCGTGAAGGGGGCGAAGTTCGACGACGTCGCCCGCCGCGCTTCGGACGACACGGTGAGCGGCGCGCTCGGCGGCGACCTGGGCAAGGGCGCGAAGGGGCGCTTCGTGGCGGAGTTCGACGACGCGGCGTACAAGCTCGCGCCGGGCCAGCTGTCGGCGCCGGTGCGCACCAGCTTCGGCTGGCACTTGATCAAGGTGGATAGCCGCAAGGGCGACACGCTGTCACTGCGGCACATCCTGGTGAAGATCTCACAGGGCGACTCCTCCGCGGTGCGCACGGACCGTCAGGCCGACGAACTGGCCCGGATGGCGGCGGGCGCGCTCGAGGCGCAGAAGTTCGACTCGGCCGCCAAGCAGATGGGTCTCCTGGTCACGCAGATCGAGGTCATCGAGGGCCAGCAGGCGCGGTATCTCGGCGGCCTCGCGCCGAGCGTGAGCGCGTGGGCGTTCGGCGGTTCACAGCCCGGCGAGTCGAGCGACCTCTTTGACGAGGAGCGCATGTACTATCTCGCCCGCCTTGACTCGCTGCAGCCGGGCGGCGAGCAGACGCTGGACGCGGTCAAGGACGAGGTGCGCCAGCGCGTGGCGGTGCGCAAGTCGCTGGACGCGAAGGTAGACGCCGCGAAGCAGGCGGCGACCGCAGCGGCGACGACCTCGCTGGAGGCCGCGGCGGCGGCGGCCGGCCGCTCGGTGCAGAAGTCGGAGCTATTCACCCGCGTCGGATTCGTGATGGGCATGGGCCAGCTGAACGAGGCGGTGGGCGCGGCGTTTGCGCTCCCGGTGGGCGGCATCAGCGCGCCCGTGCGCACGGAGAACGCGATCTTCGTGATGCGCGTGGACAAGCGCGTGCCGGCCGACAAGGCGAAGTTCGAGGCCGAGAAGGCCACCCAGCGCCAGCAGGCGATGGGCGCATTGCGCGAGGCGCGCGTGCAGGCGTTCGTCGGCGCGCTGCGCAAGGACGCGAAGATCGACGATCGGCGGAAGAAGATCCAAGCTTCACTACGGCGGCAGGCGAGCTAAGCGCAGAAGACGACAGAAGACGACAGAAGACGACAGAAGACGACAGAAGACGACAGAAGACGACAGAAGACGACAGAAGACGACAGAAGACGACAGAAGACGACAGAAGACGACAGAAGACGACAGAAGACGACAGAGAACGACAGAATAGGACAGAGGGGCGCGGCGAAGATCTCGCGGCGCCCCTCTGTCGTTCTCTGTCGTTCTCTGTCGTTCTCTGTCGTTCTCTGTCGTTCTCTGTCGTTCTCTGTCGTTCTCTGTCGTTCTCTGCCCTAAATCAGCTTTTTCGGCTCCGGCCGATCATCGTCCGACCGCTCCGCGCGGTCGCCGGAGGCCGGCAACCGGTCCACGGGGCGCGCCTCGGGCGCCTCGATCTCCTTCTGCACATCCGTCATGTTCTTCTTGAACTCCCGGATGCCCTTGCCGAACGAGCCGGCAATTTCCGGGATGCGCTTGGCCCCGAACAACAGAAGAATTGCCACCAGGGCCATCAGCATTTCGCCCGGGCCGAGTCCGAACATGTTGCCTCCTAGAAGAGCGAGCGCGCGATGAGATAGGCGATGAGGACCCCGACGAGGCTCAGGAGCGAGACGTCGAGCGCGATTGGTCCCAATCCAATAGTAACGATGATCAGGTTGATAGTCAGCGGCCCGATGGACGGGGTGACCCCCGTGGTCAGGAACTCCTTGACCGCCCCGCCCGGCAACCACATCCGCGCAAACTGGGTCAGGAAGCCGCCGACGATGAATCCGACCGTCAGCACGATGGCATGGAAGCCGGGGCGATGCTTGGACGAGCCAGTGGGCGCCATCAGGACCTCCGTTCCATCACGTAGCCCAGGGCGTCCACGAGCGACGTGCGCGCGTCGGATGGCGGCACCTCGGCCATCACGGCCTCCGCCTCGGAGAGGAACTCCTCACCCTTCCTCCGGGCGAAGTCGATGCCCCCGCACTCGTGGACGATGGCTACGACGTCGGCGATCTCGGCGTCCGAGGGCGTCGCCGAGGCAAAGAGCGCCTCGACTCGCGCGCGCTGCGCGGGCGACATGTGCGGCAACGAGGCAATGAGCGGGAGGGTGACCTTGTGCTCCTTGAGGTCGTTGCCGCTCGGCTTGCCGGTCACCGACTCCGTCTCGGTGTAGTCGAGCAAGTCGTCGGCGACCTGGAAGGCCATGCCCAGCAGGGTGCCGTACCGCGCGAGCTGGCGACGGAACCGCGGCGCTCCGCACAGGGCGCCAACTTCCGCCGCCGCGCCGAGCAGCGAGGCGGTCTTGGCCTGCACGAGCAGCCAGTAGTCGGCCTCGCTGAACTCGAGCGCATCGAACGAGGCAAGCTGGCGCAGTTCGCCGAGCGTCATCGCGCTGGCCGCGTCGGTGAAGACGCGCAGCAGTTCGAGGTCACCCACGGCGGCCAGCTCGGCGAGCGCGCGCGTGTACAGGTAGTCGCCGGCGATCACCGCGACTTGATGTGAGAAGAGCGCGTTGATGGTCGGCATGCCGCGGCGCAGCGGCGAGTGATCCACCGAGTCATCGTGCACAACGCTGGCGAGGTGGATAAGCTCGACCACAGCCGCCATGCTCACCGCCCGCGCCTGCGGGGCCTGCTCCAGGGAGGACGCGAGCAGCAGGACGGTGGGGCGGAACAGCTTGCCCTTCATGCGCGTCAGATGCTCGTTCACCGCTTCGATGATCGGTGCATCGGCCCGCACGATGCGCCACATCTCGTCCGGCACGCGATCGAGGCGCGCGCGGACGGGCGCCTGAATGTCGAGCAGCGCGGGCGCGAGTGGAAGCCGGACGGGGGGCGGAACCGATGTCACGAGCTGACCGCGTCCACCGCTCGCAGGCGGTCCCCGATGTCGCGGAACTGGATGTCCACCGCGAAGACGCGCTCATAGTACGCCTTGGCCTCGGGCGCCTTCTTGAGCCCCTCTGAGACGTAGCCGAGCAGATACAGCACCCCGACGAGCTGATCGTCGCCGACGCCGGGTTCAACCAGCGCCCGCTGGAGGATGGTCAGGGCGACCGGGAGCTGCCCCTTCTCGAGGAAGCACTGGCCGAGTGCCTCGTACGTGCGCACGCGGAGCTGCGCGCCGCGCAGCGCCTTCTGGAACTCCGCGATCGCCTCGTCGAGCAATCCCATTTCCTTGTAAGCCACGCCGAGGTCGTAGTGCGACTCGTGGTCCCCTTCGTCGACGTTCTGCGCGACACCCTGCTTGAACTTGCGCAGCATGTCCTGGAAGTCGGCGTCCTCGTCTCCGGTGGGCTCCTTCTCCTCGACGACCATGCGCGTGGACTTCGGCTCCTCCTCGTCGCGCAACCAGTCACCGAGCGAGACGAAGTCCTCGTCCGCTTTGGCGGCGGGCGCTTCGGCGGCGGGCGGCGGCTCGGGGATGGCGGTGAGCATCCCCGTGTAGCGCCTGCCTGGCGACGCCACGGAGGGGCGCTTCTCCGGCGCCGGGGCGGCGGCGGGCGCCGTGGTGGAGAGCGATTCAAGCGCGGAACTAGCGCGCACGTCGTCGGCCGCGATCTCGAGGACGCGCAGGTAGACGGCCTTCGCCTTGTCCGTCTGGCCCTCGCGGAAGAGCGCATCGGCCAGATCGAGGTACGCCTGCGCGAGCCCCGGCTTGTCGTCGGCGCGGAATGCGAACTCGACGCGCTTCTGGTGGAAGCGCACCGAGGTCGGGTTCAGCCGGACGATCTCGTCGGCCACGGAGCGCGCGTCGTGGATCTGCCCCGCGCCCTCGAAGCCGGCCATGGACTCCTCGAGCATCGCGAGCCCTTCGTCGCGCTGGCCCTCGTCGAGCATCGCTTCGGCGAGCTGGCGGCGCAGGTTCCAGTTCTCTGGCTCGCGGGCCACCTGTTCGCGCAGGTCGTCGATGCTCGACGCGAGCATCGGGATCGCCATCGTCGTGGTGCGGCGCACCGGCGGCGTGGGCGCCTCGACGAACTCGACGTCCACCTCGCCGAAGCCCGTGGGCTCCTCCACCTCCGGAGCGGCGGCGGTTTCGGCCGGGGCGGCGTCGAGGTCGATGAAGCCAAGCTCATCAGCGGCCGACGGCGCGGCCGCAGCGGCCTCGGGCGCCTCGGTGAGGTCAAGCAGTTCGATGTCACCGGACGGCCTCGGCTCGGCCGCAGGCGGCGCCTCCGCCTCGAGGTCGAGCAAGGGGATATCCGCGACGAGACCAGACGCGGCCGCGACCACTTCCATCGACGTGTCGATGAGCGGGAGGTCGCCCGGCAGGGCCAGATCGCGCCCCGCCTCCCGCGCGGGCGCCTTGACCTCTTCGACCCCGGAGAGGTCGAGTTCGGCGAATTCGCTCGCGCTCAGCGGTGCCGCCTCGTCGGCGGCCTCCGGCACCAGGGAGGTGGTCTCAAGGCCCAGCAACGCCCCAGCGGCCTCCGGCGGCGCGCTGCCAGCGTCGACCGACGTGCTCTCGATTCCGGCGAGTGACGTGCTCTCGATCCCCACCAGGGACGTGCGCTCGATCCCGGTCAGCGGCGTGGCCTCAAGGCCCTCGAGCACCGGCGGCGCGGGAGCTTCGGGCGGCGCCACTGGCGGCGGGGGCGGCGCTGGCGGCGGGGGTGGCTCCGGCTTGCGCTCGACCGTCGGCGCCGCCACGGAGAGCCGCGACTTGCGCGGCGTTGGCGCATCGAGGTCGATGAAGATCAGGTCGTCGTGGGCGGTCGCCTTCGACTCGACCGACTTGCGCGCCGCCGTGCGCGGTGTGGCGTCGGGATCAATGGCGCGAATGCGCTCCTGCGTCGCGTCGGCCTCAGTCGCGCGCCCGCTGGACTGATACAGCTCGAGCAGGGTCAGCAGCTGCTCCACGGCCTCGCCCTTGCGATCGGCCTTCAGGAGCTGGTCGGCCAGCATCAGCCGGACGTCGTCCTGATCCGGGCAGAGGTCGGCGAATTCCTTAAGCGCCCGAAACGCCTCGTCCTTCTTGCCGGCCTTCTGCATCCGGTCGGCGTACTCGAGGAAGTTCTGCTTGGCGTCGCCGTTGAAGCCCTTCGCGGCGGAGATCTTGCCGAGCTTGTAATAGACCGACGCGCGGCCGGGCGAAGACCGCAGCACCTTGTTGCACAGCGCGATGGCGTTGTTGAAGAAGCCGCCCTCGGCGTACAGGTCCACCGCGCGCTCGTACAACGTCACGGCTTCCCCGGTGTCGCCAGCCTTCATCAGCAGGTCGCCGACGCGGTTGTACAGCGCCACCTCGATGTCTGACTCGCCGCCCGCATCGTAGACGTCAAGGATCTCGCGGTACACCGCGATGGCCTTGTCCATCTTCTTGGCGGCTTCGAACTCGGCGGCCTTCTTCTTGAGCTTGGCGATGTCAGCCATAGGGGTGCGCGGGCACAAAAAACCGGAAAGACAACCTTAGATGGCGTGAGGGTCCGGCTGGAAAGGTACGCCGCTGCGGGGGAGGATGACAACGGGGGCTAGCGGGCTGCGTTGGCCGTGCGCGTGGGGCAGTCGCACGGGCCAACCAGCGGGCAGCGGATCCCTCAGGCGCCCGGACCGAATGCGGGCCGCCCGCGCACCCAACTGGCATGGCAGCGATGGTCGCCGTACCAGTACGGGAGCTCTCGGATGTCCCCGATATCGAAGAGTGCGAGGTCAGCCGAGAAGCCGGGCGCCAGCTGCCCCGTCTCTGCGGCCAAGGCGACGGCGGCAGCCCCGTTGACCGTGGCGGCGAGGATGGCCTCGCTGACCGAGAGGCGCAGCTGGCTCACGGCCAGGGTGAGCACGAGCGGGAAGTTGACCGTCGGTGACGTGCCCGGATTGAAATCCGACGCGAGCGCGACCGCGGCGCCGGCGTCAATCAGCGCTCGAGCCGGCGCCTGACGCGGTCGGCCGAGGAAGAGCATGGTGCCCGGAAGCAGGGTCGCCACGGTCCCGGCGGTACCGAGTGCCTTGATGCCTGCGTCGGACACGGCGGCAAGATGGTCGGCGCTCGTAGCGCCGATTTCGGCGGCGAGTTCGGCTGCCCCCGCGGTCTCAAGCTCGTCGGCATGGAGCTTGAGCTGGAGGCCGTGCCGGCGCGCGGCGCCGAGGATGACGCGTGCCTCGTCCGGCGTGTAGACGCCCGGTTCGCAGAAGATGTCGGCAAACGTGGCGAGCCCCTCGGCGGCGACGCGCGGAAGCATCTCCTCGACGATAAGCGCGATGTACTCCTCGCGCGTGCGTGGCGCCGCGCGGTACTCAAGGGGAATCTCGTGCGCCCCGAGGAAGGTCGGCACGAGGCGGATGGGGAGCGCCTGTTGGAGGCGGCGAATCACGCGGAGCGACTTGAGTTCGTCGTCCAGGGTGAGCCCATAGCCCGACTTCACCTCGAGCGTCGTGGTGCCGTGCGCCATCAGCCGCCGGAGCCGGGGGAGGGCGAGCGCGAGGAGTTCGTCCTCGGAACGTGCGCGCAGGTCGCGGACCGAGCTGTGGATTCCCCCGCCCCGCTTCGCAATCTCCATGTAGCCGACGCCGGCGGCGCGCAGCTCCTGCTCCTCGTGGCGCGGCTTGCCGAAGATGCCGTGCGTGTGGGAGTCCACGAGCCCGGGCATGAGGACGCGGCCGCCACAATCCACGACCGCGGCGTCCGGCGCGGCGGCGCGCATCGCCTCGCGCGGCCCCACAGCGGCGATGCGCCCGTCGTCGACGATCAGCGCGGCGCCGGTGAGAACCTCCAGTGCGCGCAACTCATCGCCGCGTCGCGCGCGCGCGGGACCGGCAGCGGTGACAAGTTGGGCGGCGTTGTCGAAGAGGAGCTTCATCGGGGCGAGACGATTGAGGATGGCGAATGCGGATAGCGATCTCGGACTCCGACTGAGGATCGCGATTGGCGATCCGCGGCATGCCAGTGTACGCGTGCGGACACGACCATCGTGTACAGAAACTACGGCGAGGCGCCACCGGCGCGCGAGCGGCGCGGACGGCGCACGCTACGCGATCAAATCCTGGAATCGCGAGAGCGTGAGCGGGGCCTGGGCCTCGCCGCGGCAGGCGTAGTAGCAGGCATTGCAGTCGATCGGCGCGTAGCCGCGATACTCGGCCCAGTGCGCGTCGGCCGGGAAGTCAGGACAGCGGCGCACAAGGCCCTGCGGATTGATGTGGATCGTCGTCTCGCCCGACCGGCACGGCTCCGGCATCTCGTCGCGCAAGTAGCGCGGCAGCTGCTGGAGGTACCAGTCGGAGTTGGTGATGACGCCGCGATGGCGGCGCTTGAACGCCAGCAGGTCCTCGACGAGCCGCTCGACGCGTTCGCGCTGGTCCGCGCGGATCAGGTGCACCTTGCTGCCGTTCTTCATGTCGGTGTAGACCGACAGATTCACCCCGGCGCGCTGGGCGTGCGCGTGACCGACGATGGCCAGGATGTCATCGAGGTTGTCGTCGCGGATCACGGTGTTGAATCGCACCGCCATCCCGCGTCGGCGCAGCTCGGGGACGAGGGCGAGAATCTTGGCCGCGAGCCCTGGAATTCCGCGCTCCGCGTCATGCCGTTCGTCGAGGTAGTCGAGCGAGATGTTGAACGAGTCCAGCCCGGCGTCCCACAGCCGCTGCGCGCGCTCCACGGACAGCATCCCGCCATGAGTCAGGAGAGTCATGTAGCAGTACGGCACGGCGCGCGCGACCTCGGCGATGATGTCCTCCAGATCGCGGCGGAGCGTGGGCTCGCCGCCGGTGAAGTTGATCATCATCGGGTCGAAGGTGCGCGCCGCCTCGACGAACGAGGCCAGCTCAGTCGCCTTCTCCGACACGGGCGTCTTCCAGTAGTCGCAGCCGCCGCAGGCCGCGTTGCAGCGCATCGTGACCTCGAAGTTCACGAGCACCGGGCGGCGGGTGAGCCGCAGGCGCGCGTACTTCACGGCGAAGGGAAGGAGGTGCCAGAACTTGTACTTGGGGCTGAGCATCACGCGAAAGCTATGGGACGGGACGAGCGTGACGAAGTGGGACGACAGGGGAACGGGGAGGGGGTAGAGGCAAAGCGAGGAGGGCTGGGGAGCGGAACGAGAAGGGGGCATCCAGCGCGTGGACGCCCCCTCGCTCGTTTCCCCACCTCGCGTCTCCTCGCCCAGCCTCTACCCGCTCCCCGTTCCGTCGCCGTTCACCCCAGCATCGGCAGCTTGAGCCCTTTGTCCCGGGCCGTCTCCCGCGCGATGTCGTATCCCGCATCCGCGTGCCGCGCGACGCCGATGCCGGGGTCGTTGGTGAGGACGCGCTCGAGGCGCAGCCGCATCTCAGGCGTGCCGTCGGCGACGATCACCTGGCCGGCGTGCAGCGAGTTGCCGATGCCCACGCCGCCGCCGTGGTGGAACGAGACCCACGTCGCGCCGCTGGCGACGTTGAGCATCGCATTCAGGACTGCCCAGTCGGCTACGGCGTCGGTGCCGTCCTTCATCCCTTCCGTCTCGCGGAACGGCGACGCCACGGAGCCGGTGTCGAGATGGTCGCGGCCGATGACGATCGGCGCGCTCAGCTCGCCGCTCTCCACGAGGTCATTGAGCGCGACGCCGAACTTCGCGCGGTCCCCCTGCCCCAGCCAGCAGATGCGCGCCGGGAGTCCCTGGAAGTGGATGCGCTCCTGCGCCATGGTGATCCACCGCTTCAGGTGCGCGTCGTGCGGGAAGAGCGAGAGCACGAGTTCGTCGGTGCGCCGGATATCCGCGGGATCGCCAGAGAGGGCGGCCCAGCGGAAGGGCCCCTTCCCTTCGCAGAACAGCGGACGGACGTATTCGGGAACGAAGCCCGGGATCGTGAACGCGTCCTTGAGCCCGGCGTCCAAGGCCACGGTGCGGATGTTGTTGCCGTAGTCGAAGGCGATCGCGCCACGGTCCTGCATGGCGCGCATCGCGCGCACGTGCTCGACCGCGCTCGCGGTGGACCGACGCACGTACTCCGCAGGATCCGTCGCGCGCAGCGCCGCTGCCGCCGCGAGTGTCATGCCGGCGGGCACATAGCCGTTGAGCATGTCGTGCGCGCTGGTCTGGTCGGTGACCACGTCGGGGATGTCGCCGCGACGCACGAGCTCGGGGAGCACCTCGGCGGCGTTGCCAACCAACCCCACCGAAAGCCCCCGCTTCTGCGCCGCCGCGCTCCGCACCCAATCGAGCGCCTCATCGAGACGGTCGGTCATCTTGTCACAGTACCCGGTGGCTAGCCGCTTCTCGATGCGCGAGGGATCCACCTCGACGCCCAGGAAGGCCGCGTCGTTCATGGTGGCGGCGAGCGGCTGGGCGCCGCCCATGCCGCCGAGTCCGGCGGTGAGGACGAACTTCCCGGCCAGCGAACCGCCGAAGTGCTTGCGGGCGAGGGAGCCGAAGGTCTCGTACGTCCCCTGCACGATCCCCTGCGAGCCGATGTAGATCCACGAGCCGGCGGTCATCTGGCCGTACATCATCAGCCCCTGCCGCTCGAGCTCACGGAAGTGGTCCCACGTGGCGAAACGCCCGACGAGGTTGCTGTTGGCGATCAGCACGCGCGGAGCATGCGCATGCGTGCGAAAGACAGCGACCGGTTTGCCGCTCTGCACGAGGAGCGTCTCGTCGGCTTCGAGCGCGCGGAGGGCGCGGACGATCGCCTCGAAGCACTCCCAGTTGCGGGCCGCCTTGCCGGTGCCGCCATAGACGACGAGATCGTCGGGGCGCTCGGCAACGTCGGGGTCGAGGTTGTTCATGAGCATCCGCAGGGCGGCCTCCTGCGGCCAGCCCTTGCAGGAGAGCGTGCGGCCGCGCGGGGCGCGGATCTCATGGGCGGTGGCGGTCATGACACGACTCCTTCAACGGGCACGAACTCGCGCCGCGCGATGGCGGCGGCGAGCGCCTGAATGTCGGGCGAGAGCATGCGATCGTCGCCGAGCGGCGGCACCGCGCGGCGCACGGCGGCGTGCACCTGCTCGACCGGCGCACTGCTGCGCAGCGGGCGGCGGTAGTCGAGCCCCTGCGCGCCGCACATCAGCTCGATGGCGAGCACGTGGCGCACGTTGCCGACGATGCGACGCAGCTTCCACGCCGCCCCCATGGCCATCGGGACGACGTCTTCCTTGCTGCCGTCCGTCGGAATGGTGTCCACGCTCGCCGGGTGGGCCAGCACCTTGCACTCGGAGGCGAGCGAGGCGGCGGTCACCTGCGCCATCATGAAGCCGCTGTTCAGCCCCGCGTGACTGGCAAGGAACGGCGGCAGCCCCTCGTTGAGGTCGGGGTGGACGAGGCGGTCGATGCGACGCTCGGCCATCACCGCGACGTTGCTCATCGCGATGGCGAGCACGTCCAGCGCCATCGCGACGGCCTGCCCGTGAAAGTTGCCGCCGCTCAGCATCTCGCCGTTGTCGAAGACGAGCGGGTTGTCGGTGGCGGCGTTGAGTTCGCGCGCGATCAGCCCCTCGCAGAACCGGATCGCGTCGAGCACGGGGCCGTGGACCTGCGGCATGCAGCGGAGGGCGTAGGCATCCTGCACGCGCGGATCACCGTCGCGGTGCGACTCGCGCAGCGGACTGCCATCGAGGAGGGCGCGCAGGAGGGCGGCGCTGTCCTTCTGCCCGACTTGCCCGCGCGCGTCGTGGATGCGGGCGTCGAAGGCGGTGGGCGTCCCCTTCAGCGCCTCGAGCGTCATCGCGCCGGCCGCGTGCGCCGTCTCCCACAGGGTGCGCGCCTCGAGGACGGCGAGCGCGGCCACCGCTGTGTGGGCCTGCGTGCCGTTGATGAGAGAAATGCCTTCCTTCGGGTGAAGAGTGAGGGGGGCGAGGGCGGAGGCGGTCAGGGCGTCTCGGGCGGGCATTCGTGCGCCATCCTTCGTGTTTAGCTCGCCTTCGCCGATGAGCGTCACGGCGAGTTCGGCGAGGGGCGAGAGGTCGCCGCTCGCCCCCACCGAGCCCTGCTCGTGCACGACGGGCCAGAGCCCGGCGTTGAGCATCGCGCAGATGAGGTCGGGCACCTCGGGACGCGATCCCGAGAAGCCCTTGGCCATCACGTTGGCGCGCAGGAGCATCATCGCGCGCACCTCGGCTTCCGGCAGCTCGGGACCGACGCCGGCGACGTGGCTGCGCACGAGGTTCACCTGCAATTGGGCCAGCTGGTCGGCGGGGATGTGCACGTCGGAGAGCTTGCCAAAGCCGGTGGTGACGCCGTAGACGACCTCGTCGC
>VHBQ01000029.1 GCA_016871855.1 Gemmatimonadota bacterium
CGTGCCGGCGCTGGCGCCGGGGTAGACCGTCTGCACTGCGACGATCGGGAAGTCGACCTCGGGGAACTGGTCGATGGGGAGGCGCCGGTAGCTGAAGAAGCCCAGCACGATCAGCGCCAGCATCACCATCGAGGTGAAGACGGGGCGCCGGATGGCGAGGGCGCTGAGACCGCCGCCCGCTTGATCCGAGGCTCGGCGGCCTCGGGCGCTTCGGGATTGCATCCTACTTCTCCTTCGCCGTCGACACCTTGGTGCCGTCGGCCAACTCGATGCCCGCGCTCACGACGACGCGCTCGCCGGCCTTGAGTCCACTGGTGAGGGTCACGATGCCCGCGTCGTCGTCGCGCGTGCCGGCGACCACGGGGCGGCGGCACGCTACGCCGCCGTCAATCACGAGCACGAACGGCGCGCCGGCGTCGCCGCGCACGGCGGCCACGGGCACGGCGATGGCCCTCATAGTCGCCGCCACCCGGATGCGCCCGTGTGCGAACTGGCCGGCGACGACCTTGCCGTCACCGTTGGGGATCCGCACGTACACGCCCACCTGCCGTGTCGCCGCGTTAGCCACGGGGTCGACGCGCGCGACCGTGCCACGGAACTCGCGGTCCGGCGCGGCGTCGATCGTGAGCACAACGGGCTGACCAACGCGCACCCGCGCGGCATCTACCGCGCCCACCTGGCCCTTGAGCTCGAGCGTGCGCGGATCCACCACCGTGAAGACGGGATCATCACCGCGGATGGACTCGCCGGCCTCCGCCACGCGCTCGCTTACCCAGCCGTCGAACGGTGCGCGCAGTAGCGTTCGTTCCGCGGCCTCGCTGGCTCCGGCCAGTCCCGCCTTGGCGGCGGCGAGTTGGGCGACGGCGGCGTCATACCCGGCCTGCGCAGCCTTCAGGTCGACAGCGGCCATCGCGCCGGCAGCGAAGAGCTTCTTCGCGCCATCGAGCCGCTGCTGAGCGACGGCGAGCCCGGCATCGGCGGCGGCGACGCCGGCCCTGGCGCTTTCGGCGCCGCTGGTCACGCCCTGTGCCTCGACGCGGGCGAGCACCTGGCCCTTGGTCACGTGGGCGCCGCGGTCGACGCGGACGTCGCGCAGCGTGCCGCCAGCCTGCGCGCGCACACGCACGACGTCGGCGGGATCGAGCGGCCCGCTGACGACCACACTGGGTGCAACATCGGCGGTCGCAGCGAGCGCGACGTCGGCCGCGCCGAGGACGACGGGCGGCGCGGCATCGGCGGTCTCAGACTTGCCGCCGCAGGCGCCGAGGCTCAGCGCTGCGACGAAGGGAAGAAGGCGCGCGGCTCCGCGGCCGCGGCGCGAGATGAGATCGAAAGAGGTCATGGTCAGCGAACCATTGAGAGTGCGGCGGAGCTCGCGCCCAGTGCGCGCTGCAGTCCCGCGTCGGCGATGTGATACTGGGCGACGGCTTGTGCGTAGTTGGTGCGGGCCATCAGGAGCCCAAGGCGCGCCTCGCTTACCTCGAGGTGCGTGGCGAGTCCCTGGTCGTAGCGTAGGACGGTGAGGTCGTAGACCTTCTGCGCCTGGTCCACCGTGCGCTGGCGCGCGCTGATGGCGGCGGCGGCGCGCGCCCGCTCGCCGAGCGCCTGCTGGTACTGCAACTGCACGGCCTCGCGCAGCTGCGCGAGCTTGTACTGCTCCTGCTGCAGGCCGATGCGCGCCTGCGAGAGCGTGGCATTGCGGCGGAACCCGCTGAACAGCGGCACCGAGACGGTGAGCGACGCATTCCAGTCGGTGAGCCAGTCGCGCCCGTTGAGCCCGAACGTCTCCTGCGGGTACATCAGGCGACCGAGGCTCATCCGGAAGTCGAGCGAGGGGATGTACGCGGCGATCGCCTGCTTCACCATCTCGTTGGCGATGCGCACGTTCTGCTCCTCGGCCTGTACGGCGCCGCGCTGCGCGGCGACGGTGGTCGGGTCGAGCCGCTCCTCGGCCCGCGCGGGCGGCGCGGTGAGGCGCGTGGTGAGGATGATCGGCGCGGTGAGCGGCACGTTGATGAGCCGCTTGAGATCGAGCGCGGCGAGCGCAGCGGCATTCTGCGCGTCGATGAGCTGCGGCTTCAGGTTCTCGAGCCCGACCTCGGCGCGAAGGACGTCGAGCTCCGAGCCGGTGCCGGCCTGCAGGCGCAGGCGCTCCTGTTCGAGGAAGCGCGTCGCCTGCACCACGGCCTCGCGCGCGCTGGCCTCGAGCTCGGCGGCGAGCTGCGCGTTCACGTAGGCGGTGCGCACTTGATACTCCGACTCGGCGAGCTGCTCGCGCAGACCGAAGCGGGAAGCCGACTGGTAGAAGTTCGCGATGCGCAGGGCGCTCCCGAGTCGCGGCGAGAAGATCGCCTGCGTGGCGGTGAGCGACGCCGTGTACTGGTTGTCGCGGCCGAATGGCAGGTTGGAGAACAGCTTGGCAATCGGGGCAAGCGACGAATCCGGGGGCGCGCTGCTCGACGACTTCATGCGGAACGGCGACGCATAGGTGCGCACGTACATGAAGCTGCCGTCGAGCGCGGGGAGGGCGGCGGAGCGCGCCGCCTTCACCTGCGTGGCGGCGACGTCCACGGTCGCGCGGGCGATGCGGGCTTCCTCGCCCACCTGGCCGGCGCGTGCGAGCGCCTCGTCGAGGGAGATGCGGACGGTGTCGGTGGGCGGCGCCTGCTGGGCCGCGAGTGGCGCGGCGAGGCAGGCGAGCACGCCGAGGCGGGCGAGGTGCGTGGTCAGGGTCACGAGTGGGTCCTGCGTGGGCCGCGGCCTGCGGTGACGCGGGCCGTCGGGCGGAGGCTGTGAAGGAAGAGGTCGATGGTGGAGTCCACCATCCGGTCCTGGTCGAACGGGTCAATCGCGTCGAGGTCCATCGACTGACGCCAGAGCTGCTGCAACAGGAGTCCTGACGTGAAGATGCGTGCGGCGGTTTCCGCGTCGGCGTCGGCGCGGAACTCGCCGGTGGCCTTGCCGCGCTCGATGAGGGTGGCGATGAGCGCCCACCCCTCGGTGAGGATGCGCTGCACGATGCGGGCGAAGAGGTGCGGCGCGTCGGCGTGGAGGGCGAGATAGACGACGCGCAGCAGCCGGCGATCCTCGTCGTCGGGGGGCTCCACGAACCCGTTGCGCATCACGAGGCGTAGCTGGGCGGAGACCGGCCCCGGCGCGTCGCTCACGAGCGCGGCGATCCGCGCCACCTCGGCTTGCCCAATGGACTCCGCGAGCCGGGTCAGCAGCGCGTGCTTGTTCTTGAAGTAGTAGTAGATGGTGCCCTTGGTCACGCCAGCGGCGGCGGCGATGTCGTCGAGGCGCGCGGCGTTGTATCCGCGCTTGGCGAAGACCCGCAGGGCGGCGTCGAGGATCTCGCGGGGGCGCGCGTCGGGGCGGCGCGTCCACTTGGGGCGCGGCGCGCGTCGCGGCGTCGCCTTCTGCTTGCCCATCGAATCAGATATCCGGTATCCCACCGCCGACCAGACCGGGGCCGCGCGAGGGTGACGGCGCGGCGGGGCGGGCAAGTGGCGTGAGCGAGTCGAGTAACTATCCGGCGAGTAAGATACTCCTGGCGCGGCGACGCGGCAAGCTCGACGCTGGGAGCGTGGCACCAGCCGGAAAGTCGTACGTTCAAAGACACACTTCCTTCTCCCTGACCATGCCGAA
This sequence comes from Gemmatimonadota bacterium, assembly GCA_016871855.1. Classification (GTDB taxonomy): domain Bacteria; phylum Gemmatimonadota; class Gemmatimonadetes; order Gemmatimonadales; family Gemmatimonadaceae; genus PNKL01. The sequence continues at coordinate 3,649 of VHBQ01000029.1, forward strand.
CTTCACATCGACCGCGGTCCTTTGCGTGTCGTTGGCGGCCGTCTCTGCCGGCGCGCAGACGCCCACGCCCACCCTGACTGGCCGTGGGGTCCACCTTGTCCTTGACGCCACCCACGGCGGGATTCGGCGCCTGGAATCCGAGCGCGGCCAGGAAGTGGCCGTCCCGACCGGCGAGACACTCGCGTTGTTCCGCATCGAGCGCGCGCCGGGGCAGCCCTTCATCGATGCGACGAGCGCGGCGCGGTTCACGTGGTCGCGGATCGAGGGGGGGCGGCCGGGGCTCTCGCTCGCTTGGGAGGGATTCCGGGACTATCCAGCGCTCCGGGTCAAGGCGACCGTGCATCTCGAGGGCGACTCGACAGCGGCGTGGCACATTGCGCTCGACGGAATCGCCGGCGTCGGCGTGGAGCGCGTGCTCTTCCCGCGACTCGGCGGTGTTGGCCTCACTGAGATGGCGTCGTTGGCGGTCCCGCTCTGGATGGGGCAACAGGCGAAGGATCCGCGCAGCCTGCTCTCGGGCGCGAACGACAAGGGACGCCGTTTCGAGTGGGACTACCCGGGGCACCTGTCGTTCCAGATGATCGCGCTCACGCGGCCCAACGGCGCGGGGCTCTACGTGGCGGCGGATGACTCGCTCGCCTATCGCAAGCTGTTCATCCTCTCGGGAGACGGCGAAGGGTACGGGCGCGTCGAGGTGGGGCACCAACTCTCCGACCCGGCGAAGGCCACTCGGTACGCGCCGGCCTACGCGGTGAAGCTGGGTGTCATCCACGGCACGTGGATGCACGCCGCTGAGCGGTACCGCGCGTGGGGGGAACGGCAGGCGTGGGCGCGCGAGTCGCGCGTGGCGCGCGGCACGGCGACGAAGTGGATGCGTGAGACGGGCGTCTGGGTCTGGAATCGCGGACGGGCCGCCAATGTGCTCGATCCGGCGATCACACTCCGCCAGCAGGTGGGGCTGCCGGTGAGCGTCTTCTGGCACTGGTGGCATGCGGGGCCGTACGACACCTCGTTCCCCGACTACCTGCCGCCGCGCGACGGCGTGCCGACGTTCACGGCCGCGGTGAAGAAGGCGCACGCCGCCGATGTGCGCGCCATCGTCTACATGAATCAGCGGCTCTGGTGCGTGCAGACGCCGAGCTGGAAGAACGAGAATGCCGAGCGCTTTGCGGTGCGCGAGCGCGACGGCAAGGTGCGGCTCGAGACGTACATGGTGTTCGACCCGTCACCGTGCGCGCCGATGGACATCGCCACGAAGTTCTGGCGCGACAAGTACGCGGGGATCGCTGATACCGTCGTGCAGCAATACGGCATTGACGGCATCTATATGGATCAGGCGGTGCTGAGCTTGGCCTGCTGGTCACCCGATCACGGGCATCCCGTCGGCGGGGGCCACTACTGGATGGACGGGTTCCGCGCGCTCGCCGCCGACATGCGCCGCCGCAACGGTGCGTCGCTGGGGCTCGCGGGTGAAGGAGGCGGCGAGAGCTGGCTCCCGGATCTCGACGCCTTCCTGACGCTGCAGGTGAGCCAGGAGCGATATGCGGATCCGGCGAGCGGCTGGGAGCCGCTGCCGATGTTCCAGGCGGTCTACCATCACCACGCCATCACGTACGGCACGTACGGTTCGCTCACGTATCCGCCGTACGACGAGATGTGGCCCGACTCCACGCGCCCGGCGAACGCGCTGACGCTGCTGGACGCGAAGTACCGTCGGCAGTTCCTGATGGAGCAGGCGCGGATGTTTGTGTGGGGGATGCAGCCGACCATCGCCAACCTGCTGCCTGAGCAGTTCGAGAAGCGCGCCGGCGAGATCGCCTATCTCAGCCGCCTCGCGCAGCTGCGCCACGCACATCGTGAGTGGCTGCAGGACGGCACGTTTGAGATCCCGCCGGTGTCGAACGCGCCGGAGTTGGCGTTTACCGGCTCGCGTATCAGCATCTACGCGGCGCGGCGCGGCGGAGCCACGGAGGTGCCGCTGCGCGCGCCGGCGGTGCTGACCGGCGCGTGGCGGGCCGCGAACGGGCAGGTGGGGATCGCGCTGGCGAGCATCGATGACGCGCCGCACACCGTGACGCTGACGCTTGATCCCGCGCGGCACGGCACGGCGCGTGGGGCAACGCTCTGGCGCGTGGACGCGTCGGGCCGCAAGCAAGTCGGCGCACTGCCCGCTGGCGCGCGTTCACTCACCGTTGACGTGGCGGCGCTGGAAGGAGTGCTGCTGATCGTCGAGCCGGGGAGGTAGGACGCGGCGCTCGGTGCTCGTTGCAGTTCAGAGATAATCAGCGTGGCCCGTCCGGCGGCCGGCACATCGCCATCAACGAGTCGCTGGCGAGCACACCGCGGCGCAGACGCCATCGACCATCGCCCTCCGCATCGGCCGTGCCCACGCGCGCGCGGCACTCGGGATCGGCGTTCGCCACCACGACACCAAAGAAGTCTGCAAGCGCCGCGCTCGCCCAGCGCACCGCGTGCCCGGGGCCGGCCACATTGAGCAGAAACGGCTCGGCCCTGGCGCCGCGCGTCTCGTCCACGCGCTCGATGCCGTGGATCGACTGGCCGGTGCGCGTCACCAGCCCCGCCGCGCGCCGTTCACGGTTGAGCAGCGCCGCCGCGCCGAGCACGTAGTCGCGCGACGCGCCGTACAGCGCCACGCGGTACGCGATGTCCGGAAGGTGCGGCGCGTATGACTCGCTGAACGTCGTCGCGCTCACGTCGGGCGAGAAGATCCCGATCGCGCGCAGGGGATGGGCGACGAGATACGCGTGCGTGTCGGCATCGTCGATGATCCCGCCCAGCGCGACGCGGCTTCCCATCGAGTGCGCGACGAGCACCGCGCCCCCCGCCGTCGAGTCCACCATCCGCATCACACGGGCGAAGGCCGGGGCGCTGCGCGCGGCGGCGCGCGCGTCGTCACGGTACACCTTCATCGGCGTGGGCACCACGTACAACTCGTGGGTGGGCCAGAGGAAGAGCACCAGCGGCCCGTCATGTCCGCCGCGCGCCTTCACCTGCATCCCCTGCGCGAGCGCGGTGGCGGGGCTCGACGAGTAGCCATGCACGTAGATGAGCGCCGCGCGCCTCGCGGTCGTGTCCCGGACGGCGAGCGCGAGCCGCGTCCGCCACTCCGCCTCGTCGAGCGCCGCCGAATCCGCGCGCGTCACGCGCATGGGCGCGAGGGGCCGCGGATTGCGCGATGGCGACACCACCAGCCGCGCCACGTAAATGCCATACCAGAGGGAGTCGGTGGCCTCGCGCGCAAAATCACTGGGCGTGCGCCGCCGGTTGGTGACGACGAAGACGGTGTCGAAGGTGGTGTCTGCGCGGACGCCGGGCGGGCGATGCGCCGCCGCCGCGGGAACGACACGCGTCGCCGGCGCGAGGGCCAACGCAGCCCAGAGCGCGAGTGCGATCATGCGAGGTGCGACACGCGGTTCGCGTCAATCGCCTGAGACGCGAGGGCGCCCAGCGCGGCGACGGCCGCATCGAGTTGCGCGAAGCGGGCGTCCTTGGTGTGTCCAGCGACATACCGCGCGAAGATCTGCTGCGCGATCACCGCCACCTTGAACAACCCGAAGGCGAACAGCCAGACGGGGTCACCCGCCGGCCGCCCCGTCGCGTGCTCCCAGGCGGCGATCACCTGCTCGCGCGTCCAGTTGCCGGGGAGTGCGGTGATGCCGATGCCGAGCTGCACCAGCGATGGTGGATCGGTGGGCTCAATCCAGTAGCCGAGGGTGGTGGCGAGGTCGAGCCGTGGATCGCCGATGGTGGCCATTTCCCAGTCGAGCACGGCGCGCACGCGCGTCGGGTCGGCGGGATCGAGCACGAGGTTGTCGAACTTGAAATCGTTGTGCACCAACGTGGCATCGCCCGTGGACGGCGCATGCGACGCCAGCCAGGCCAGCACGCGCTCGATGGCCGGCACGTCACCAGTGCGCGCCGCCTGCCATCGCTTGGTCCATCCGGCCACCTGGCGCTCGACGTATCCCTCGGGCTTGCCGAGTTCCTCGAGTCCCGGCACGCGCCAGTTCACGCGGTGCAAGCCGGCGAGCGTCTCGAGGGCCGCCGCGGACAGCGCGCGGAGCTGCGCCGCGCCGAAGGAGAGCGACTCGGGGAGCGCGCCGCGCACGATCAATCCGCGCACGCGTTCCATCACCACGAATGGCGCGCCGATCACGCCGACATCGTCGCACAGCGCGATCACCGCGGGCACCCGCGGATACGCCGGGCGCAGGGCGGCGAGCAGGCGCCCCTCCCGCAGGACATCGTGCGCGATCCCCGGCTTCACGCCGAACGGCGGCCGGCGCAGCACGAACTCGTCGCCGCCGGCGCGCACGAGGTACGTCAGGTTCGAGAAGCCCCGCGGGAACTGCTCCACCTCGATGCCGTGCACGTGCCCAAGGGTCTCTTCCCACCACTCGCGCAACGCGTCGAGCGGGATGGACTCGCCATCGCGGACGGGGGAGGAGGAGTCGATCAGAGTATCGAAAGACACGGGGACGACATTCGGAACGAGGAGGAGGTAGGGGCGAACGGACGGGGCTGGGGGTGGGGGACGAGGGATGGGGCGTCAGCTTCGCGGCGGCAGGCACCGCGCCAGCGTGTGCTTGGCCACGGCGTCCTTGTGCACTTCGTCGGGACCGTCGTAGATGCGCGCGGCGCGTTCGTGCGCCCACCAGTTGGCGAGCGGCGTCGCATCGGTCAGGCCATACCCGCCGTGCACCTGCAGGGCGCGGTCAAGCACCTTCTGCATCACCGCCGGCACGAAGTACTTGATCATCGAGATCTCGTCGCGCGCCTCGCGCTGCCCCACGCGCTCGAGCTTGGCGACGGTGTCGCGCACGAACAGCCGCGCCGCCTCGGTCTCGGCGCGGCTCTCGGCGATCCAGTGCCGCACCGCCTGCTTGTAGGCCAGCGGTTCGCCCGGCGCCAGCTCGCGGCGCAGCGCGTAGCGGCACATCAGGTCGATCGCGCGGTCGCAGATGCCGATCCACCGCATGCAGTGATGCACGCGTCCCGGGCCCAGCCGCTCCTGCGCGAGCAGGAAACCGGCCCCCTCCGCGCCGATCATTGCCGACGCGGGCACCCGGCAGTCGGTGAAGGTGAGCTCGCCGTGGCTCGCGTAGCCCGCGCCGACGTGCCCCATCACGGGGATGTTGCGGGCCAGCGCGTACCCCGGGGTGTCGGTGGGGACGATGAACATCGACGCGCGCTGATGTGGTTTGGCCGCGCCGGGCGTCGTCACCGCCAGCACGACGCAGAACGACGCGCCCTCGGCCGATGTCGCAAACCACTTGCGGCCATTGATCACCCACCCATCGCCGTCACGCACCGCGGTCGTGTCGAGCCAGACGGGATTCGACCCCGCGCGACCGGGTTCGGTCATCCCGAAGCACGACCGGATGGTCCCCGCGGCGAGCGGGCGCAGGAAGCGCTCCTGCTGCTCCGCCGAGCCGTGCGTGAGCAGCAGCTCCATGTTGCCGACGTCGGGGGCCTGCACGTTGCAGGCATAGTGGCCGACGGGCGTGCGGCCGAGGATGGCGCTCACCTCCGCGAACTCGGCCATCGGCATGGCGAGGCCGCCGTACGCGGCGGGGAGATGCGGCGCCCAGAGGCCGCGATCGCGCGCCGCCTGCCGCGCCGCGTTCAGCTCTGCCTCGATAGCCGTCCACGGCTGCGCGAGCGCCAGCGGTTCAAGGGGGAGCAGCATCTCGTTGACGAAGGCTTCGTACCGCGCGAGGAGCGTTGTCATGATCAAGACTTAGTCAGGGTCGGGAGGGCTGAGCGTGCGCCACGCGGGCATCCGGCGGCCGGGCTTGTTCGGCGCCTGCAAGGCGGCCATTCGGCGCTCCACGTCGCTCAGCCGGATGCGCACCGCGCGCGTGGCGCGCCGCGTACGGTCCAGCCGCCAGAGGGCGAAGATGGCCAGGAGGAAGCTGCCCAGCGCGATCCACGCGAGGGCGATCCTCTCGAGCAGGCGATGGGTCGCGGTGTCGTTGGGGACGACGAAGAAGAGAACCACCACGGTCACCGCCGTGGCGAGCGAGGCGAACGCCATGGCGACAAACAGCCACTGCCGGAGCGCGCGCCGCGCCCAGCGCCGCCGGAGCCGGGCGCGCAGGCGCTTCAGCCGCGGCCCATCCTGTGGACGGACGGCGCCGGGGAGCGGGCGGTGCGGCAGCGGGCGAAAGTCGGGCATGGGAGTATCTTATCCGGTGAGGCACCCTTCGTCACGCGGGCTCCCCATCATGCCGCACTTTACCGTCAACGGCGTTTCGTTCTTCTTCGAGGACACCGGCGGGCCAAACCCGGCGATCGTCTTCAGCCACGGGCTGCTGATGTCGTCGCGGATGTTCGCGGCGCAGATCGCGGCGCTGAAGGACCGCTACCGCTGCGTGGCGTACGACCACCGCGGCCAAGGGCGCAGCAGCGATCCCGGCGGGCGTTCGCACGACATGGACACCTGCTATCGCGACGCGGTGGCGGTGATCGAGGGGCTCGACGCGCGCCCGTGCCACTTCGTGGGCCTCTCGATGGGCGGCTTTGTGGGGATGCGCCTCGCCGCGAGGCGCCCCGACCTGCTCTACTCCCTGACGCTCCTCGAGACCTCGGCGGAGCCCGAGCCGCTCGAGAACGTGCCCCGGTACCGCAAGATGGCGTTCGTCGCGCAGACGCTCGGCACACGATGGGTCGTTGACCGGGTGATGCCCATCCTGTTTGGACGCACGTTCATGTCGGATCCCGCGCGCGCGGCGCAGCGCGCCGATTGGCGTGCGGAGATCGCTTCCCGTCCGCGGTCCATCGTGCGAGCGGTACGCGGGGTCATCGAGCGTGAGGGGGTAATGGAGGAGATTCGCTCCATCCACGTGCCCACGCTGGTGGCGGTGGGAGAGGAGGACACCGCCACGGCGCCGCCCAAGGCGCGGCGCATCCACGAGCAGATCCCGCACTCGCGCCTCGCCCGAATCGCGGCGGCCGGCCACTCGAGCACCGTCGAGCAGCCGGCCGTGGTCACGCAGCTGCTACTGGACTTTTTCGCGACGCTCCCGCAGTAGCGACCGCGCGTCCCAGAGCGCGCGCTCCACGGCGGCCAGCCGATCGTGGTAGGCGCGCGCATGGCGCAGCAAGACGGTGACGCGATGCGTGCCGAGGCCACCAAGGACGACCAGCGTGATTGTCAGCGTCAACCAGAACAGCAACGGATCCGGGCCGCCGCTGCCGCCCCACTGGCGCCCACCGAGGAAGTCGCTGAGGTAACGCGGGCCGGCGAACGTCATGACGAAGCCGAGGACGATCGCCACGCCGCCGGTCAGCCAGGCATGCGCGTAGGCCAGCGCCCGCCACGCCCGCTCCTCGGTCAACTGGCTCCCGAGCTGGTCGGCCGTCTCCACGAGGTCGGCGGTGACCATGCTCTCGAGCGGTGGGCGGTTGAACGGCGTCGGGTGGGCGATGCGCCACGCCCATGAGCGCTTGTTCCGCCGCCGCCGCCGGCGCCGGCCCGTGACGCCCATCTCATCGAGCTGGGCGAGCCGGCCGAGCACTTCCCGCTGGCGCGTGCGGGCGAGCTTCGCGCGCTCACGCTGGCGGTCGAACCGGCCGGCGAAGTACGCCCCGAGCGGCGTCGCGACGGCGACGAGCAGCACGAGCGTGGTCATCTGCGTGAATCGTGACTGCTGGCTCGAGGTCCACTCCGCGGGCGACAGCACGAACATCGCGACGGAGATGAAAACAAGGACCGTGAAGATGAGCAGCGCGAGGAACAGCCAGCCGCGCCGCGTGCGGAAATTGATGCGGCCGACGAGGCGGCGGTATTCGACACGCAACGCCTCGACTTCCCGCACGCGCATCGCGCGCTCGTCCTCGTTCTGGAGGGGCAGGAAGGTGACGGTCGTGCTGGATCGGCTGAATCTCACGAAGCGCTCGCAGTGAGGGCGCGCGCCCGCCGTCCCAGCCGTGGGAGGCGTGACGGGCCCGGTTCATTCAACTTTCTAGACGGATGTGCCGAAGTCAACGAAACAGCTGTCACAATGTGACAGCTGGAGGCTGTTCTGTCCGCCTACTCCACGTAGAACGACGGGCGATACGCCTGCGCTGACTTGAAGAAGGTGCGCAGGTGGGCGATGTCGCGGTCCACGTCGCCGGTCATCTGCTGCGGTTCGTGAATGACGAAGCGCTTGCGCGGGAAGTCGAAGGCGACTGGAACGATGGGGACCTTGGCGCCGAGCGCAACCCAGTAGAAGCCGGTGCGCCATTTCTCAGTGCGCTTGCGGGTTCCCTCAGGTGAGATGGCGAGGATCATCTTCTCGCGCGCGTTGAAGAGCGCGATGGTCTGGTCGACGACGTTGTTCTTGGAGGAGCGGTCCACGGGGACGCCGCCAAGCCAGCGAAAGAGGTAGCCGAACGGCCACTTGAAGAGCGTGTCCTTGCCGAGGAATGTGCCGCGCAGGCCCAGCGCGTACATCGCCATCACGCCGGTGGGGAAGTCCCAGTTGGACGTGTGGGGGGCGACAATGAGGACGAACTTGCGGAGGTTGGGGAGCTGTCCCTCGAACCGCCATCCCGTGACCAGCAGGAAGAACGAGGCGATGGCCTTGCTGATGAAGTTGCCGCGGCGGTGGACGTGGTCGCCGACGGGCGGGATGAGAGCGGTCACTGGGGGTGCAGGGAACAGGGAACAGAGTGGGGTGCAGGGGGAGGGGAGCAGAGTGGGGTGCAGGGTGCAGGGTGCGGCGGGGGGCTGGAGGGAGTGAACCTCGCCGGTGAGGGCGGCTCCGGCAAGTCGGAGTGCGCTGCTGGGGACTCGCGCCGGGCCCGGCTACAACCATATTAGTCGCCCTGTCGCCTCGGTCGAGGCCTCATGAATCCGCGCACGCTCTTGGGGACCCTTTGTATGCCGCCCATTCTCCATCGCCTCCTCCCCGCCGCGGCGCTCTGCGCTGCGAGCCTCTCCGCCCAAGCCCCCACCGCCGCCACCGCAGCGGCCAGCCTCACCTGGCGCGGCATCGGCCCCGCCGTGATGAGCGGGCGCATCAGCGACCTCGCCGTGCATCCGAAGGACAAGGCGACGTGGTATGTCGCCGCCGGCTCCGGCGGCGTCTGGAAGACCACGAACGCGGGGACGACGTTCACGCCGATCTTTGACGACCAGCCGTCGTACTCAATCGGTGTGATCACCATTGACCCGACCAACCCGGAAGTGGTTTGGGTGGGCACGGGCGAGAACGTCAGCGGCCGGCACGTCGGCTGGGGCGACGGCATCTATCGCAGCCGCGACGCGGGCCGGACGTGGCAGCGAATGGGGCTCGCCGCGTCGCAGCACATCGGCCGCATCCTCATTGATCCGCGCAACAGCGACGTGGTGCTGGTAGCCGCCGAGGGCTCGCTGTGGGCAGCGGGTGGTGAGCGCGGCGTGTACCGAACCATGGACGGCGGGCGCACGTGGAGCGCGGCGCTCCAGATCGACGAGAACACCGGCGTCACCGACCTGGAGTTCGATCCGTCGAATCCGGATGTGGTGTACGCGGCCGCCTATCAGCGGCGGCGCCACGTCTGCTGCTTCCTCGCCGGAGGGCCAAGCTCCGGGATCTACAAGTCCACCGACAACGGCAAGACATGGCGCAAGGTGACCACCGGCCTGCCGAAGGGGGACATGGGGAAGATCGGACTCGCCGTCACGCCCGCCGATCCGTCGCGCGTGTACGCGACTATCGAGGCCTCCGCCGGAGAGCAGGGCTTCTATCGGTCAAATGACCGCGGCGAAAGCTGGGAGCGGCGGAACGAGTACATCTCGGGCGGCACGGGACCGCACTACTACCAGGAACTCGAGGCCTCACCGCACGACGCGGACCTCGTGTACCAGATGGACGTGTTCCTGCACGTCACCCGCGACGGCGGCAAGACGATCGGCATGCTCGAGACGGGACGCGACAAGCACAGCGACAACCATGCCCTGTGGATCGACCCGGACAACGGCCGGCACCTGATCGTCGGCACCGACGCAGGAGTCTACGAGAGCTTCGACCAAGGCGTGCGCTGGCGCCACTTCCCCAACCTGCCGCTCTCGCAGTTCTACAAGGTCGCGCTGAACAACCGCGAGCCGTTCTACGACCTGCTGGGCGGCGCGCAGGACTTGGGCACGCTGCACGGCCCGTCGCGCACGTCGAACCGCGACGGCATCCGCAACCAGGACTGGTACGTGCCGATGGGCGCCGATGGCTACGGCGTCGCCTTCGACCCGAATGACCCGGACCTGATGTACTTCATGTGGCAGGGCGGCAACATCTTCCGAAAGGATCGCCGGAACGAGGAAGCGGTGGACATCAAGCCACGGCCAGCCGACGGCGACGCGCCCGAACGCTGGAACTGGGATTCGCCGATCCTCGTGAGCCCGCACAATCCAAACCGCATCTACTTCGCGTCGCAGCGTGTCTGGCGCAGCGACGACCGGGGCGATTCGTGGACGCCGATCAGCGGCGACCTGACGCTCGGCCAGAACCGCTACGAGCAGCGCATCTTGGGACGCGTCTGGAGCGTGGACGCGCTGTTCGATCACGGCGCGATGTCGAAGTTCGCGACCACGACGTCCATCGCCGAGTCGCCGAAGGAAGCGGGCGTGCTCGTGGTGGGGACCGACGACGGGCTCGTGCAGGTGACCGCCAACGGCGGCGGGGCGTGGACGCGCACCGCGCCGATGCCGGGATTGCCGGCGGGGTCCTTCATCAACTCCGTCGAGACATCGCAGTTCGACGCGCGCACGATCTTCGTGGTCGCCGACAACCACAAGCAGGGCGACTTCGCCCCATACGTCTACGTGAGCACCGACCTCGGCAAGACGTGGCGCTCGATTGCCGGCGACCTGCCGAAGGGGACCATCGTCTGGGCCATCCGGCAGGATCACGTGCGCCCCGAGCTGCTGTTCGTCGCGACGGAGTTCGGTGTCTACTGGACGCCGAACGGCGGCGCGAACTGGCACAAGCTGAGCGGCGGCGTGCCGACGATCTCGTTCCGCGACCTCAAGATCCAGCGTCGCGACAACGACCTCGTCGGCGCAACCTTCGGACGCGGCTTCTATGTGCTCGACGACTACTCGGCGCTGCGCGACATCGCCGCAGGCGCGCTGAGCAGCGACGGCGGAATGTTCCCGGTGCGCGACGCGTGGTGGTACGTGCCGTATCAAGTGGCGCAGGCGCTGAACCGCCCGGAGTTGGGGAGCGACGACTTCACGGCGAAGAACCCGCCGTTCGGCGCACTGCTCACCTACTATCTGAAGGAAGCGCCGACCACGACGAAGGAGGCGCGTCAGGCGCAGGAGAAGGCGCTGCGCGAACGCAACGCCGACGCGCCCTTCCCGGGCTACGATCGGCTGCGCGCAGAGTCGCTGGAACAGGGGCCGAAGGCGCTGCTGATCATCAGCGACGCCACCGGCCGACGCGTGCGCGTGATCGAGGCGCCGGCGAAGGCGGGACTCAATCGCGTAAGCTGGGATCTGCGTGGCCCGAACCCCGACGCCATCGACCTGCGCCCCGCTGGCTTCCAGGCACCGTGGTCCGCGCCCGTGGAGGGTCCGCTCGTGGCGCCGGGGCGCTACACCGTCGCACTCAACGTCGTGTCAGCGAGCGGCGTCCGCCAGCTTGGCGCGGCGCAGTCGTTCACGGTGAAGTCCGTGCCCAACCTGCCGGCGGGGACGAACGTCGCCGACGTCGCGGCATTCCATGGGCAGATCGCTGAGCTCGCGCGTCGCGCCTCGTCGGTGGGCGAGGAGCTCTCCCGCGTGCGCGAGGAACTGCGTCATATGCGGGCGGCGATCGTGGTGACGCCGAAGGCCGAAATGGCCCTCTTCGCGCGCATTGATTCGGCGAATGTCGCGGTGGCGGCGCTGAGCCGCCGCCTGCATGGCGATCCGATCCGCCAGCGCCTGGACGAAGACGAGGTGCCGTCCATCAACGCTCGGCTCGGCACGGCGATGAGCGCGTGGGAGACGCGCCTGCCGCCAACGGCAACGCAGCGGCGGAGCGCCGAGCTGGCCGCGACCGCCCTCGCGGCGCTGACCCGCGATGTCGAAGCATTGGTCAGCGGCGAGATGGTGAAGCTGCGCGCCGCGCTTGATGCGGCGGGGGCGCCGTACACCCCGGGGCGGCGGCCGGAGTGACCATGCATACCTGCACCTCACCGAAGCCGGGCAGTATGTGGCGCTGCGCTACACGTCACGCGCTGTTCGCGCTTGCCTTTTCCGCCGGGGCGGCCGTCGCCCAGACCGACACTTCTCTCGTCGCCCCCGGCGGCAAGCTCGAGCGCGTCTTCTGCTGCGGCGTCTTTCTCGAGGGGCCAGCCGCCGCCCCCGATGGCTCGATCTACTTCACGGACATCACCGCCACGTACAACTACGTGGGGCGGCCGCTGGACCAGCAGGGCGGCGTGATCCGCCGCTACGACCCGAAGACGGGCAAGACGACGGTCTTTCAGTCGCCGAGCGCGATGGCGACGGGAATAGAGTTCGGGCCGAACGGGCAGATGTACGTGACGCACGCGGCGCACTTGGGCACGCGGCTCGTCACGCGGATCGATCTCGCGACCGGGCTTGGCTACGTGTCGGCGTACCGGTTCAACGGGCGACCATTCAACTCGCCTAACGACCTCGCCGCCGACCATCAGGGGCGCATCTTCTTCTCGGATCCGCGCTACATCGGCGACGAGTCGATTGATCAGCCGGTGATGGGCGTCTACCGCATTGACACCGACGGCAAGGTCTCCATCGTCACGGCCGACCTCGGCAAGCCGAACGGCGTCGCGATCTCGCCCGACCAGAAGACGCTGTACGTGGCGAGCATCGGCAAGTCGGAGATCGATCGCCTGCCACAGCCCGTGCCGACGCGCAGCGCGCTCGAGGCGATCGTCGCGTATGACATCCAGCCGGACGGTTCGGTGAAGTTCAACCGGCTGGTCGTGGACTACCTGGCGGCGCCCGCGCGTCCGGAGAAGAACGGGCCGGACGGGATCGACACCGACATCCACGGCAACATCTGGGGGGCGCAGCTCGCGTGGAAGGCGGTGGTAGCGTACAGCCCGGACGGGAACGAACTCGGCCGCATCCCGATTGAGGAAGGGGCGACGAACGTCGAGTTCGGACGTGGGACGGAGGCGGACGTGCTGTACATCACCGGGCGCACGGGGCTGTACCGCGTGAAGGTGAAGACGCGCGGGTGGCATGCGGGGGAAACGCGCTAGCAGGATGTGGCTGTGACGGCTCGCACGGCGCACTGCTTCACCACGGAGGCACGGAGGACACAGAGAAGTGCGACAGCAACTTCTTGGGGGAACTGCGTGCGCCACTCAGTAGTCTGAGTGGCGCGCTGTTGTTACCCCCAGGGTCGTCGCCCTACTTCGTGTCCTCCGTGCCTCCGTGGTGAAGTAGTGCCCGTCTCCGCGTACACCCCCTAACGCCCGTCAGCGCCCCTCGTGCCACGCGCGCGCCACGGGCGCCAGCACGGCACCGGCGAACAGGCCGATGACAACCACCGTCGTGCCGACGCCAATGAAGATCGCGTCGTAGTCGGGCACGCCACTGCCGCGGCGGGTGATCTCCACCGCGATGCCGCCGGCGATGGGACCGGTGAGGAAGCCGAAGCTTCCCGCCACTTGGAAGGCCCCGAACAACCCTTCGCCGGATCCGTGCCGCGCGAACTCGGAGACGAGCAGGAGGTTCGGCGCGAACATCAACGCGCTGGTCACGCCGGAGAGCAGCATGGCCCAGGGGAGGGCCCCGTGCGGCACCAGGCCGTACGTGGAGTAGACGACGCCGAACGCCACCGTGCCGCCGATAATCGGCCAGAACCAGCCCACGCGATCAGCGAGCCGCCCGACGGGCCAGCACAGCACTGCGAACGGCACGAGGAAGAGCGCCATCAGCAGGCCGCGCTCCGACGGCGAGACTTTCTGAACCTCGCTGAGGTACAGCGTAAACGTCGAGACGAACACGCCGACCGTGAACCGGTCAATGAAGCCGAACACCAGCGGCATCCAGACGGCCAGCGAGGTGCGCTTCCATTCGTAGCGATGGCGCGTGACCGCCGCTTGGCCGGCGGGGAGAGGCGGAATGGCCAGCGACGCGAGCGCGGCCAACGCGAGCAGCGCCGCGCCGGAGTAGTAGACCACCTCGACGCCGCGCTCGACAAGCCAGCCGCCGAGCGGCGAGCCGACGGCGACGCCGGCCATCAGCGCGGTGGCCACCAATCCCAGCGTGGCCCCGCGACGCTCCCCGCCCAGTCGATTCGCGGCGACCATCAGCAGCGTCACTGCGGGGAGGTGCGCGACGCCGTCAATCGCGCGCCAAATGAGCAGCACGGTCACCGACGGCGCCGCGTTCATCCCGAGAAACGCGACCGCGTTGATGAGCAGCGAACCGACAAGCCACGCGCGCAGATTGGGCCAGCGGCGGAACAGCACCATCACAATGGGCACCGCCACGATGCCGGTGGCCATGTTGATGGCCGTGAACGCGTGGGCGTCGGCGCGCGAGCCGCCGAGGTGCACGATCACCAGCTCGTTCAACCCGGCGACGACCAGCGTGAGGGGGACGAGCGTGAGGAATGTGGCGAGTGCAATCGCGCGCCGCGCGTACCGGGCCTCGGGCGTATACGCCGGCGTCATCAGCGGAACCCATCCTCGTAGAGGTCGGCGATCTTGCGCAGGGTGGTGCTGAAGTCGCCCGTGCGGTCGGCCACGGCCATCGCGCCGATGAGATCGGCGGTCATGTGCGGCGCCGTGGAGAAGACCTCGTGCAGCCCACCGGCGGCGAGTTGGTGCTCGTCCATCGCGTTCACGAATGCGGTGAGCTCCGGATCGGCGGCGGCCTCGGCGGCCAGCCGAATAGCGCGGGGGAGGGGCAGGCCGGCCTCCACGCCGGTGGCGAGGGCGCGCGCGAAGCGGGCTCGGACAAGCGGCGGTTTCTTGCCGTAGTTCTCGGCGACCATCATCAGGAATGACCCGCCCGAGGTGATCCAGGCGATGGTCCCGGTGGTGACGAACCCGACATACGCGCCGACGTGGCCGAAGTACAGGAGAGGAAAGGGGGCGATGAAAACCGCGCAGATGGCGGTAAACATGGGATACGCCATCTGCTTCTTGATCCAGAGGATGAGGCGGTGCTTGGACTGGTAGAACTGCCCTAGCAGGTGCAACGCCTCCTCGAAGGTCCCGGTTTCCTCGCCGAGGACGAGGAGGGCACGCTCCATCGGCTCGAAGCGCTTGCCACCGGTGCGCACGAGGTAGGTGACCCGCTGGCCGCGGCGCGCGCCGTCGAGCAGCCAGTCGCGCATCTCCTCCACGTGCGGCGCGCCGCGCGGCCCCATGGTGCGCAGAGCGTGTTCGTTGGTGAGCCCGGCATGCACCGCCGCCCGCCACATGCGGTAGAACTCCTCGCGATGGCGGCCGTCGTCGAGGGCGCGGTAGGCGGAGAGGAAACTGGGCACGCGGGGAAGATAGTGGGACGGGGGACGAGGGCGGAGTGCGGTGGGTTGGTGCGGAGGGAGGAGTGGGGTGCGGCGGGAGGAGGGACGAGGCGGATGCGTGGAGCCCTTCGTACATTCTCCCTCGTCCCCCCTCTCTCCTCCCTCCACTCCTCCCTCCGCACCCCGCACTCGTCCCTCCTCCCATGCCACTCGACTCCGACTTCGACGAACTCGAGCTCCTGATTCGCGCCAAGTACGCGCTGATCGTCCTGGACACGGTGGAAGTAGAGCGCGCCGAGCAGGGGCTGGCGATGTGTGCCTCGCGGCTGAACCTGCTGTACTTCACGTGGAGCCGATCGCGCGGACTGCGCCGCGGTGTGCTCGCCTCCGACCCGGTGATGAACAACAGCGAGGAACCGGCGCGTGCGCTGGCCGCCGCGGTCGAGGAAGGCGCGGGGCTCTTCCACTTCCGCGGCCTCGGCGAACACCTGGACGATGCGGCGGTGGTGAGCCATGTGCTCGATGTTGTGCAGCAGTTCGGCACGCGACGCGGCGCGCTGGTGCTCACGGGGCACAACATCCGGCTCCCGGACGCGCTGCGTCCCCACGCGACGGTGATCCGGCTGGCCGGCGCCACATACGACGACCACCGCCAGCTGCTGGAGAAGCTGATCCGCGAGTACTCCGCGAAGATGCCGGTGCGCGTGGAGCTCTCGCGTGAGGATCGCGTGCGCTTCATCAACAACCTGATGGGACTGACGCTCACTGAGTCGGAGAAGATCATCACCCGCCTGATCGTCGAGGACGGCGCGCTTGACGCGAAGGACATCGAGCGGGTGAACGCCGCCAAGCGGCAGATCGTGGAGCAAGACGGCCTGCTGGAGTTCTATCCGCACACCTCGGGGCTCGACCAGGTAGCCGGCCTCGGCGGGCTCAAGGCCTGGTTGCAGCGTCGTCGCGCCGTGGTGACCGACCCGCGACGCGCCGAGGAATTTGGGCTCGGATTCCCAAAGGGCGTGCTGCTCCTTGGCGTGCCCGGCTGCGGCAAGAGCCTGTGCGCCAAGTCGGTGGCGCACGAGTGGGGGCTGCCGCTGCTCAAGCTCGATCCGTCGAACCTTTACGACAAGTACGTCGGCGAAAGCGAGCACAACTTCAAGCGGGCAATGCTCACCGCAGAGCGGCTCGCTCCGATTGTGCTGTGGATCGACGAACTGGAGAAGGCCTTCGCGTCGGCGAGCGCGGACGCCGACGGCGGCGTGTCGCACCGCATCTTTGGCACGTTCTTGAGCTGGTTGCAGGACCGCCGCGGCGATGTCTTCGTGGTGGCGACGTCGAACGACGTGGCCAAGCTTCCGCCGGAGTTCATCCGCAAGGGGCGCTTCGACGAGATCTTCTTCGTGGACCTGCCGGGCGACGCGGCGCGAGCGGAGATCCTGCGCATCCACCTGCGGAAGCGAAAGCAGGATCCCGAGAAGCTCGACCTGGCCGATCTGGTCGCCGCCACCAAGGGATTCAGCGGCGCGGAGATCGAGGAGAGCATCGTGAGCGCGATGTACGCCGCGTTCGCCAAGGGGACCACGGTGGACACGGACGCGCTGCTCGCGGAAATCTCGGCGACCCGGCCGCTGTCCAAGACGATGCCCGAGCGGCTGGATGCGCTGCGGCGGTGGGCGTCGCATCGGACGGTGGGAGCGGAGTGAGCAGCGCGGAACGGGGAGGAGGCAGGGGCGAAGGAACGAGGGCTGAGGAGTGGAACGGGGTACGCGTGCCTCGTTCCGAATCCCGGTTCTCGTTCCTTCGCCTCTACCCCCTCCCTGTTCCGTCACGCCAGCATCATCACCCAAAGCCCCACCAGGCTCGCCAGCACCACCGAGTGCCAGAAGACCCGGCGCAGGATGAGGCCTTCGTGCCCGACGAAGTCGGTGGCCGCGCCGGCGACGACGATGCTCTGGGCGTCGATCATCTTCCCCATCACGCCGCCAGCGCTGTTGGCGGCGGCCATGAGCACCGCGCTCACGCCGACTTGCGTGGCGGTGAGCACCTGCAGCGAGCCGAAGAGGACGTTGCTCGACGTGTCGCTGCCGGTGAGGGCGACGCCGAGCCAGCCGAGCATCGTGCCGAAGTACGGATACGCGCGGCCCGTGTGCGCAAAGGCCAGGCCAAGGATGGCGTCGAGGCCCGAGTAGCGCATGACGAACCCGATGCCGAACATCGCGGCGATGGTCAGCAGCGGAATGCGTGCGCGCCGGAGCGCGTCCGCATACGCTGACGTGATGGCGCGGCGGCCGGCGCGCATCGCGAGGGCGGCGACGAGGCCGGACAGGAGAATCGCCGTCCCGGTGGCCGAGAGCCAGTTGAACGTGTAGAGCGCGGCCTCCGGCTTCGCCGCTGCAACCACGGGCGGTGTGCGCTCCACGATGTTGTGCAGGCCGGGCACCTGCACGACGGGGGCGGAGAGCGCGTTCAGTCCGCTCTTCACCGTCGGCACGCCCCAGGCGAAAACGAAGACGGCGAGGATGAGCCAGGGGAGCCAGGCGCGCATTACGTCGATGGGAGGTGCAGGGACCGGGGAGGCAGGGTGTGGTTCAGGGACCTGGGAGGCAGGGTGTGGTTCAGGGACCAGGGAGGCAGGGTGTCGTTCAGGGACCAGGGAGGCAGGGTGTGGTTCAGGGACCGAGGTGGCAGAGTGTGGTACAGGGGCAAGGGGCGTTTCCGGCGCACCCTGCACTTCGCTCTGCCTCCCTGCTCCTTGCACCTCGTCTCTGGGTTTCCAAACCCGAAGGAACACCCCCAACGCCCCCATCGAGCATATCGCCGCGACGATGTCCACCAGCCACGGGCCGTGGTACGTGGCCATGAGGTACTGCGGGATCGCGAATGCGCCGCCGGCGACTGCGAGCGCCGGCCAGACGGCCAGCGTGCGCCGGAGGCCCGCGTAGGCCGCGACGAGCCAGAACGGGACGATGACGCTGAACGGCGGCAGGATGCGTCCGACCATGGCCGAGAGTTCCTGCACGTCGAGTCCCGTGACGCCGCTGAGTGCGATGATGGGCGTGCCGAGCGCACCGAACGCGACCGGGGCGGTATTCGCCAGGAGCGACAGCACCGCGCTCTCGAGCGGGGCGAAGCCGAGTCCGACCAGCAGCGCCGAGGTGATGGCGACTGGCGTGCCGAACCCCGCGGCGCCCTCGAAAAAGGCGCCAAGGGAGAAGGCAACGAGCACCAACTGCAGGCGGCGGTCGGTGGTGACGTCGGCGATGTGTTCGCGCAGCGCGTCAAACGCGCCGTGCTCCACCGCCAGCCGGTAGAGGAAGAGGACGTTGATGAGGATCCAGCCGATGGGGAACAGGCCGTAGGCGGCGCCGAGCGCAGCCGAGGCGGCGGCGGCGGCGAGCGGCATTCCGGAGACGGCGATGGCGATACCGAGCGCCGAGCACAGCCCGAGCACAGCGGCCCAGTGCGCCTGGACCTTCTGCGAGGCGAGCGCGCCGAGCAGCAACACCACCGGGATCGCGGCGACGAGCGTTGAAACCACGGCGTTGCCGAGCGGGTCGTACGGTTGCGGCCAGGTCACGGGCAGAGGGGAAGGGAAGGCGTGAAGATGCCGCGTGCGAGGCCGGCCCGCTACCGTGGCACTTCTGGCGCGCGCGGGGTATTCTCTATCGGTCACCGAGGAGCTGGAGCCAGCGAGTGCCAGCCGTCCACGGTGCGATGCCACGTCTCCACATTCGCTGAGGATGCCCCGCCCATGAAGATCCGTCTCCTTGCCGCCGCCGTCGTTGCCCTCGTGCTGCCAAGCGCCTTGGCCGCGCAGGACGCACCGAAGCCGGCCCTCGATCCCGTCGGCAAGTACCAGGTACAGGCCGTCGTGCAGGGCCAAACCGCCGCCTTCGAGATGATCGTCGAGAAGAAGGACGACGGAACATACACGGGCACGCTCGCGAACCCGGATTTCGGCACGTCGATCATCGCGTCGCTCAAGGTCGAGGGGCGGACGGTCAAGATCGTGCTCGCCACGCCGCAGGGGACGGAGGCAACGATCGAGTGCACGGTTGCAGAGGACGGCACCGTGGACGGGAGCTGGGCGATGCAGGGAGATGGGGGGAAGATCACTGGCAAGAAGTTGCCGTAGCGACAGAGAACGACAGAAAACGACAGAGAACTACAGAGAACGACAGGAATCCACAGAGGCCCGGCGGCGATCATCGCACCGGGCCTCTGTCGTATTCTGTCGTATTCTGTCGTATTCTGTCGTATTCTGTCGTATTCTGTCGTATTCTGTCGTATTCTGTCGTATTCTGTCGTTCTCTGTCGTTCTCTGTCGTTCTCTGTCGTTCTCTGTCGTTCTCTGTCGTTCTCTGTCGTTCTCTGTCGTTCTCTGTCGTTCTCTGTCGTTCTCTGTCGTCCTCTCCTATTCCACCCTCGCGATCTCCTCGCCCGGGTTGATAAACTGATCCATCGCCGTATGGTACTGCGTGTCGTAGAGCTGTTTGTAGCGGCCGTTGAGTCGAAGGAGTTCCCGGTGAGAGCCGCGCTCCACGATCTCGCCGTGCTCGAGCACGAGGATCTGGTCGGCGCTCTGGATGGTGCTCAGGCGGTGGGCGATGACAAACGTGGTGCGCCCGGCGCGCAGGGCGCGCAGGCCAGACTTGATCTGCTGCTCGCTCTCGCTGTCCAGACTTGAGGTCGCTTCGTCGAGCAGCAGGATGCGCGGGTCGCTGAGGATGGCGCGGGCGATCGCCACGCGCTGGCGCTGGCCTCCGCTGAGCTTCACGCCGCGTTCGCCGACCACGGTGTCATAGCCATCCGGAAACTGGCTCACGAACTCGTCGCAGTGCGCGACGCGCGCCGCAGCGAGCACCTCGTCTTTGGTGGCGCCGGGCTTGGAGAAGGCGATGTTCTCGAGGACGGTGCCGTCAAACAGGAAGTTGTCCTGCAGCACAACGCCGAGATGCGCGCGGTAGTCGCGCAGGCGCAGGGTATTCAGGTCCTTGCCGTCCACAAGCACCCGCCCGCCCTTCGGGCGCGCGAAGGCCATGATCAGAGAGATCATGGTGCTCTTGCCCGATCCGCTCGAGCCCACCAGGGCGGTGGTTGTCCCGGCCGGCGCGTGGAACGAGACCTCCTTCAGCACCGGAACCGCCTCGCGGTACTCGAAGCTCACGCGGTCGAACCCGATCTCGCCGCGCAGCGCGGTCACCCGCTCGTTGTTCGCGTCGTGTTCGTCCTCGGTGGGCGTGGCCATGATCTCGCGGATGCGGTCGAGCCCGGCGAACGCCTCGGTGATCTGCGTGCCGATGCTGGCGATCTGCACCACCGGGAAGGCGACCATCACGACGAAGAAGACATACATCAGCAGCTCGCCGGTCGTCATCTGGCCGCTGATCATCGCGCGGCCGCCGAAGACGATGAGCACCACATAGATGGCGCCGATGATCACGGTGCTGAGCGCGCCGATGGCCGACGTGCCGGTGATCGTCTTGGCGATGTTGCGGAACAGCCGGTGCGCCCCGAGCGTGAAGACCTTCTCCTCCCGCTTCTCCGCGGTGTACACCTTGACCACACGCGCGCCGCCGAACGCCTGGCCGAGGCGCCCGCTGACCTCCGCGGTAATCACGCTGCGCTCCCGGAACACGGGCCGCAGCGTGGCGAACGCGTACGCCATCCCGGCGCCGAAGATGGCCAGGAAGAGGAGCGTGGCCAGCGTCATCTGCCAGTTCAGGTAGAAGAGCACCACGAGCGCCACGATGGCCGTGAGAAGCCCACCGATTAGCTGGATGATCCCCGTGCCGATCAGGTTCCGGATGCCTTCGGCGTCGTTCATCACGCGGTTGATGAGCACGCCGCTCTGCGTCTCGTCGAAGAACGCCACCGGCAGGCGCAGGAGCCGGGCGTGCACGCGGCGGCGCAGCTCGGTGATCGCGCGCTGGCCGGCGACGCTGATGACCTGGGACAGGGCGAACGACGTCGCCGCCGAGACAAGTGCAGCGGCGCCAACCGCGAGCGCGAGCGGCCAGAGAAGATCGTACCGCTGCTTGCCCACCACGTCGTCCACGAGCCACTTCGTGCTCGTCGGGCCCACGAATCCTGCCGCGCGACTCAGCAGCATCAACGCAAAGCCGATGCCCAGCGTGCGGCGATGCGTCCACATCAGCGCCCGCGTCTCGGCCCACGCGAGCTTGTAGTTGGTTGGCTTCTTCGCAGGCGGCTTCGGGGCCGTCATCTCTGCTCCACGGGAACTGGCGACGGGGCCGCGGCGGCGCCACGCGCCCCACGTCCCCGGACCAACGGAAACTACCGCCGCAGGCCACGGAATCCAAAGGGGCCTGACCGACCGTTGGTCGGGGCACGGGAACGGGCACAGTGGAGTGCACGGGAACGGGCACGGTGGAGTGCACGGGAACAGGCACAGTGGGGTGCAGGGGCACAGCACAAAGGCAGAGCGGCGAGGCATTTCTGCCCCGCCGCTCTGTTGTTTCTCTGTTGTCTTTCTGTTGTCTCTCTGTTGTTTCTCTTTAGAAGTTGTATTGGAGGCGCGTAATCACCAGCCGCCCCAGCGCCGCGCCGCCGATGAACTGGACGTTCTTCGTGTCGAGCAGGTTCTGCGCCATCACCGAGAACATCGCGCCGCCCAGGAAGTTCGGGCGGAACGTCATCGAGGCGTCGTACAGGTTGTACGCGCGCACCGTGCCAATATACACGCCCGAGTTCCCCGGGAACTCGGCCGCGTGGCGGAACCGCGCCTCGGCGCCGAAGCCCTTGGCGTCGTCGCGCCAACGGACCGCCACCGTGCTCTTCTTATGCGGGGCGTTGAGGGCGATGTCCGACACGCCGCCGACGCTTGCGCGCGAGAAGAAGTCGCGGCTGACCCAGCTGTACGTGCCGAACAGCGAGAGCCGGTCGGCCAGCATGTACGTGGCGCTGAGGTCCACGCCGCTCAGTCTCACACGGCCGAAGTTGCGGTAGGCGAGCACGATGTCGGTGCTGCCCGAGAGCGCGTTATCCGGGTTGACGACGCCGAGCGGAACGCCCGTCGTGGCCGAGCCCGAGACGCCGCCCAGACCGCCGGCAAGCGTCGGGGCCAGGTTGCCGGCGACGGCAGTCGCCGTCGGACCAGCCGCCGGGCCAAGCGCTGGCGTCAGCGCCGCCGTCAGGGCCGGGATGAGGTTCGCTCCGAGGTACGGAGCCAGCGTGGCCGCGTCGAGGAAGACGTTGGGCGTTTCGACGATCAGCGGGCCCACGAAGTCCGTGCGCTCCGAATACCACCAGTCAATCGTGCCATACAGCTTCTTGGTGACCTGACCCTTCCAGCCGGCTTCCCAGCTGGTGGTGATCGTCGGGCGGATCTGGTCGATGTCGCGCACGTCACCCGCGGCAACGTCCGTGAAGCGCGCCGTGGTCGGGTTGAGGACGCGGAGCTTCGTGCCCACCTGCGTGGTCGGCTGCAAGCCCGCGAGCGTCTGCATCACGACGTTGGAGAGCGCCGCTGCCGTCGCCGAGCCGAAGCTCGGGGTCAGCGCCGCCGTGACGGCGTTGCCCATGCCGCCCGCGGCGGCGGCAGCCACCGCCGCCTTGTAGTACATCGCCGCGTTCGCCGGCGTGAACGAGCCCTTGCCGGCCGGGTTGAACGGCGACTTCATGCACAGGTTGCCGACGCCGCCGACGCAGTCGCGCTTGAAGTGGAACCCGTCCTGCGGGGTGCCCAGCGCGCGGACCGTGTACAGCGAGTTCGTGGCGTTCGTCCCGCCGATGTAGCCGGCGGCGAGGTCCAGGAACTGGTTGTTCGTGGACGGGTTCGAGAAGCCGCGGTTGTACGATACGCGGAAGGCCTGGAAGTCGTTCGGCGTGTAGACGATCGCGGCGCGCGGCGACCAGCTCCCCTCGTCGAGGCGGCTGTGCTTGTCGTAGCGGATGGCGGCGACCGCCTGCCACCACTGATTGAGGTGGGTGATCGAGTGGACGTAGCTACCCATCTCCGTGAAGTTGTCGTCGCCCTCGTTGCGGCCGTTGATCGTGCCGCCGGTCGCCGGGTTCGTGGCGAGATAGTCACCGCCGTACACGAACGTCTGCTTGCCGTCCTTGCCCAGCACGACCGAGTGCTGGAACTGCCCAACCGTCTGGTTGGACTTGTCGACCATAACCTGGCCGGTGCGCAGGAGGTACGTGTCGCCAGCGTCGCTCTCGTTGCGGAAGACCTGAGCGAACAGGCGGCCGCGCTTGGCGCGCAGTTGGTACGCGCGGAAGGTCCAGTCCTGAATCTGGCCGGCGCCGAGGCCCGTGGGCTCCACCGCGCTGCCGATCAGCGTCTGGCCGAAATTGGCCACGATTTCCGTCTTCGCGTCCGGGCGGAAGTCCGCGCGGAAGTCCATCGCCGTACGCTCGATGTCAAACAGGCGCTGACGGCCGGCCTTGAGCTCGACGCTGTCCACGCTGGTGAAGTCGGTGGCGGTCAGCCGCTCTGCCGAGAGCTTGTAGCCGAACTTCTCGCCCACCGTGCCGGCATAGCGCCCAGAGATACGGCGCAGGTCCTGCTCGCCGGCGTCCACCGTGATCGTCGCGCCCTTCGACTGGAACGGCGACTTCGTGATCACGTGCATCACGCCCTGGGTGGCGTTCGGGCCGTACAGCGCCGCCGCCGGGCCAAGGACGACTTCGATGCGATCGATGTCGTCATTCGTCGTCGGGGCCATGTATGACACGTTGACGCGGAGCGACGGGACGAAGTTGAAGCGGTTGTCCGTCAGCGTCAGGAGGGAGCCCGAGAAGATGTTGTTGAAGCCGCGGGCCACCACGTTGGTCTGCACCACGCCGCCGGCGGTGATGTCGATGCCGGGCACGTCGCGGAGCTGGTCCACCGGCGTCGCCGTCACCGTCTCGTTGATCTTCTCCTGGCTCAGCACGCTGATCGCGGCCGGCGCCTTGTTGATCTTCTCCTCCTCGGCGATGCCGGTGACGGCCACCGTGTTCAGCTGAGTCGGCATCTCGCTGAGCTTGAAGTCGACCGTGACCGGCGCGCTGGCCACCGCCACCCCGTCACGACGGGTGGCCTTGAAGCCGATACGCGTCACGCGCACCGCGACGTTTCCGGCCCGGGGAATGGCGACCGAGTACCGGCCATCCTCGCCCGTAGTCGCGACGCCCACCGTGCGCAGGCCTTCGATGACCTGCACCGTCGCGGCGGCCACCGCGGCGCCTGCTTCGTCGGTCACCTTGCCGACGATGCGTCCTTGCTGTGCGGCTGCGGTTCCCGCCACGGCGAAGAACCCGATGGCCGCGAGCAACCTGCCGACGAATCGAACAACCATAAGATGGCACCTCGTGGAGTGGGGTATTGCGCCTGCCGCCGCCCCCGGCTGGTCGGCACGGAGAAAGCTGTACAGACAAGTCCGCTAAAACTTCGACACACAGCCCGCAAACGTCAATGCGTGGGGCGGGACTTTCGGCGCCCACGCTCGGAGCAGCCGGGGGTCCCGACAGGGGACGCGGACGCCCTTCCGCGTGCTCCGGACCGTCCTCAGACGACCGACCGGCCTAGTTGGCACGCGCTGGAACTGTGGTGGAATCCCTGAGCACGCGACGCACGCCACGCAACGTCAGCGACGAGCCTCGGGTGGGGACCTTGGCCTCGATCACGCGACGCTGGCTCGTGCTGGCGTGGATCATACGGCCGTCGCCGACGTAGATCCCGACGTGAGAGATCCGCGTGCTGCGCCCGCGCCCGAACATCAGCAAGTCCCCCGGACGCATCGGCGTGGAATCGGGATTCACCGCCTCCCCTTCCCGGGCGATGCGCGCCGCATTGTGGGGGACGTCCACACCCACCGAACGGAGCACGAACTTGACGAGGCCACTGCAGTCGAAGCCGCGCTCCGGCGACGCGGCCGCCCAGCGGTAGCGCTTGCCGAGCTGCGCTCGCGCCCGCTCGACCACCGAATCGGAGGCGACCAGGCCGCGCTTGGCGAACGGGCCCTCCGGATTGGCGCCCCGCGAGAGCACCGACGCCACGGCGCCGTCACCCGCCGCTTGCGCGGAGGCGAGCCGCACCGGGGCGGCGAGCAGGAGGCCGATCAGGACGGCGGGAACGAGGGCGCGCATGACCGTCGAAACCTAGCGGGCCAGCGGGGGCGCTGGAACCACCGGTCACCCGCGATAGACCACCCCGGACGCCCCGGTCTCGGTGATCTCCACGGCGCTCAGCGCAGCGAGTGTCGGGCGCAGGTGATTCCAGATCCAGATGGCCAGGTGCTCGCTCGTCGGATTCTCCAGTCCCGGCACGTCATTGAGGAAGCGATGATCGAGCGCCTCGTGCACCGGCGCGAACGCACGTTGCACCTCGGCGAAATCGAGCACAAAGCCGGTCGCGGGATCGACGGGCCCAGAGACCGTGAGGCGCACGCGAAACGTGTGGCCGTGGACGCGGGCGCACGGGTGCTCAGTGGGCACACCGGTCAATCGGCGGCCGGCGGCGATGGAGAACTCGCAATAGGCGTCCATGACACTCTGAGTGCAGGGGAAGGGAACAGAGTGGGGTGCGGGGGAAGGGTGCAGGGTGGGGTGCAGGGGCAGGGACCTACCGAAGACCCAGCAGCTTGTGGGTCTGCAGGCTCAGGCGCCACTGGGGGTGGGCGAGACAGTAGGCTGCGGCTGCTTGGGTGTTCGCCTCGCGCGCGGGGCCGTCCATCGGCTGCAGCAGGAAATGGCGGAAATCGAGCGACGTGAATCGCTCGGGCTCCGCGCCGACCTGCGGGAAGACCAGCTTGAGTTCGTCGCCGCCGCGCAACGTGAGTGGCGCGCCGGCCTTCGGGCTTACGCAGATCCAGTCAATCCCGCGCGGCGCGGGTAGGGTGCCATTGCTCTCGATCGCCACCGTGAAGCCGCGCGCGTGCAGCGCTTCGACGAGCGGCTCGTCGAGTTGAAGCAGCGGCTCCCCGCCGGTGCAGACAACGAAGCGCGATCCCGACGATTCCCCTGAAGCGGGCCAGGCCGACTCGACGGCAGCGGCCAGCGCGTCGGGCGTGTCGAAGCGTCCGCCATCGGGCCCCACGCCCACAAAGTCCGTGTCGCAGAAGCGGCAAATCGCGCTCGCTCGGTCCTCGTCACGCCCCGACCAGAGATTGCACCCGGCGAAGCGGCAGAATACAGCCGGTCGGCCAGCATGCATCCCCTCGCCCTGGAGGGTGAAGAAGAGTTCCTTGACTGAATACAAACGAGGACGCGGACGGTGGACGGTGGATGGAACGGGCAGGCGACCAGCTTCTACACGTACCGCGCGGGGTCCTTCATTCCTGCTTGTTCGAAGCCGCGGAGCCGGAGCTGGCAGGCGTCGCAATGACCGCAGGCCGCCCCATCGCTCGCGGGGTCGTAGCAACTCGTCGTCAGGGCGTAGTCGACACCGAGCGACACACCGAGCTGAATGATCTCGCGCTTGGTCAACTGCATCAGCGGCGTGTGCACGGTCAGCCGCGTCGTTCCTTCAACGCCCGCGCGCGTGGCGACGTTCGCCATCCGCTCGAATGCCTCGATGAAGGCCGGTCGGCAGTCGGGGTAGCCGCTGTAGTCGAGCGCGTTGACGCCGATGAACACATCCTGCGCGCCGAGCACTTCGGCGAACGCCGTCGCGAACGCGAGGAAGATGGTGTTGCGGGCCGGGACGTACGTGATGGGAATTCCCGCGGCCAGGCTCTGCTCGTCGCGATCCTTCGGCACCGCGATGTCCGCGGTGAGCGCCGAACCGCCAAATGGCCGCAGGTCGATGTCGCACACGACGTGCTTCGCCACCCGCCACTGCGACGCGAGCGCGCGGGCGCGCTCGAGTTCATGCGCGTGGCGCTGGCCGTAGCGGAACGAGAGCGCGTGCACGGCGTAGCCGGCGCGCGTCGCCCACGCGAGGACGGTCGCCGAGTCGAGGCCGCCGCTCAGCAGCAGCACCGCCGGCGTGCCCGCGGGAACGGACGGAACGGCGGGCACGGTCACGCGGGCTGCTGCTGCGTGAGGCAGTGCAGCGTGCCAAGTCCCCAGACGAGATCGACCGCGTGGATGCCGACCACCGGACGGTCGGGGATCAACTCGGCGATCGTGTTGAGGGCCACGCGGTCATTGGCGTCGTTGAACGTCGGCACGAGCACCGCGCCGTTGGCGATGTAGAAATTCGCGTAGCTCGCGGGCAGGCGCTGGCCGTCCATCATGACGGCGCGCGGATACGGCAGGGTCACCACGCGCAGCGGCTCGCCGTGCGCATCATGCGCGGCGCGCAAGCGGTGCAGGTTGTCGAGCGACCGGCGGTGGTTTTCGTCGGCGGGGTCCTCCTCGTGCGCAAGCACCACCACGCCCGGCGCGACGAAACGGGCGATGTCGTCCACGTGCCCGTGCGTGTCGTCGCCGACGCACCCTTCCCCGAGCCAGACGGTGTGCGGGCAGCCAAGCTCCTCGGCGAAGACCTTCTCGTAGTCGGCGCGGCCCAGCCCGGGGTTGCGGTCCTGCACGCCGGACAGCAGCCACTCCTCCGTCACGAGGATCGTGCCGCGCCCGTCGGTCTCGATGCCGCCGCCCTCGAGCATCACGGGCCCGCGACCATCGGGACGCATCGGGACGCGGCGCGCATGCCCAGTGACGCCCGCCACGAACTCGCCCACCGTCGCGTCGAGCGCGAAGTTTTCGTACTTGGCCCAGGCGTTGAACCCCCAGTTGCACCACGAGAGCGCGCCGTCGTCGCCGATGACTCCCGTGGGGGCGCTGTCGCGCAGCCAGACGCGGTCGCAGGGCTTGTGGTGGAGGCGCAGGCGCCCGCCCACGTGATGCGCAGCAAGGCAGGCCTCGGCGTCCTCGAGCACCGTCTCGTCGTGGCAGAGGATCTCCACCTGCTCCGAGTCAGCCAGGGCGCGCGCGATCTCCGCGTAGACCCACGGGATCGGTTCGAACTTCCCGGGCCAGTCCGGCTCGTGATGCGGCCAGGCGATCCAGGTCGCCGCGTGCGGCTCCCACTCGGCAGGGAAGCGGGGCATGGCTCAGCGCTCGCGCGGGCCGATCCAGCGGTTCAGGATCGGACCGTAGGCGTCAATGCGACGGTCGCGCAGGAACGGCCAGTTGCGGCGCGTCTCCTCGATGCGACTCGGGTCGCACGTCGCCATCAGGATGGTGGGCTCGGTCCCCGCTTCGGCGAGCGGGCGCCCGAAGGGATCGTACACGAACGAGTGACCGAAGAACTCAAGTCCCTTCGTTCCGTCCTCCGCCTCGAACCCCACGCGATTGGCCGCCGCGACAAAGACGCCGTTGGCGATGGCGTGCGCGCGCTGCGCCGTGCGCCAGGCATTCACCTGCGCCTCGCCCCACTCGGCCTTTTCCGCCGGATGCCAGCCGATGGCCGTGGGGTAGAGCAGGATGTCCGCGCCGAGCAGCGCCGTGGCGCGCGCCGCCTCGGGATACCACTGGTCCCAGCAGATGAGCACGCCGATCGTCGCGTAGCGCGTCTTCCAGACCATGAAGCCGCCGGCTTCGCCGGCCGGCCCGCGCGAGCCCGAGGGCTGGACGGGATCGTGCGACTCGCCCGGCGCGAAGTAGTACTTCTCCTCGAAGAGCGGATCGTGCGGGATGTGCATCTTGCGGTAGACGCCCTGCACGCTGCCGTCGGCGTCAATGACCGCGGCGGAGTTGCGGTAGACGCCCGCCGCCTGGCGTTCGTACATCGGGACGACGAGCACCACTTCGAGCTCGCGCGCGAGCGCTGCCAGCCGGGTGACGGTCGGTCCCGGAATAGGCTCGGCGAGGTCGAAGCGCTCGAGGTCGAGTTTCTTGCAGAAGTACGGCGCGTCGAACAGCTCCTTGAGGCAGATCACCTGGGCGCCGCGGGCGCGCGCGTCCCGGATGCCCGCGATAGTCTGCTCAAGGGTCTCGGCCTTCGAGGGCGCGACGCCGTCCTGAATGAGGGCGACGGTGAACGGAGCGTTTGCCATGGGGGCAATTTCACTTCGCCGCCGATGCGGCGCCACCGGGTGAACGACTTCTGAGGCGCCGAAACGCCAGCGCGGGATCCCGGATTCGCGCCGTGGACTGCCGTCCGCGACCGAACCTTGGGACCCCGCGCTGCGACTCCCGTGCTACACTGCCGCTCCGCTCCGCTACATCCTCACGGCGATGACCACATCGGCGACGTTGGTGCCCGTCAGCCCCGTCTTGAGCAACGCCCCGGCCAAGTGCAGCGCCTCGTAGCTGTCGTGCTTGAGGAGCGCGGCGGCCGGGTCGATGCCGGCTTCCGTGATGCGCGCTGCCGTCCCGGGATCCACGATCGCGCCGGCCGCGTCGGTCGGGCCGTCGCGCCCGTCGGTGCCGGCGGCGAGCAGGGTGATGCCACTCGCCCCGGGGCCGGCCTTCGCGAGATCAATCGCCGCGGCGAGCATCATCTCCTG
This sequence comes from Gemmatimonadota bacterium, assembly GCA_016871855.1. Lineage (GTDB taxonomy): Bacteria > Gemmatimonadota > Gemmatimonadetes > Gemmatimonadales > Gemmatimonadaceae > PNKL01. The sequence goes on from VHBQ01000029.1 coordinate 33,497, forward strand.
ACAGCGTCCACCCGCCGGTTCCCCGCCGCGCATCGTGACCGTCGTCTCGCCTCCCCAGAAGGCGGCCCCGCCGCGCGGCAGGGCCATCGCGGCCGCGGCGATGCGGGACCCCGCGTGGGCCGCCTCTCCATGGAGCGGCTCCCCGACGATGACCACCGGGTCGAACCCGAGCACGCGGGCGCGGAGCGCCCCGGCGTCGAGCACCCCGCCGTTGCCCTGCACCGCCGGGACGCCCGCGAAAAGGAAGGCAGGCGCATCAGACTTCGGCGTCTCCTCTTCGTCGCCCCGCATGGCGCGATCCAGGTACCGAAGCAGGGCCGGCGGCGTATGCGCCGTCAGGTTCGTTTCGTCGAGCAGGAGACGCACGTCCGTGGCGGTGGACGGATCCGGCACGCACGGTCCTGAAGCGATCTGGGCGAGGGAGTCTCCAATCACGTCGGACAGCACGATGAGTTCGATGCGCGCGGGGGCCAGTGCGGTGGCCAGGCGGCCGGCGCCCCAGCGCAGGAACCGCTTCCGAATCGCGTTGACGCGTCCGATGTCGAGTCCGGAGCGCAGGAGCGCCTCGCACAACACGATCAGGTCCGCCTCTTCGAGGCCATCCGCCGGTGCGCCAATGAGACTCGACGCGCCCCCGGAAAGCAGCACGAAGACCTGGTCGCCGCCGGGAATGCGTTGACACAGGGCCTCGAGCGCCCGAGCGGCCGCGAAGGACTGTGCCCCGGGCACCGGGTGGTTGCCCGCGTACACCGACACGAGCGGATGCGGCGACGCCCCCGCCATCGGGCTGACGATCAAGCCGCCGGCGATCTCGGCGCGACGCTCGTCCAGTTCCTGCAACGCCGCCCGCGCCATCGTCGCGGCCGCCTTGCCCACCGCGATGATCCAGTTGCGACGCGTCGGCGTCCGGCTTGCGGGCAGGCGCAGTCGGACGGCGCGGGCGGTGAACGCGGTGGGATCGGCCGCGATGAGCGACGCGGCGAACAGGTCGCGCACCGTGACCGCGCCGGTGCGAACGGACGGGATGGACTGTCGGGTCGCCGCGGGATGCATGTCGGACCTACTGTCGAAATTCATGACGCCTCTGGCGCGGGAGGCACCGGACGGGCGTGGACACTGCGAACCAGAAGAGTTCTCCTGGACCGTCAGATTGCCGTCGCGGACTGACAAACGACGAGGCGGCGGGTGCCGCAGCACCCGCCGCCCCTCGTTTTGACGTTCTGTTGACGCGCCCCGTCGACCGGCGCGTCCCCGTCTCTCGCCCCTCGCTACCGCGCGCCCGTGCTGACCCGGTCGACAATCGAGTCGAGTTGCGCGTACTGATCCTGCGACAGCGCGGAAAACGGACGGAAGACGTGCGCCACGCGCCCGTCGGGTCCCACAACGAACACCACCCGCTTGTAGAACTTCTTCAACGGGCCGATGCCGCTGCCGGTCGTCGCGTACTTCTCGGCGATCTCGCCCGTCGTGTCGCTGGCGAAGAGCATCGGGAAGTTCGCGTCCTTGGCCCACGACGCGAGTTCGTCCGCGCCGTCGGAGCTGATCGAGAGGGCGATGACGCCCTTGCCGCTGTTGAAGATCGTGGCGTACTGATCCCGGTACGCCTCATGTTGGACCGTTCAGCCCTTGGTCCTGGCCTTGGGGAAGAACGAGATGACGACGGTTTGCCCACGGAAGTCGGCGAGGCGCAGCGCCTTCTCGGTCACCCCGGCCTTGGAGGCGCCGGGAAGCGAGAAGTCGGGGGCCATATCGCCAACCTGGGGACCCTCGCCCTGAGCCCACGCGCGCGATGCCGCCAGCCCGACGAGGGCCAGGGCGATCACGGTGAGCGTTGCGGCACGCCATGGCATGCGGGGGACTCCTCTGGTCTGGGAACGCGTTTCGACTGACCTTCTTATCTACTGCTGGAACACCAGAACAGGCAACCCGGGTTCCCTGCGGCGTGGTTGGCCATCCGCTAACGGCGCCAGCAACTTCGTCGTACCATCCAGAGAGTCCACTCGCCACGATGACCGACCAGCCGAACTACCCCACCCCGCGCGACGCCGCAACGACGCCGGCGGGGATCACCACCATCTGCCCCCAGTGCGGCGCGACGCTCGACGCGCTGACGACGTCGTGCGGGCGCTGTGGCGCGGTGATCACGGGTGGCGGCGCCGGTGGCGAGCGTGAGGAGCGCCTGCGGGTGCGTCTGCAGGGACAGATCGGCGCGGCGTATCAGCTGGGGCCGATGATCGGACGCGGCGGCATGGGCATCGTCTTCCGGGCCCGCGAGGTGGCGCTCGACCGCGAAGTCGCGCTGAAGGTGCTGGCCTTCGATCCTGTGCTGAATCCGGACGCGTTCGAGCGCTTTGAGCGCGAGGCGCGGCTCGCCGCACGGCTCGACCATCCGAACATCGTCCCGATCTTCGCGGTGGGACAGGGCGACGGGGCCGCGTTCTACACGATGCGCTTCGTGCGCGGCGGGAGTCTGGAGACGACCATCGCAGACCACGGCGCGCTCGCGCTCGACACGGCGGTCAAGCTGCTGCAGGAGATCGCCGCCGCGCTGGACTACGCGCACGCGCAGGGCATTGTCCACCGGGACATCAAGCCCGCGAACATCCTGCTCTCCGAGACCGGGCACGCGATGGTCGCCGACTTCGGCATCGCTCGCGCGTTCACGGGTGACGCGGTCACGTCCACCTCCGGGTCGCACACGGGAGTGGTCGGCTCACCCGCGTACATGGCCCCCGAGCAGTGGCGCGGCGACAAGCCGGACGGTCGGGCCGACCAGTACGCGCTGGGCGTGCTCGCGTTCGAGATGCTCAGCGGATTGCGCCCCTTCCGCGAGGTGTCCATGCAGGAGCTCCTGCGCATGCACCTCAACGAGGAACCGCCCGAACTCAGGACACTGCGGAAGGACCTGCCGTCGTACATCGGCGACGCGATTCGTCGAGCGATGGCGAAGGAACCGAGTGACCGCTTTGCCTCGACGACCGCGTTCGTAGCGGCGCTGGCCGGGGAGGGTGGGACCATCGCCGCGGCCCCGGCCCGCGGCGCGGGCCGCCGGCCCGCTCGGCGACGGCTCGCAGAACCCGTTCTACCTCCCGGTGCGCATCTGGCAGAACATGTCACCGCAAGAGCAGGAGATGCTCCGCCAGCGGTGGAATCGCATGAC
>VHBQ01000030.1 GCA_016871855.1 Gemmatimonadota bacterium
CTGCACAAGGAGCCGCTGGAGTTCGAGAACGTGCATCTCGCCACCCGCAGCTACAAGTAAGGGGCTGACGAATGTCTGGAACCATGAACATCACGCTCAAGGTCTGGCGGCAGGCGGGGCCCACGGCGACGGGCGCGTTCGAGGAGTACGCCGCGCCGGGCATCAGCCCCGACATGTCGTTCCTCGAGATGCTCGACATCGTGAACGAACGGCTCATCGAGGCGGGGAAGGAGCCCATCGCGTTCGATCACGACTGCCGTGAGGGGATCTGCGGCATGTGCGGCCTGATGATCAACGGGCGCGCGCACGGGCCGAGCAAGCTGACCACGACGTGCCAGCTGCACATGCGGTCGTTCAAGGATGGCGACCGCATCACCATCGAACCGTGGCGCGCCAGGGCTTTCCCGGTGGTGCGCGATCTCGTTGTGGACCGCGCGCCGCTCGATCGCATCATTCAGGCCGGGGGGTTCATCTCCGTGGCGACTGGCTCGCCGCAGGACGCGAACGCCCTTCCGATCGCCAAGCCCGATGCGGATGAGGCCATGGATGCCGCGGCCTGCGTCGGCTGCGGCGCGTGCGTGGCGGCTTGCCCCAACGCCTCGGCGTCGCTCTTCACCGCGGCCAAGATCTCGCACCTTGGCCTGCTCCCGCAGGGACAACCCGAGCGCTATCGCCGCGCGCTGAGCATGACGGCGCAGATGGACCTCGAAGGGTTCGGCGGTTGCTCGCTCTTCGGCGAGTGCATGGAAGCCTGCCCCAAGGGGATCAGCATCGACTTCATCAAGCGAATGCACGGCGACTTCATCTGGGGGAACGTTACCAAGCGTCCGGAGAAGGTGGTGCTCGGATCGGGCTAGGCGGCGGTAACTGATACCGCGAAGGGCGAAGGGCACGAAGGGGCACGAAGGACTGCAACTTCTTGAGGTGAAGACAGCGCGCCACGCAGCTGAATGCGTGGCGCGCTGTCGTTCCCCCCAGGTTTCCTTCGCGTCCCTTCGTGCCCTTCGCACCTTCGTGGTAGCAGGTCGTGAACCCCGCCCGCTAGCGAACTCCAGCGCTCTACCGCAAAATCGGGGGCCACCACCAGACCGTTGCCACCCCCCACGGAGATGGATCCGATGCGCCTGTGCCGGCTTGTCGCCTTGCTCGCCTTCCCGCTCACGCTTCAATCGCAGGGCGAGATCCCCATCGAGACCCTGATGTCGGCGCCGTACCCGGGCGGGATGTCGGCCGCGCCGAGCGGCGGACTCGTCGCCTGGGTGCTGAACGACCGCGGCGTGCGCAACGTGTGGGTCGCGGCGCCGCCCGATTACAAGGGGCGCCAACTCACCCAGTACAGCAAGGCCGACGGGCAGGAGATCGGCGGGCTCGTCTGGTCCAAGGACGCGGGCACGCTGTACTACTCGCGCGGTTCCGCGCCCAATCGCGCGGGCGAGATCGCGAATCCGACCAGCGACCCGGCGGGCGCCGAGCAAACGACGTGGCGGATTGCGGTCGCGGGCGGCTCACCGACGAGAGTCAGCGCTGGCAGCTCGATGACCATGTCGCCTGACGGGGCCACAATGGCTTTCGTGCGACGCGGGACCATCTGGACCGCGCCGGTCGCTGAGGGCGGCACGCCGATGCAGGTCGCCACGATCCGCGGATCGATCGGCGCGCTCTCCTGGTCGCCGGACGGCACGCGACTGCTCTTCGCGTCCAACCGCGGCACGCACGCCTTCATCGGCGTGCTGCACCTTGCGAACAAGTCCGTCACCTGGATGGCGCCAAGCGTAGACACCGATGAGTCGCCGGTCTGGTCGCCAGACGGAAAGCAGGTGGCCTTTCTGCGAGAGGCGACGACCACCAAACGCCTGATCTTCACGCCCGATCGTCGTGGCGAGCCGTTCTCGATCCTTGTGGCTGACGCTTCGACGGGGAAGGGGCGCGTCGTTTTCCGCGCCGACACGGGACGCGGCTCCATCCACCGCGAGATCGTCGGGGCGCAGCTCACGTGGGCCGCCGGCGACCGGCTGGTATTCGCCTGGGAGAAGACAGGGTGGACGTCACTGTACTCAGTGCCGGTTACAGGCGGACCTGCAAAGCTGCTGACGCCCGGCGAGTTCGAGGTGGAGTATGTGACCGTCACGCCCGACCGTCGTGAGATCGTCTACAACTCCAACCAGGGTGACATCGACCGCCGTGACATCTGGCGCGTGCCGGTGGATGGGAGCGCGCTGCCGCGCGCCGTCACGAGCGGCGCGGACATCGAGTGGCAGCCCGCGGTGACGAGCGATGGCGGCGCGATCGCCCTGCTCAAGTCGGGGCCGCGCGTGCCAGCGCACGCCGCGATCATCGTGGCTGCCGCTCCCGCGCGCGAACTTGCGCCGGGGACGATTCCTGCCGACTTCCCGATCGCGAAGATCGTGGATCCCCAGCCGGTGATCATCACCTCCACCGACGGGATGCGCATCCACGCGCAGCTCTTCCTCCCCGCAGGGGCAAAGCCGGGCGACAAGCGCCCTGCCGCGATCTTCTTCCACGGCGGCTCCAAGCGGCAAATGCTCCTGGGCTGGAACTACTCCAGCTACTACGCGAACGCGTACGCGATGAACCAGCATCTCGCATCCAAGGGATACGTAGTGCTGTCGGTCAACTACCGGAGCGGCATTGGCTACGGAATGGAGTTTCGCGAGGCGCTCAACTACGGCGCTTCTGGTGGCGCGGAGTACCAGGACGTGATGGCAGCCGGGATGTACCTCGCGGCGCGCCCCGACGTGGATCCCAAGAAGGTCGCCCTCTGGGGCGGCTCGTACGGCGGCTACCTCACCGCGATGGGGCTCTCGCGCGCCTCCGACCTGTTCGCCGCCGGCGTGGACATCCACGGCGTACACGACTGGAATGTGGGCATCAAGAACTTCGTCCCGTCGTACAACCCGCTGGAGAACCCCGAGCGCACGCGGCGCGCGTTCAATGCCTCGCCGATGGCGACGGTGGATGGATGGCGCTCCCCGGTGCTCGTGATCCACGGCGACGACGACCGCAACGTGCAGTTCGTGGAGACCGTCACGCTGGTCGAGGCGCTCCGCGACCGCGGCGTGGAGGTGGAGCAGTTGATCTTCCCCGATGAGATCCACGGCTTCCTTCGCTGGGACCGTTGGGTCGAAGTCTTCAAGGCGTCGGCCGACTTCCTCGACCGCAGGCTGGGAGTGCGCAAGCCATGAGACCGTCCTATCGCTGGGCCTTGCCCGCCATCGTTGCCGCGACGTGTGCCGGGACGCCAAGCGCGTCAGCGCAGGCGCCGTTCACGCCGGATCGTGTTGACGTGCAGGCCATCTCTTTGCTCGGTGACACCCTGCGCACGTTGCCGCTCTCGGCGGCGACGCGGGCGCGGTATGACGCGCAGCTCGCCGAGGCGCGCCGGGCGTATGAGCACGCCCCGACGAACCTCGACTCGCTGATCTGGTACGGACGCCGGCTCGCGTACCTTGGGAAGCTCCGCGAGTCCATCGCCGTCTACACACACGGCCTTACGCTCTTCCCGGACAACCCGTGGCTGCTGCGGCATCGGGGGCATCGTTACATCTCGGTGCGCGAGATCGATCGGGCGGTGAAGGACCTCGAGCGCGCGACTGTGGTGGTGGAGGGGAAGCCCGACATCGTCGAGCCCGATGGCCAGCCCAACCCCGCGGGCGTTCCGATCGGCACGTTGCATTCAAACATCGGCTATCACCTCGCGCTCGCGTACTACCTGCGCAGCGATTGGGAGAAGGCCGCGGCCGTCGCGCGCAAGGAAGTGGCGGCGGCGACCAACGACGACCGTCGGGTCTCGATGGCGCATTGGCTGTACATGTCGCTGCGCCGCGCGGGGCGCGACGCCGAGGCGGCGAAGGCGATCGAGCCGTTCCGGCGGTCGCTGACCATCGTGGAGAACCAGTCGTACGAGCGCCTGATGCACCTGTACCTCGGCGCCCTCGGGGCGGACAGCGCCGCCGCGAGGGCCGCCGGCCAGATGTCGTCGAGCGACGCGTCGGTGGCCTACGGCGTGGCCAACTGGCACTTCTACAATGGCCGGCGCGAGCAGGCGGTGAAGCTGTTCGAGGCGCTCGTGGCCGGCGGACAGTGGGGGGCGTTCGGGGCGATCGCGGCGGAGGCGGACGTGGCGCGGTTGCGCGGGAGGCGCTGAGGGCGGGCCAATCGACGAAACGCGGGCGTCGCTGGGCGGGTATTATGGGTATGAGGAGCATCCCATGAGACCCGCCCAGTCCCGCATACCGATCCTGGTGGCAGCGTTCGCCGTCGTGGCCTGCGCGTCATCGCCCACCGAAGCGCCGTCCTCGAAGCAGCCAGCGGTGCTCACGGCGCTGCCGCGTCCGCTCACGGCGAGCGAAGTGAAGGTCCGCGATGCCGTCAACGCCTTCGCCTTCGCATTGTGGGGACGGGTGAATACCGCGCAGCGCGACACGAGTGTCTTCCTGTCGCCGCTGAGCGCCTCGTTCGCGCTGGGGATGGCGCTGAACGGCGCCGCTGGGACGACTGCCGACCAGATGCGCTCGGCGCTGCAGTTCGGCAACGCGACGCTCCCCGAGATCAACGCCGGCTACAAATCACTGATCGCGCTGCTCACGTCGCTCGATCCATCGGTGCAGATGCGCATCGCCAACTCCATCTGGTACCGACAGGGCTTCCCGTTCCGGCAGGCGTTCTTTGACACGACGCGCACGTACTTCGACGCGACGGTGCAGGGGCTCGACTTCGCCAATCAGGCCGCGGCGCTGGCCGCGATCAACGGCTGGGTGAACGAGAAGACGAGCGGGAAGATCCCAAAGGTGCTCGACACCATCACCGCCCAGCAGGTGATGTTCCTGATCAACGCCATCTACTTCAAGGGCTCGTGGCGGACGAAGTTTGACCCTGCCAAGACGGCCGCGGGGTCGTTCACGCCCGCGAAGGGCGGCGCGCAGACGGCGCAGATGATGCACCGCCTGGACAGTCTGTCGTACGCCGAGGGGACGAACTACCAGGCGGCGGAGCTGCCGTACGGCAACACGGCGTTCAGCATGGTCGTGCTGCTTCCGAAGAGCGGGACCGACGTCGAGAGCTTCGTGGGATCGCTCACGCCGGGGGCGTGGCAGGGGATCATTGCTGGTTTGCGGGTCCAGAAGGTGGACTTCGCGATGCCCAAGTTCACGCTTGCGTACGAGCGAAAGTTGAACGACGACCTGCGCGCGCTGGGCATGGTAACGCCGTTCGTGCCTGGCGGCGCCGACTTCACCCAGATGGCACCCGCTCCGACCGGCTACGAACTGTTTCTGGAATTCGTGAAGCAGAACAGCTTCGTGGACGTGAACGAAGAGGGGACGGAGGCGGCCGCGGTGACGGTGGTGGGAGTCGGGGTGACGTCGCTGCCGTCCTATCCCGTGATGCGCGTGGACCGGCCGTTCCTGTTCGTGCTGCGCGAGCGGCACACCGGGACGGTGCTGTTCATGGGGAAGATCGCGCGGCTGCCGACGGCATAGGCCGCGTGGCACGGGGCGCGGTGGTGGCGCCGACGCCCACCCGTCCTGCCGTCAGGGCCTCGGCGGGCCGTCCGGGTGTGGCTTGCACGCTGGTGGTTGCTCCACCGTGTAGAAGAGCGACGCCACCTTCCAGGCGCCGTTGATCTTGAGGAGCGTGAAGGCGTCCACGCCGCAGTGCGACCATTTGCCGTCGCGGTAGAGGTCGTACGGCATCCAGACGAGCGCGAGCCGATCCTGCACCTGCGCGGTTGGGGCAAAGCCGCGCTCCGAAAAACTCGACGTCCCCAGGCGCGCGATGTCGCTCGCCCACGAGCGGATGGAGACACGCTCGGCGCCATTTCGCATCGCCGAGACACCCACGATGGAGGAATCGGCGGTGAGGCGATGCAGCGTTGCCGTGTCGCCCGCCGAGAGTGCGCGGAGCAGGGAATCGGCGACGGCGATCGCGGCGGCTCCTTCGCCGCCCTTCGTCGGCGCTTGCGCCTTAGCAGTGGGTGCCGCCACCCCGGCGACCGCCAGCGCGATCAGGGCACGGCAAGCGAGCCGGCGGCGGCCGATGTCAGGCACCTAGATCTTCGGCAGCGTCACGCCCACCTGACCCTGATACTTCCCCTTCTTGTCCTTGTAGCTCGTCACCGGCGGCTCGTTGCCACGGAAGAAGAGCACCTGCGCGATGCCTTCGTTGGCGTAGATGCGGGCGGGGAGGGGGGTGGTATTCGAGATCTCGAGGGTCACGTAACCCTCCCACTCGGGCTCGAAGGGCGTGACGTTGGTGATGATCCCGCAGCGGGCATAGGTGCTCTTGCCCACGGTGATGGTCATCACGTCGCGCGGAATGCGGAAGTACTCGACACTGCGCGCCAGGGCGAACGAGTTGGGCGGGACGATGCAGACATCGCCCTCGTACTCGACGAAGCTCTTGGGATCGAACGCCTTGGGGTCGACCACCGAGTTCAGCACGTTCGTGAAGATCTTGAACTCGCGCGCCACCCGCATGTCATAGCCGTACGCGCTGACCCCGTACGAGATGACACCCGACCGGACCTGGGAGTTCTCGAACGGTTCGATCATGCCGTGCTGCGTGGCCATCTCGATGATCCAGCGGTCGTTCATGATGCTCATGGGGCGCGTCGGGGCTGAGGGTCGTGGGGTGGCCGGCCAGCGGTCGCCCCCGATTTTGGGAGGCCGCGCTGGAATTCGCCAGCGGGCGAGGGTCCTGAACATCTAACACGAAGGTACATAGGGCGCGAAGGGGCGCGAAGGAACTTCGGGGGAACCGCGCACCGTAATGCTGAGCGGCGCGGGGCGCGCGGTCGTTACCATCAAGGTTTCTTCGCGCCCCAGCGTGCCCTTCGATCCTTCGCGGTATCAGTGGCCGTTCCCAGCCCCTGCGCTCCGCACGCATGGGCCGGAGGTCACGTCAGGCGACGCACCCGAATCCCCGACAACCGTTCGGGTTATCCCTGATGCGCCTTCTATAGAGATCTGCGTTGACACCCCTCGCGCACGACCTCTACTTTTCCGTGTTGTTCAACGCTCGTGAATTCCTTCACGAAGGCGGACCTTCGGCATGGATCGCAACTACATACCCGTCCTCTTCCTGCTGGCCATCGCTGTCGTGACGGCGATCGCCATCATCGGGCTCTCGCAACTCGTGATGCGTTTCCGGCCCGCGCCGGTCAAGCAGCAGGCCTACGAGTCCGGCATGCCGCCGCTGGGCGACGCCCGCGAGCGGTTCTCGGTGAAATTCTACATGGTCGCGATGCTCTTCATCGTGTTCGACATCGAAACCGTGTTCATGATCCCGTGGGCGGCGTACTATCGCCAGCTCTCCTGCGCCGTGCCGCTCATCAACGGCGTCTGCCCCGCGGGCCAGGTCTCGTTCTTCGGCCTCGGCGAGATGCTCGTCTTCATGGCGATCCTCTTCGCCGGCTTCATCTACATCTGGAAGAAGGGAGCCCTCCAATGGGATTGACTGACGCACCCGCCCCGGGGGTCGTGTCGCTCGACGCGGGTCAGGGCGATGGGTGGATCACCACCCGCCTCGACTTCCTTGTGAACTGGGGGCGCGCCAACTCGCTGTGGCCGATGCCGTTCGGCACCGCGTGCTGCGCCATCGAGTTCATGGCCAGCGCCGCCTCCAAGTTCGACCTCGCGCGCTTCGGGATGGAGCGCATGGGATTCTCGCCCCGCCAGGCTGACGTCCTGATCTGCGCGGGGCGCGTTCCGTTCAAGCTGGCCCCGGTCCTGCGCCGCATCTGGCAGCAGATGCCCCAGCCGAAGTGGTCTATCTCAATGGGGGCCTGCGCCTCCACGGGCGGAATGTTCGACACCTACGCCGTCACGCAGGGGATCGACACGATCATCCCGGTGGACGTGTACGTCCCCGGCTGCCCGCCGCGCCCGGAGGCGCTCATCCACGCCATCATGATGCTCCAGAAGAAGGTCATGAAGGAGCGGATGTCGGCGACGCCGCGCGACGAGATGGTGCCGGATCCCGCCAGCCAGCTCTACATCCCGCCGTCGCGCATCGACAAGCTCTCCGAGGCGTTCGGCAACTCCGTCCCACAGACGCGGAGCGGACAGTGAGCGAGTTCACCGTCATTCGCGCGGGGAGCGCCGCCGGCCTGCCGGTCCCGGCCACCCCGAAGAACGTCCCACACCGCGGCGGCGACGCCAACCCGTCGGCCGAGGCGCTCAAGGCGCAGTTCGGCGCTGCGATCCGCCGCGTCGAGGTGGTCTGGGGCGAGACCAACGTCATCGTGGAGATGGCGAAGGCACACGAGATCATCCAGTGGCTGCACGGCGATCCGTCGCAGAGCTACGAGTACCTGTCCGACGTCACCGCCGTCGAATTCCGCGACCGCGCCCTGCCGATCGAGGTCATCTGGCACCTGCGCTCGCTCAAGTTCCGCCGCTTCCTGCGCGTGAAGGCGCTCATCGAGAAGGGACAGCCGCTGGTCGCGCCGTCCGTCTTCGACATCTACAAGGGCGCCGACTGGCTCGAACGAGAGTGCTACGACATGTTCGGCATCCGCTTCGAGGGGCACCCGGACCTGCGCCGCATTCTCTTGTGGGAGCAGTACGCCGAGGGCTTCCCGCTGCGCAAGGATTTCCCGCTGCGCGGCCGCTTCAGCCGCGCCGAGCAGCTCCGTCAGGCGCTCGCCGCCAACCCCGAGGCCCGGTACTCGATGGAGGAGCTCTCCGTCGCCGACGCCTACGCCGACCTGCCGCAGGACATGCGCGCCCGCATCAAGGGCGGCGAGTCGACGGGAGAATAGCCGATGGCCACTAAGCGAACTGTCGAAGTTGAACTCTCGACCACCGGCATCGGCCCCGACGGCAAGCCGCAGCGCATTCCGCTGGTCGCCGGCGGGGACGGCGGGGTGGCCCTGCAGGCGCCGCCGGGCATCGAGCCGGATCTCGAAGGCGAGCACATGCTCATCAACATCGGGCCGCAGCATCCGGCGACCCACGGCGTGCTCCGCCTGGTGCTCGAGCTCGACGGCGAGACCGTCGTGCGGTGCATCCCGCACATCGGCTACCTGCACTGCGGCTTCGAGAAGATCGGCGAGTACCGCCAATACAACCAGATCATCCCGTGGACCGACCGCGACGACTACCTGAACTGCGTGGGCAACAACATCGCCTTCGCGCTCGGGGCGGAGAAGCTGTTTGGCATCGAGGTCACGCCGCGCTGCACCGTGCTCCGCGTGATCGGGATGGAGCTGTCGCGCATCATCTCGCACCTGGTCTGGATGGGGACGACCTGCATCGACATCGGGGCGTACACGCCCTTCCTGTGGTCGTTTCAGGAGCGCGAGAACGTCTACAACCTGTTCGAGGGCTGGGTGGGCGCGCGCCTCACGACGAGCGCGTCGCGCGTGGGCGGCATGGCCGCCGACATTCCCGACGGCTGGCTCGACGGGCTCAAGGCCTTCGTCCGCACCTTCCCGAAGACGCTCGACGAGTGCGACCGCGTCGTCACGAAGAACGGCATCTGGGTTGGGCGCACCGTCGGCATCGGCGTGATGTCGCCGGAAGAGGCGATCAACTACGGCCTCTCCGGCCCGATGCTCCGCGCCTCGGGCGTGGACTACGACGTGCGCAAGGACTTCCCGTACCTCGATTACGAGACGTACGACTTCGAGGTCCCCGTGGGCGTGCACGGCGACGTGTATGACCGGTATCTCGTCCGCATGGAGGAGATGCGGCAGTCGGTGCGCATCCTGGAGCAGGCGATCGCGCGCCTGCCCGACGGCCCGGTGAACGTGGACGACCCGCGCGTTATCCTGCCGCCGAAGCACAAGGCGACGAGCGAGATGGAGAGCATGATCCATCACTTCAAGAACGTGATGGAAGGGCCGCGCCCGGCCCCCGGCGAGGCGTACGTCGCCGTCGAGGCCCCGAAGGGCGAGAAGGGCTACTACATGGTCTCCGACGGATCGGCCAAGCCGGTGCGCTGGCGCATTCGCCCGCCGTCGTACGTGAACCTCTCGGCGATCCCGAAGATGGTCGAGGGCCACTTGCTCTCGGACGTCATCGCGATCAACGCGTCCATTGATATCGTGATGGGAGAAATTGATAGATGAGCCACGGACCTTCAGCATCCGGCGGGTCGGTCGCGCAGCCCATTCCTGGGCACCACCACGACGAGCCCTACGTGCCGGTGTTTGCCCCGGGCTCAGCGCCGCGCGCGAAGCTCGACGACATCCTGACGCGCTATCCCACCAAGCAGGCGGGCCTGCTGCCGGCGCTCTGGATCGTGCAGGACGAGCGCGGCTGGGTCAGCGAGCACGCGATGAAGGAAGTCGGCGACGTGCTCGGACTCACCGCCGCCTACGTGAAGGGCGTGGTGACGTTCTACACCATGTATCACCAGCATCCGGTCGGGAAGTACTTCATCCAGGTCTGCACGACGTCCTGCTGCAACTGCATGGGCGCGGAGGACGTGGTGAAGGCCTTCCTTGAAAAGACCGGCTGCGGCGAACTCGGCCTCACCTCGGCGGACGGCAAATACACGGTGATCGAGGTGGAGTGCCTCGGAGCGTGCGGCTTTGCCACGCCGATCATGGTCAATGACGACTTCATTGACAGCGTGAGTGTGGAAAAGGTGCCGGAGATCCTCAAGAAATACGCGTAAGAGAAACAACAGAGAGACAACAGAGAAACAACAGAGAGACAACAGTACTTCTTCGGGCCGGTCTGCCGTCTACCGTCCACCGTCTACCGTCTGATTCAATGGGCTATCCTCATAAGCAGCACCCGCGCGAAACGCCGATCCTAAGCAAGTACTTCGGCGATCCCGAGGCGCGCACTCTCGCGGGCTGGAAGGCGCGCGGCGGCTACAAGGCGCTGCCGCAGGCGCTGGCCACCGATCCGGTTGCCATCCAGAACGTCGTCAAGGAGTCGGGGCTGCGCGGACGCGGCGGCGCCGGCTTCCCGTGCGGCCTGAAGTGGTCGTTCATGAAGATCGGCGACGGCAAGCCGCACTACCTGTGCTGCAACGCCGACGAGTCGGAGCCGGGGACGTTCAAGGATCGCGAGATCATGCGGTGGACGCCTCACGCCCTCATCGAGGGGTGCGCCATCGCCTCGCACGCGATCGGCGCCGAGACGTGCTACATCTACATCCGCGGCGAGTTCACCCAGCCCATCGCCGTCATGGAGGCGGCGCTCGAGGAGGCCCGCGCGGCGGGGATTATCGGGCCGAACGCCTGCGGATCGGGCAAGACCATCAACATCTGGGTCCATCGCGGGGCCGGGGCATACATCTGCGGCGAAGAGACCGCCCTGATGAACTCCATCGAAGGGCGGCGCGGCAACCCGCGCATCAAGCCGCCGTTCCCGGCGGTCGCCGGCGTGTTCGGCATGCCGACGACGGTGAACAACGTCGAGACGCTCACCGCCGTGCCGCACATCCTGAACAACGGCGCCGAGTGGTACAAGGCGATGAGCCTCAACAACCCGAAGAGCACCGGCAGCAAGCTCTTCTCGGTCTGCGGCAACGTGGCGCGCCCCGGCAACTACGAAGTGCCGATGGGCTTCCCGTTCAAGGAATTCCTGTACGACCTCTGCGGCGGCCCGCTCCCCGGGCGGAAGTTCAAGGCGATCATCCCCGGCGGCTCGTCGGTGCCGGTGATCACCATCGAGGAGGCCGAGCAGGTCAAGATGGACTACGAGGGCTTCATGGAGTTCGGCACGATGCTGGGCTCCGGCGGCGTCATCATCTTCGACGACGCGCAGTCGATGCCCAAGCAGCTGGCCCGCCTCGCACGCTTCTACGCGCACGAGAGCTGCGCCCAGTGCACGCAGTGCCGCGAGGGCACGGCGTGGATGACCAAGATCCTCGAGCGCATCGTGGCGGGGCAGGGGACGTTTGAAGACCTCGACACGATCTTCGAGCTGACCGAGAACATGACCGGCAAGACGATCTGCGTGCTCAGCGACTCGTGCGGCGCCCCCGTGACCAGCGGGATCACGCGCTTCCGCGGCGAGTTCGAGGCGCTCATCACCGGCAAACGCTCCTCGACCGTGGCGGTGGGGTGATGTCCGACCAGAAGCTCGTCAACCTGACCATCGAGGGGCGCCCCGTCAGCGTCCCCGAGGGGACGACCATCCTCGAGGCGGCCAAGACCGCCGGGGTGCTCATCCCCCACTACTGCTATCACCCGGGGCTCAAGATCGCGGGCGTCTGCCGCATGTGCCTCGTCGAGGTGGAGAAGTGGCCCAAGCTGGCGCCGTCGTGCGCCACCACCGTCGCGGACGGCCAGGTGGTGAACGTCTACAGCCAGAAGGCGCTCGACGCCCGCAAGGGCGTGCTCGAGCTGCTCCTCATCAATCACCCGCTCGACTGCCCGATCTGCGACCAGGCCGGCGAGTGCGAGCTTCAGGACTACACGTTCCAGGAAGGGCGCGCTGACTCGCGGTACCGCGAGCCGAAGCGCTTCAACCCGGCCGAGGATTTCGGCGGCGACGTCTTGTACGTCACCAACCGCTGCATTCTCTGCACGCGATGCGTTCGCTACATGGGCGACGTGGCCGGCGACCGGGCGCTCTGCGTTGAGGAACGCGGCGACCGCGCGCACATCGGCATCGCGCCGGACCACGACCTTTCGCACCCCTGGGCGGCAAACGTCATCGACCTGTGCCCGGTGGGCGCGCTGGTCAGCAAGGACTTCCTCAACAAGGCGCGCGCGTGGGAGCTCGACCGCACCGCGTCGGTCTGCCCCAACTGCTCGCAGGGGTGCAACGTCACCCTCGAGATGCGCGACACCACGCTGGTGCGCATGAAGCCGCGCTCGAACAGCGAGGTCAATCATTTCTATCTCTGCGATGAAGGGCGCCTCAACTACGAGTGGGTGAACCGGGCCGACCGCTTGGAAACCCCGATGGTCGCGGGCAAGCCGGCGTCGTGGGAGAACGCGCTCGCTGCGGCCGGCGCCGCGCTCAAGGGGGCGACGGCGCACGTCGTGGCTAGCGCCTCGCTTTCCAATGAAGCGCTCTGGCTGCTCAAGCAGACCGCGGGGACGGGCAAGTTCCGCGTGGCCAAGGGCGCCGAGGCGCCGCTGCCCGGCGTGCCGGATCTCGCCCTGCGCGCCGACCGCGCGCCGAACGCGACCGGCGCCGAACTGCTCGGCTTCAGCCGCGCCGACCAGCCGCTGGCGGGCGCTGGCGCTGTGGTCGTGATCGCCGGCGATGACTGCGCCGGGCTGGACACTGGCGCACTCGCGTCGGCGAAGGCGGTGATCGTCCTCGGCTCAGTGGTGCCGGCGGGGGCGCCCGCTGGGGCGATCCTCCTTCCCATCGCGAACTTCGCGGAGGAGGAGGGGACGTTCACCAACCTGCGCGGCCGCGTGCAGCGCTACCTCCAGGCGCGGCCGGCGCCCGGGCTTGCGCGCGCCAGCTGGATGGCGCTCGCCGGACTGGCCGCCGCCGCGGGCAAGGGTGGGGTCTACGACTCCGCGGAGGCGGTCTTCGGCGCGATGGCGAAGGCCGAGGCCGCGTTCAGCGGACTGAGCTATGACTCGCTGGGGCTCAAGGGGCAGATGGCCGCCGGCGCGAGGGTCAACGCATGATGCACTCCGTGCCGCTCCTCCTGCAGGTCGCCGACCCGCAGCTGCCGCCGTCCCCAGGGATGTTCGTTCTCTTCGGACTCATCAAGGCGGGCGTGGCGTTCGGCATCTATATGCTTTGCGTCGCGTACACGACGCTGCTGGAACGCCGGGTCGCCGGGTGGATCCAGGACCGCATCGGGCCTAACCGCGTCGGCCCGCAGGGACTGCTTCAGCCCATCGCCGACGGCGTGAAGAACTTCATGAAGGAAGAGGCGCTCCCGGCGACGGCCAACAAGGCGTTGTTCGTCATGGCGCCGGCGATCGCCTTCGTGCCGGCAATGATCACCTGGGCGGTGATCCCCTTCGCGGCGCCGCTCCCGATTCCGGGCGTCGGCCTGATCAGCATGGCCGTGGCCGACCTGCCGATCGGCTTCCTCTTCATCCTCGCGATCAGCTCGCTCGGCGTCTACGGGCTCACCATCGCGGGGTGGTCGTCGAACAACAAGTACGCGCTGCTCGGCGGCCTCCGCGCCTCGGCGCAGATGATCTCGTACGAGATCGCGATGGGCATGAGCACCGTCTGCGTGCTCCTGCTCGCCGGCAACGTGAACCTGAACGAGATCGTGGCGCAGCAGCAGGGGCAGGCGTGGAACGTCGTCCTGCTGACGATGGCGTTCTTCATCTTCGCCGTCTCCGCGCTGGCCGAGACCAACCGCGTCCCCTTCGACCTGCCGGAGTCGGAGTCCGAGCTGGTCGCCGGCTACCACGCGGAGTACAGCTCGATGCGCTATTCGATGTTCCCGCTCGCCGAGTACGCCAACATCATCACGTCGAGCGGCCTGATGGTAACGCTGTTCTTCGGCGGCTGGGACATTCCGTTCACGCAGTGGGACAACGCCGCGCCGCACAGCGTCGTCAAGACGCTGGTCACGCTCGGCGCCTACTTCGCGAAGGTCTTCTTCTTCGTCTTCGCGTTCATCTGGATCCGCTGGACGGTGCCGCGTTTCCGCTACGACCAGCTGATGTCGCTGGGTTGGAAGCTCCTGCTGCCGATGGCGCTGCTGTACATCACGGCGGTGGCTAGTCTCGCGCTGGCGCTCGACTTCGCCGGCGTGGTGCGCACGAGCATGGCGTACACCGGCGCGTTCCTCGCCATGAACGTGGTGTTCGTGGTGCTGGTGTTCTGGGTGCTCGACCGCGGGCGGATCGTCAGCCCGGCGTACTCGCGGATCGAGCGCGAGCGCCTGGCCAAGATGCGGCTCGGCGCGGAGCGCAGCGATCTCCTGACCGGGAAGGGGGCCTAATGGCGATCACCACACGGGTCGTTGAGCGGCCCACGGACGATACCAGCTACGTGCGCGCGACCTTCAAGGGGCTGGCGCTGACGTTCAAGCACCTGGTGGACCCGCACAAGGTCACGGTGCAGTACCCCGAGGAGAAGTGGGACATCGGGCCGCGCTGGCGCGGCACGCACCGAATGCTCACCACCGAGGACGGCAAGGCCAAGTGCGTGGCCTGCGGACTCTGCCCCACGGTGTGCCCAGCCAACTGCATCAAGCTCGTGCCGAGCGTGGACGAGCAGGGGAACCGGTACCCGGCGGTGTTCGACATCGACGAGTTCCGCTGCATCTTCTGCGGCTACTGCCAGGAAGTCTGCCCGGAGGAGGCTATCCACCTGGGCCGGCACTATGAAAACGCCGAATACGACCGGAAGGACTTCGTGTACGACCTCACACGGCTAACGTCGCAGACACACCCCGTCTGCGAGATGTGGGACCCGGCCGATCCGAGGGGGGAATGATGCAACCCAATGAATTCCACCCGATCGCATACTCGGCCGCGTTCTATTTCTTTGGACTGACCGCGCTCGCCAGCGCCATTGCCTTCGTCACGCGCAAGAGCCCGGTGGCGGCGGCCATGTGGCTGGTGAACGTGATGTTCTGCCTCGCCGGGCTGTACGTGATGCTCGACGCGCAGTTCATCGGCGCCATTCAGGTGCTGGTGTACGCGGGCGCCATCATGGTCGTCTTCCTCTTCGTGATCATGCTGCTGAACCTCGGCCATGCGTCCGAGTTGGCCGACGCCCGAGGCAGGTGGGGGCAGGTGTTGGCGCTGCTCGTCGGCCTGGCGCTGGTCGCCCCGCTGCTGGCGCTGAGCAAGGGCGACCTCCTCAACCGGATGATCCCGCCCGACCTCGCCGCCAGAGCGGCAGCCGCGGCGGCGGCACCGACGGCCGGCGGCGTCATCGGCCCGGTGGCGGAGCCGCTCTTCAAGGAGTATCTGCTGGCCTTCGAGCTGACGAGCGTGCTTCTGCTCGCCGCGATCGTCGGCGCGGTGGTGCTTGGCAAGCGGAGGACCGATGCTCGCTGAAGCCCTCGCCCTCTCCGCCGTCCTGTTCGCGATCGGCGTGATCGGCGTCCTGACCCGCCGGAACGCGATCATCATCTTCATGTGCGTCGAGCTGATGCTCAACGCCGTCAACCTGTCCTTTGTCGCGCTGAGCACGCTGTACGGCGCCTCGGGCCAGGTCTTCGTCGTCTTCACGATGACCGTCGCCGCCGCGGAGGCCGCGGTCGGGCTGGCGATCATCATCGCGATCTTCCGCCACGTGAAGACGGTCAACCTCCAGAACATCAACCTCCTCAAGGGATGATGAACCCCGCCATGACTTTTGAGGGAGCGCACCCCCTGGCGGCGACAATCGCCCGTCTGGTGTGGCTGCTCCCGCTGCTGCCGCTGCTGGGGTTCCTGATCAACGGCGCCCTGGCCATGCTCGGCGCGGCGAAGATCGGCCCGGCGGATCCGTCCGAAGGGCACCATTCTGAAGGGCACGGGAACGGGCACGGTGGAGTGCACGGGCACGAGCACGACGACGCGCATGACCACGCTGACCACGGCCATCCGCCGCGGCACAAGTTCGCGGGGATTGTCAGCCTCGTTGGCCCGGGCGTGCTCGTTGCCGCCTTCCTGCTGGCCAGCGCGATCTTCTTCGCGATGCGCGGCGTGGAGATGGAGCACCCCTACGTGCTCACGCTGTTCTCCTGGATGCCGGTCGGCGACCTGAACCTCAACGCAACCATCCTGCTCGACCCGCTCTCGATGACCATGGTGATGGTCGTCACGGGCGTCGGCATGCTGATCCACATCTTCAGCGTCGGCTACATGCAGGACGACCCGGGGTACCCGCGCTACTTCGCGTACCTCAACCTGTTCGTCTTCTTCATGCTTATCCTCGTCCTCGGCGGCAGCTACCCGCTGCTCTTCGTCGGCTGGGAGGGCGTGGGGCTCTGCTCGTACCTGCTCATTGGCTTCTGGTTCTCGGAGAAGGCCAACGCGGACGCGGGGAAGAAGGCGTTCATCGTAAACCGCATCGGCGACTTCGGATTCCTGGTTGCCATGTTCCTGATGTTCGCCAACCTCGGGACGCTGGACATCCTCGGCGTGGCCGACAAGGCGAAGGATCTCCCGATGGGCGGCGCGGTCGCCACGGCGATTGCCCTGTTCCTCTTCCTCGGCTGCACGGGTAAGAGCGCGCAGATTCCGCTGTACACGTGGCTCCCCGATGCCATGGCCGGCCCGACGCCGGTCTCTGCCCTGATCCACGCGGCGACGATGGTGACTGCGGGCGTCTACCTCGTGGCCCGGGCCTCGGGCGTCTTCTCGATGGCGCCGGTGGCCCAGCTCACGGTGGCCGCGGTCGGCGCGCTCACCGCGTTCTTCGCGGCGACGATCGGCCTGAAGCAGTGGGACATCAAGAAGGTGCTGGCCTACTCCACGGTCTCCCAGCTCGGGTACATGTTCGTCGGCGTGGGCGTGGGCGCGTACGTGGCCGGCATCTTCCATCTCGCCACGCACGCCTTCTTCAAGGCGCTGCTGTTCCTCGGGTCTGGCTCGGTGATCTACGCGATGCACAAGGCGTATCACGCGACGCACAACCATGACGACGCGCAGGACATGCGCAACATGGGCGGCCTGCGGCACCACATGCCGATCACGTTCTGCCTGATGTGGATCGCGACGCTGGCCATCGCCGGCATCCCGCTCTTTTCGGGCTTCTTCTCGAAGGACGAGATTCTCGCGGCCGTCTTCGCCCGCACGCACGGTTCGACGCTTGCCGAGGCCTCGCTGCTCGGGATTCCCGGCAGCACGGTGCTGTTCATCGTGTATGGCCTCGGCCTCGTCTCGGCGCTGATGACCGCGATCTACATGACGCGCATGATGCTGTACACCTTCCACGGCCCCAACCGGACGGGGGAGGCCGAGCGGCCGCACCTGGCTGAGGCGCCGTGGGTGATGACCGGGCCGTTGGTCGTGCTCGGCATTCTGGCGGCGTTCGGTGGCTGGCTCAACGTGCCAGCGCTGCTCGGCGCGATTGGCCCGGTCGGCGGTCTCGAGCACTGGCTTGAGCCGGTGGTCGGCGAGAATGCACTGCGCACCACGTTGGGCGAGGCCGCGCACCTGTCGCACAGCACGGAACTCGTGCTGGTGGGCACGGCAATCGCCATCGCGGTCGCCGGCATCGCCTTCGCTGTCTGGCGGCTGAAGCCGGCGGCGCTGGTGGCCAAGAAGGACGCGCCCGCGGCCGAGGGGATCGCGCGCGTGCTGGAGAACAAGTACTTCGTCGACGAAGGGTACGATGCCGCCATCGTGCAGCCGACGGTGGCCGTCTCGCGCAACGTCCTGTGGAAGGGCTTCGACGCGGGCGTCATCGATGGACTCTTCGTCAATGGCAGCGCGCTTCTTGCGCGCGCGTTCGGTTGGATGGGCTCCCAGTTGCAGACGGGCCACCTCGGCACGTATGCGTGGGTCCTGCTGATCGGCGTCCTCACCATCCTTGGCGCCTTCACCTATCGGTAACCCATGACCGCGTTCCTGTCGTCGATCAATTACAACGCCTGGATCGTCCCGGCCCTGCTGCTGCTGCCGGCCATCGGCGCGCTGGGGATCGGGGCGCACGCGCTGCTGACGGCCAAGGACCCGGCCGAGAAGCGCTGGCGTGAAGTGCGGATCCTCGCCTTCGCCTTCTTCATGGTGGAGGCCCTCCTCTCGCTCGGGCTCTGGTGGTCCATCGACCCGGCGGCGTCCGGCTGGCAGGCGCTCGTCGACCTGCCGTGGATCCCGCAGTGGGGCGTGCGGTTCACCGTCGGCCTCGACGGCATCGCGATGGTCCTCGTGCTCCTGACCACGCTGCTGATGCCGCTCGCAGTGCTCGGGAGCTGGACGAGCATCCGCACCAAGCCGCACGCGTACTATGCCAACCTGCTGGTCCTCACCGTCGGCATGCTCGGCGCGTTCGTCTCGCTCGACCTGGTGCTCTTCTACGTGATGTGGGAGATCGGCCTGGTGCCGATGTACCTGATCATCGGCATCTGGGGCGGGGAACGGCGGCTCTACGCGGCCATCAAGTTCTTCGTGTACACGATGATCGGCTCGCTGCTGATGCTGGTCGCCATCCTGTACCTCGGGTCGGAGGCGTCGCGCGTGGGCGGCGCGCCGAACTTCAGCTACGATTTCATCCTGAATAACGTGCGGCTCGACCCGACGACCACGCTGTGGCTCTTCGGGGCGTTCGCGCTGGCGTTCGCGGTGAAGGTGCCGATGTTCCCGTTCCACACGTGGCTCCCCGACGCGCACGTCGAGGCGCCCACGGCCGGTTCGGTGATTCTGGCCGCCATCATGCTGAAGATGGGCACCTTTGGCTTCATCCGGTTCGCGCTCCCGCTGTTCCCGGAGGCGGCGATGAACCCGGCGGTGCGCACCTTCGTCATCGTGCTCGCCGTCGTCGGCATTGTCTATGGCGCGCTCGTCGCGATGGTCCAGCCGGATTTCAAGAAGCTCGTTGCCTATTCGTCGGTCAGCCATCTCGGCTTCGTGATGCTCGGCATCTTTGCGCTGACGACGGAGTCCATGCAGGGCGCGCTGGTGGTGAACGTGGCCCACGGCATCTCCACGGGGGCGCTGTTCCTCCTCGTCGGCATGATCTACGAGCGGCGGCACACGCGCATGATCGAGGACTACGGCGGCATCGCCAAGGTAGTCCCCATCTTCGCGACGATCCTGACGATCGTCTCGCTCTCCAGCATCGGCGTGCCGGGGACGAACGGGTTCATCGGCGAGTTCCTCGTGCTCGTCGGCTCGTTCAAGACGCAGCCGGTGGCCGCGGTCATCGCGGCCACGGCGGTCATCTTCGCCGCGGCCTATCTGCTCTGGGCGCTCCAGCGGATCATCTACAACTCGCTGTCGAAGCCGGAGAATGAGGGGATCAAGGATCTCAACTGGCGCGAGATCGGGCTACTGGTGCCGCTGGTCGCCGCCATTATCTGGATTGGCGTCTATCCCAAGCCCCTGCTCGAAAAGACCGAACCGGCCGCGCGCCGCCTCGTCACGTACGTCGAGGCCAGCGTGGGCAAGACCCCGGTGACCGCTTCCAACACGGCGCGATAAATGACCTTCGACCTCGCGAACCCGTCGCAGTTGATGCAGGCCCTCGGGCCGGACCTGCTGCTCATTGTGGGGGCCATGGCGCTCATGCTCTGGGCTGCCTGGCGTCCGGAATCAGACGAGCACCAGCGCGCTGTCGGCGTCGCGTCGCTCGCCCTGATCGTCGCTACGATTGGCCTCACGATCTGGTACGCGGCGCGCGGCCTGTCCTCCGGCCCCGGCATCATCGCCGTGGACAACTTCCGGTGGGCGGCCAACATCGTCTGCTTGCTAGGCGCCTTCGGCGCGATTGCCCTGGGGCTGGAGTACAACGTCCGTGAGCGCATCCGCCCCGCCGAGTCGCATGTGCTGGTGCTGTTCGCCACGGCCGGCATGATGATGCTCGCCGCCGCGCGCGACCTCATGATCGTCTTCCTCGGCGTCGAGCTGATGTCAGTGGCGGTCTATGTGCTCGCCGGTCTCAACCGGCGCAGCAACAAGGCGGCCGAAGGCTCGCTGAAGTACTTCCTGCTGGGCGCGTTCGCCACCGCCTTCCTGCTTTACGGGATCGCGCTGATCTTCGGCTCCACCGGGTCCACGAACCTGACGGAGATCGGCCAGCGCATCGTGGAGGGCAACTACGTCGCGCATCCGATGGCTCTGGTCGGCACGGCCCTGCTCCTGATCGGCTTCGGGTTCAAGGTGGCAGCCGCGCCGTTCCACATGTGGGCGCCCGACGTGTACGAGGGGGCCCCGACACCGATTACGGCGTTCATGGCGACCGCCGTGAAGGCGGCCGCGTTCACGACGTTCATCCGCGTCTGGCTCGAGGCGCTCCCCGGGATGGGCGAGGCCTGGTTCGCCCCGGTCTGGTGGCTGGCCGCCGTCGCAATGTTTGTCGGCAACACGGTGGCGCTCTCCCAGCGCAACCTGAAGCGCCTGCTCGCGTACTCGTCGATCGCGCACTCGGGCTATCTGCTCGTCGCCGTCGCGACCGGCACGCTCGCCGGCTCGGCCGCGTTCCTATTCTACATCGTCGCCTACACGCTGGCCTCGTTTGGCGCGTTCGCCGTCGTCATCGCCGTGGGCTCGGAAGGGGACGGAAACAACGAGCTATCCGACTACGAGGGGCTCTGGCACGTCCGGCCGGGACTCGCCGCGGCGATGAGCGTGTTCATGCTCTCGCTGATGGGCTTCCCGATCTTCGGCGGCGTTGGGTTCTTCGGAAAGTGGTACCTGCTGATGGCGGCCATCGAGGCGCCGCGGCCGCTGACCACGCTGGCGGTGGTCCTGGTGCTCACCTCGGTCATCTCCGCGGGCTACTATCTCAACGTGGTGCGCGTGATGTTCATGAAGGCGCGCCCTGAGGGCGCCATCACGCCGGTGCGCGCGGGCCCGCTCACGCGCGGGGTCGTGTTCGCCACCGCGGTCGTCATCCTCGTGCTCGGTCTGGTGCCGTCACGCGTCATCGGATGGAGCCGGGCCAGCATACCCAGGGCGCCCGTCGCGCAAACGGCATCCGCCGACCTGCCCAAGTGACCCGACGCAACGCCTCGCCCTCCGCGAGGCGTTGACGTCTCGGGGGCACTAAGTTTCAGCGCACTCACTTACCACACTGCCATGATCAACGCCGGCATCTTTCGCCAATACGACATCCGGGGCGTGGTCGGAGACGACCTCACCATCGAAGCGGCCGAGGGGATCGGTCGCGGGTACGCTGCCATCCTCGCCGAGCGCGGCATCACCGGCGCAATCGCCGTGGGGCGTGACAATCGCCACAGCGGCGCCTCGCTCCGCGACGCCCTCGTCAAGGGGCTCACCGACTGCGGGGTGGATGTCGTGGACATCGGCGTCGCGCCGACGCCGGTGCTTTACTGGAGCCTGCACCACTGCGGCGTGGTCGGCGGCATTCAGGTGACCGGCTCCCACAACCCGCCGGAGTTCAACGGGTTCAAGCTCAGCGTCGGCGCGACCTCGCTCCACGGCGACGGCATTCAGCGGCTGTACCAGCTCATTCCGACAGCGAAGAACGCCGCGAAGCCGGGCACGGTGCGCTCCGTGGCCGTGCTCGACGACTATGTGGCCGACATCGCGAAGCATATCGGCCGGATCAAGCGCCCGCTCAAGGTCGTGGTGGATTGCGGCAACGGCGTGGGGGCGCTGACGGCGCCAAGCGTCTGCAAGGCGCTCGGGGTCGAGGCCTCGCTGCTCTTCGCCGAGAGCGACGGCAACTTCCCCAACCATCATCCCGACCCGACGGTGGTCGAGAACCTCCAGGACCTTATTCGCGAAGTGCGGCGGACGGGCGCGGAGGTGGGAATCGGGTTCGACGGCGACGCCGACCGCATCGGCATCGTGGACGAGGCGGGGAACATCATCTGGGGCGACTACCTGCTGCTGCTCTACGCGCGCGACGTCCTCGAGCGCACCGGAAAGGGCCAGTCGATCATCTTCGACGTGAAATGCTCGCAGGCGCTCCCCGACGCCATCCGCAAGGCCGGCGGCGAGCCGCTGATGTGGAAGACCGGGCATTCGCTCATCAAGGAGAAGATGAAGGAACTGCACGCGCCGATCGCCGGCGAGATGTCCGGCCACATGTTCTTCACGGAGGGGTTCTACGGCCACGACGACGCGGTGTATGCGGCCGCGCGGTTGATGCGCATCCTCGGGGACAGCGGCAAGCGCGTGGATGAACTGCTGGCCGACGTGCCGCGCTTCGTCAGCACGCCGGAACTGCGCGTGGACTGCCCGGACGACCGCAAGTTCGACATCGTGAAGGCCGCGCAGGTCCATTTTGCGGCGCAGCGCGAGGTCATCGCCGTGGACGGGGCGCGCATCCTGTTCGGAGACGGCTGGGGGCTGATTCGCGCCTCCAACACCCAGCCCATTCTCGTGATGCGGTTCGAAGCGCTGACCGAGGCCCGGCTGGCCGAGATTCGGAGCGAGGTTGAAGGGTGGCTCCGAATCCAGGGCGTGGAGTCGTAGCGTGACCTGGCGGCGGGCCCTCGCGCTGGCCGGCGCGACGCTCGCCGTCGCGCTGGTCGTCGGGCGCCTGCTTGCCGGCGCGTACGCTGAACACGCGTGGTACGAAGCGCTCGGGGCCGAGGCGCTGTGGCGCGCTCGCGCGGGGACGCTGACGGTGATGCGCTCGGTGGGCTTCGCCGTGGCGTTTGCCTTCGCGTTCGCGAACCTGCTCGGCATGCGGCGGTCCATCGTCTCGCTGGTGCTGCCGCGGCGGGTGGCGAATCTGCATTTCGGCGAGGTGGTGCCAGGGCGCGCGCTCACGCTGACCGCGGCCGTGCTCAGCGTGCTGATCGCCGCCGCCGTCGCTCTCCCACAAGGCGACTGGTTGACGGTGGTGCGGGCCCGCTGGGCGACACCCGTGGGCGAGATCGACCCGTATCTCGGCCATGACATCGCCTTCTGGACAGCGTGGCTCCCGTTCGAGCGTATGCTCCGCGACTGGGCCGTCGTGCTGGCGAGCGTCGTCGGCGTCGTCGTGATGCTGCTCTACGCGCTGACGCCGTCGGTGCAGGTGCAGAGCGGACGCCTCCACGTCTCGACGTGGGTGCGGCGGCACTTCGCGATCTACTCTGGAATCCTGCTGCTCCTCGTCGCGTGGGGATTCCGCATCGATGGTCTGGACCTGCTGCTGCGCGGGAGCGGTGAGGGCGAGCGCTTCACGTCGTTCGACCATCGGGTGCTCCACCCGTATTTGGTGGCGCTGAGCATCGGCACCGCGGGCGTCGGCGTGCTCGTGGCGTGGGCTGGATGGGTCGGGCAGCAGCGGGCGATGCTCGGGGCGCTCCTGATCGCGCTCGTCGCCGGCCCCGCAGGGCGCGTGGGCCTTCCGCTGCTCGACCGCCGCGCGGCGAATGCGCGCGAGGCCGTGCTGCTCGAGCGTCCCTACGATCTGGTCAGGACGCTCTACACGCGCCGGGCGTTCGCGGTGGAGGAGATCGTGCGCGGCGCCGCGGCGGAGAGCGTGCGCGTGCCGGCGGTGAGCATTCCGCGCCGCGTGAGCGGATGGGATCCAGCGGCACTCGCACTCGCTGCCGAGGACGATGCGTCGACCCCGCCGGTGCCGGGGGCCGTCGCGTGGAGCGCGGCAGGTGGCGATTCGCTTCGCGTTCTGGTCTCCCACGCCGCCCTCGGCGCTGACGCGCCGTTGACGCCGCTCGAGGTTCTGGAGCTCGATCCGGCCGACGCGGACGACCGAGGCGACCCGTGGCCCAGTGTGGGGAGCGCCCACGCGACTTTGCCGCCGCTCGTCGTCGGGCTTGGCGTGGATCCGGTGCGCGTGATGCCGGACACTCTCGGCCGCATTGCCGCGCCGCACCTCGGCGACGGATGGCGCCGCGTGGCGCTTGCGTGGGGCGTGCGCCGCCCGCGCTTGGCGGTCACGCCGGCGGACTCGCGCCAGGCGAAGCTGCTGGTGCGGCGTGAGGTCCGAGGGCGCATCCGTGCCCTGGTGCCGTTCCTTGCCATGGGCCCCACGACGCAGGCGTTCGTGGCCCGCGATTCCCTCTGGTGGAGCGTGGAGATGTTCCACGCCGGCGCCGATTTCCCATTGTCCGAGCGCATGCCCTTCGCCGGCCTGTCGCGCCGGTTTGTGATCGCTGCCGGACTCGCGGTGGTCAACGCCCATAGCGGGCGCGTGCTGGTAGTGGTGCCGCGGCATCCCGAGCGCATGACGCAGTGGTGGCGCAATCGACTGCCGCAGCTCTTCGTCACGAGCGACCGATTGGACGCGGAGCTGTTGGACGCGCTGCCGCCTCCGGTTGACCGCGCGAGGATGCAGGGAACGGCGCTTGGTCGCACCGGGTTCCGCAACGACACGCTCTCCGTGCGCCCGCTCTTTCAGGTGGACGAGGCCGACGCCGAACTGCTGCCGGGTCCCCCGACCCCGTTCGTCAGCGGCCTCTCTCGCGGGCCGCGCGCAGCGGGCGTGCCGGCGGTCGATGGGACGGATCGCGTGCGAGGCGCGTTCGTCGCGGTCGGAGGGGCGGCCCCGCGCACGATGCTCGTGGAGCAGCCGGACACCCTGCGCTGGTCGGCGATCCTGGACCGGCTGCAGCGCGTCGCGGATTCGGCCCAGCTCAGCCGCACGCGGCGTCACCCGCGACGCGGGCGCGTGCAGACGATCCCGACTGACTCCGGGCTCCTGGCCGTGCAGGGTTTCTACTCGTGGTCGCCGGAGCGTCCCCCGACGATGACCGGCGTGGTCGCCTTGCTGGCGGGCAGCGCACGCTCGGGCCCTTCGTTGTCTGCCGCCTTCGGTTCTGCCCCGCACCTGCCCATCACCGACGCGCGACTGCGCCTGCGCATCGCGCGCATCCACGCCGCGATGCAGGATGCACTGCGTCGCGCGGACTGGGCCGCCTTCGGGCGCGCAATGGCCGAACTGCGCCGGCTTTCAAGCGATCGCTGACCGCACCGCCGGGGAAGCTCGCCGACAACGGCATCGGGTGAACCCTGAGCGTCAATGGGAGGTCTCCGGCTCCCATCTCTCCGCGCATGGCGGTAAATTCGGCGTGTTGCGCTGCGACTGGCGCCGCACGGCGCCGCGAACATCTCGATCGGAGTACCTGTGAACATCCACGAATACCAGGCGAAGGAGATCCTGCGCGGATTCGGCGTGCCGATTCCGGCCGGCAAGGTTGCCACGACGCCTGCGGAAGCAGAGGCCATCGCGAAGGAGTTCGGCGTGGCGGTGATGGTGAAGGCGCAGGTGCACGCCGGCGGCCGCGGGAAGGCGGGCGGCGTGAAGTTCTGCAAGACGCCCGCCGAAGCGAAGGAGAAGGCCACCGCCATTCTCGGCATGCAGATCAAAGGCCTGACGGTCGAGAAGGTGCTCGTGACCGTCGCCGCCGACATCGGCAGCGAAGCGTATGTGGGCATCATCGTTGACCGGGCCCGCAAGAAGCCGGTCTTCATGGTCTCGGCCGCCGGCGGCATCGACATTGAGCAGGTGGCGGCGCAGACGCCGGAGAAGATCCTCTACCTGCCGGTGGATACCCGGTATGGGCTGCGTGGCTATGAAGCCATGCGCATGGGGTTCTTTCTGTACAGCGACGTGAAGCTCGCCAAGCAGGCGGCGAAGATCATGCAGCAGCTCTACCGGGCCTTCATGGCGAGCGGCTGCTCGCTTGCCGAGATCAATCCGCTGGTCGCCACCCCCGCCGGGGAGCTGATCGCCGTGGACGGCAAGATGGTCATTGACGACAACGAGCTTGACCGCCATGCCGAGATCGAGGCGCTCCGCGACGTGTCGTCGGAAGCGCCGTCGGAGGTGGACGCTCGCAACTGCAACCTCACGTTCATCAAGCTGGACGGCAACGTCGGCTGCGTCGTCAACGGCGCCGGCCTGGCGATGGCCACCATGGATCTCGTGAAGTACTACGGCGGCGAGCCGGCGAACTTCCTCGACATCGGCGGATCATCGAACCCCGAGAAGGTGGTGAACGCGCTGCGCATCATCACCGCCGACCCGAACGTGAAGTGCATCCTGTTCAACATCTTTGGCGGCATCACGCGCACCGATGACGTGGCCAACGGCATCGTCACCGCCACCAAGGCGAACCCGCTGCAGGTGCCGATCGTGATTCGCCTCACCGGCACTAACGAGGAGATCGCCGTGAAGATCCTCACCGAGAACGGCTTCACGGCGTCGGCCGACATGGACGAGGCCGTCATCAAGGCCGTCGAGCTGGCGAAGGGAGGGAAGGCCGCGTGAGTATCTTCATCAATAACGACACCAAGCTGGTGGTGCAGGGGATCACCGGGCGCGACGGCTCGTTCCACACCAAGCAGGCCATCGAGTACGGCACGAAGGTCGTGGCCGGCGTCACGCCCGGAAAGGGCGGCCAGACGTTCGAGGGCCAGGTCCCCATCTTCAACACGGTGTACGACGCGGTCGCTGCGACCGGCGCCAACACCAGCGTGATCTACGTGCCGCCGATGGGCGCCGCGGACGCGATCATGGAAGCCGTGGACGCTGGCGTGCAGACGGTGGTCTGCATCACGGAGGGCGTACCCGTGCTCGACATGACGAAGGTCTACCCCTTCGTGAAGGAGCGCGGCGTGCGTTTGGTCGGCCCCAACTGCCCGGGCGTCATTTCGCCGGGGCAGGCCAAGGTCGGCATCATCCCGGGGCGCATCTGCATTCCCGGCCCTGTCGGCGTCGTGAGCCGCTCGGGGACGCTGACCTATGAAGTCGTCTACCAGCTCACCCGTGCCGGCATCGGCCAGACCACCTGCGTCGGCATCGGCGGCGACCCGATCAACGGCACGAACTTCATCGACTGCCTCGAGGCGTTTGAGAAGGACCCGGCCACCAAGGCCGTGGCGATGATGGGCGAAATCGGTGGCACGGATGAGCAGGAGGCCGCGAAGTTCGTGAAGGAACGCATGACCAAGCCGGTCGTGGGCTTCATCGCGGGCCAGACGGCGCCGCCGGGGCGTCGCATGGGGCACGCGGGCGCAATCATCTCCGGGTCGGCAGGCACGGCGGCGGAGAAGATCGAGGCGTTCAAGGCCGCGGGCATCGCCGTGGCCGTGCGCCCGATGGACTTCGTGGAGCACATCAAGGCGGGGCTGAAGTAAGGCCTCCGGCCAACGCGAAGGGCGAAGGACGCGAAGGGGCGCGAAGGGGTGGTGTCATACCCCCCTTCGTTGCCCTTCGCGCCCTTCTATCTTTGTGGTGGCAGATCCCTCAACTGAACCCCAAAATTCATAGACCATGGCCGGCAATCGCACCCTCGCAATCATCAAGCCCGACGCCTTCGGCGCGGGGAAGGCAGGCAAGATCATCGCGCACCTCGAAGCCCAGGGCTTCCGGGTGGTCTGCGCCCGCGTCATCCACATGGCGAAGGCCGAAGCCGGCGAGTTCTACGCGGTGCATCGGGGCCGCCCGTTCTACGGCGAACTCGTGGAGTTCATGAGTTCCGGGCCTTGCATGCCAATGGTGCTTGAGAAGGCGGACGCGGTGGCCGCCTATCGTGCCGCCATCGGCGCGACCGACCCGGCCGAGGCCGCGGACGGCACCGTGCGCAAGCTGTACGCCGAGTCGAAGGGACGAAACGCCGTCCATGGCTCCGACTCCGATGAGAACGCGAGAATCGAGGGGATGTTCTTCTTCGGATCGGCCGCCCTGGTCTAGCGGGCGCCCGGCTGATTGGGCGCTGCGGGTCGAATTCGCCTAAGTCTCAGCGAATCCAGAACTTGACCCATCGCCGTTCGGCGAGTAAAATACATGGCTATGCTGTCACTTGACATCCGTTCGCTGGAGCACGGCGCGGCCACGGTCAATGCCGTGCTGACGCCCGACGACGGCGTGTGGATGGAGGAGGACAGCCCCCGTCCGGCGGGCGAGGGAATCCGGGTCTCCGGACGCCTCTCGACCGCTGGCACGGGACGGTACTACTTCAGCGGCCACCTCGATGGGGCGGCGCAGCAGGAGTGCCGGCGGTGCCTGACCCCCGTCGAAACGAAGGTGCACGCCGAAGTTCACGTGCTCTTCACGACGCCGGGAGGGGAGGACGACGACGACCCGGATGTCTTCCCGGTGGGAGGCGCCCAAGGCGACGTGATTGACCTGCGTCCCGCGGTGCGGGAGCAGTGGCTGCTGGAGGTGCCGCCGTTCGCGGAGTGCCGCCCGGATTGCCGGGGGTTCTGCCCGAAGTGCGGTGCCGACTTAAATGCCGGGGCGTGCGGATGCGCCGCGGAACTCGATCCCCGTTGGGATGCGCTGCGGACGCTCCGCGGCCAGCCCGAATGACCAGACCCTGACACGAGACGACGATGGCCGTCCCGAAGAGAAAAACCTCGAAGCGCAAGAAGCGGGCGCGCAACACCCACAAGAAGGCGCCGAAGATCACCATTCAGGCCTGCCCGAAGTGCGGCGCGCAGAAGCAGCCCCATAAGGTCTGCCCGGAGTGCGGGTTCTACGGCGGGGAGCAGCGGGTCACCAAGAAGGACAGCTGACGTTGACGCGCATCGCGTTGGACGCCATGGGCGGCGACCACGCCCCCGCGGCGACAATCGCCGGCGCGCTGCTCGCTCTCCAGGAACTCCCCGCCGGGCACGTCATTCAGCTGGTCGGCAGACCTGAGGTGATTCGCGCGGAGCTCGACGCGC
The DNA here is from genome assembly GCA_016871855.1 of Gemmatimonadota bacterium. Taxonomy (GTDB): domain Bacteria; phylum Gemmatimonadota; class Gemmatimonadetes; order Gemmatimonadales; family Gemmatimonadaceae; genus PNKL01. The sequence goes on from VHBQ01000030.1 coordinate 29,114, forward strand.
AGACGGCGAATGCCACTGCCGTGGCGAGCGACGTAGGCTCGCGGGTCGAGATCGTGGAGGCCGGCGAGGTCATCGAGATGTCCGACAAGCCGTCGGTGGCGATCCGCGGCAAGCCGAACAGCTCCATGGCCATCGGCCTTCGCCTGCAGGCCGAGGGCAAATCCGACGCGTTTGTGAGCGCGGGAAACACGGGGGCGCAGATGGCGGCCTCGGCGTTCATCCTTCGCCTGCATGCGGGGCTGAACCGTCCGGCCATCGCGACGCTCTTTCCGACGGCGCGCGTGCCGGTCGTCGTGCTCGACAGCGGCGCGAACGTCGACTGCAGCGCTGACGAACTCGCGCAGTTCGCGCGGCTCGGCGCGGTCTACGCTGAGGACATCCTCGGCCGCTCCAATCCCGCCGTGGCACTGCTCTCCATCGGCGAGGAGCCGGAGAAGGGCAACGCCACGGTGAAGGATGCGCATCAGGCGCTGGCCACGGCCCCGGGCATCAACTTCATCGGCAACGTCGAAGGACGGGACATCCCGATGGGCACCTGCGACCGCGGCCCAGTGGACGTCGTCGTCTGCGACGGGTTCGTCGGCAACGTGCTGCTCAAGTTCTACGAGGCGGTGCCGAAACTCATCATAGGCCTCTTGGCCCGCGCGGGCATTCCCCGCGAGAAGCTGGCTGGCGCGTTTGAGGGACTCGACTACGCGGCGCACGGCGGCGCCCCCCTGCTCGGAGTGAAGGGGGTGTCCATTATCTGCCACGGCAAGTCGTCGCCTGAGGCCATCAAGAATGGCATCTGGGTTGGATTGCGCGCCGCCGAGTCGCGCATGAGCGACCATATCGGCCAGCGTCTGGCCACCCACTCCGACGAAGGACCCCGCGCATGAAACGTCCCACGGCGATGATCGCGGGCACGGGCCACGCCGTGCCGAAGCGCGTGCTCACCAACCACGACTTCGCCGGCCTCGGCATCGAGACCAGCGACGAGTGGATCGTGGAGCGCACGGGCATCCGGCAGCGCTTCATTGCCGGCGAGGGCGAGTCGCTGACGTCGCTCTCGGCGGACGCGGCGCGGCAGGCCATGAAGGCGGCGGGCGTCACCGCCCCGGAGCTGGATTTCATCGTGCTGGGGACCGCGTCGCCAGACCGCCTGCTCCCCGCCACGGCGGTGGAAGTACAGGCGGCGATCGGCGCCACGCGCGCCGCGGCCCTCGACATCTGCGCGGCGTGCAGCGGCTGGGTGTATGGCATGCAAGTGGCCGAGGGGCTGATGGCGACGAGCGGGGCGGAAACGGTCCTGGTGATCGGCGCCGAGACGCTGTCGCGCATCGTGAACTGGAAGGACCGCAATACGTGCGTGCTCTTCGGCGACGGCGCCGGCGCCACCATCGTGAAGCGTTCGACGAAGGGGCGCGGCATCCTCTCCGTGTTCTCGCGCAGCGACGGCACGCTGGCCGACCTCCTGCACCGACCGGCGGGCGGCGCCCTGCGCCCGGTCACGCCAGAGGTGCTGGCCGAGGGGAGCAACTGCATCACGATGGCCGGCCGCGAGGTCTTCAAGAACGCGGTCCGGTCGATGGCCGAGGCGTGCGACCGGGCGCTGGACGGGGCTAAGCTATCGGCCACCGACATCGACCTGCTGATCCCGCACCAGGCGAACATCCGCATCATCGAGGCGACCGCCAAGCACGCCAACATGCCACTGGAGAAGGTCTACGTGAACGTGGACCGCTTCGGCAACACGTCGGCGGCGTCGATTCCGATCGCCCTCGACGAGGCGCTCCGCTCGGGTCGCATCAAGGAAGGGATGACGGTGATGTTCGTCGCGTTCGGCGCGGGCTTCACGTGGGGCAGTCTGGTCGTCCGGTTCTAACGGCAGCGGCACGCATGCAACTCCTCCTCCTGTTTCCCGGACAGGGCTCACAGAAGCCCGGCATGGGCAAGGATCTCGCCGAGCGGTTTCCCGCGGCGCGCGAGGTGTTTGCCGCCGCAGACGACGCGCTCGGCGCGCCGCTCTCTTCGCTGTGCTTTGAAGGACCGGCGGACGAGCTGACGCGCACGCACAACGCCCAACCGGCGCTGCTCGCGCACGGCGCCGCCGTCTGGGCCGTGGTGCGCTCGGCGGCGGCGTCCCGCGTCGCGGCCGCCGCTGGGCACTCGCTCGGCGAGTTCTCGGCGTACCACGCGGCGGGCGCGCTGCCGTTGGCTGATGCCGTGCGCCTCGTGCGCCGGCGCGGCGAGCTCATGTACGAGACCGGCGTGCAGCGTCCTGGGGCGATGGCTGCCATCCTTGGGGAACTCCAGCGCCCGATCGACGAGATCTGCGCGGAGGCGAGCAGCGTGGGCACGGTAGTGCCCGCCAACTACAACGCCGCGGAGCAGGTGGTGATCTCCGGCGAGGTGGCCGGCGTCGAGCGCGGGATGGAACTCGCGAAGGCGGCTGGCGCCAAGCGCGCGGTGCGCCTGCAGGTGAGCGGGGCGTTCCACTCGCCGCTGATGGAACCGGCCCAGCCCGGACTCGCCGAGGCCCTCGGCGTCGCCGCCTGGTCGGCGCCGGCCTGGCCTGTCTTCTCAAACGTCACCGCCGGCGCTGTCACCGACGCCCGCGCAGGCAGCGACCTGCTGCTGCGTCAGCTGACCTCTCCAGTACGCTGGGTCGCCGTCATTCACGCGATGGCCGCGGCGTACCCCGATGGCACGTTTGTCGAGATGGGTCCCGGCAACGTCCTGACCGGACTGCTCAAGCGACTGGCTCCGAACCACGCCGCGAAGACCTGCGGCACGGTGCCGGAGGTGGAAGCCCTGCTCGCCGCGCTGTAGCGTCGTAGCCCTCGAACGTTCACCGTCCACCGTCACCCCCCAAACGATGATCGCTCTCACCGGAAAGACCGCCCTCGTGACCGGCGCCGCGCGCGGCATCGGCCGTTCGATCGCCGAGACCCTCGTGGCGTGCGGCGCCCGGGTGGCCATCGCCGATCTCGATCTTGCCGCGGCGGAGAAGACCGCCGAGGAGATCGGAGAAGCCCGTGGCTTCGCGTGCGATGTCTCCGACCCAGCCGCCGTGACCATGCTGGTCCAGGCGGTAGAGGACGCATTCGGATCGCTGGACATCCTGGTCAACAACGCGGGGATCACCAAGGACAACCTGATGGCTCGCATGAAGGACGAGGACTGGGATGCGGTCATGAACGTCAACCTGCGGTCGGCTTTCGTGGCCACGCGCGCCGCCCAGCGCGGCATGATGAAGCGCCGCTGGGGGCGCATCATCAACATCTCCAGCGTGGTCGGGATCATGGGCAACAAAGGGCAGGCCAACTACTCGGCGTCCAAGGCCGGGCTGATCGGGTTGACCAAGTCGTCGGCCAAGGAGCTGGCCTCGCGCAACATCCTCGTCAACGCCATCGCCCCGGGCTTCATCCAGACGGCGATGACGGACAAGCTGCCCGAGGAGGCCCGCGCGGCGCTCACGGCAGCCATCCCAATGGGGCGCCTTGGCGAGCCCCGGGACATCGCTAATGCCGTGGCCTTCCTGGCCTCGGACCTGGCCTCCTACATCACCGGGCAGGTCCTGGTGGTGGACGGCGGGATGGTGATGTAAAGGAACGCGACATCCACTATATTAAGTCTTCCCTCCCACTCCAAACGTTCGAGAGGATCGCGGTATGGCCGACCATGGCGACAAGGTGAAGGACATCATCGAGAAGGAACTGGGTGTCGAGCGCGAGAAGCTGACCAACGAAGCGAGCTTCATCGAGGACCTGGGTGCCGACAGTCTCGACATCGTCGAGCTGGTGATGGAGTTTGAGAAGGAGTTCAACATCGACATCCCCGATGAGGAAGCCGAGAAGCTGCGCACGGTGGGCGACGCGATCGCGTACCTGAACCAGAAGATCGGCTGACCTGATGCGACGCCGGGTAGTGGTCACGGGTCTTGGATGCGTGACCCCCGTTGGCAACGACGTGGGGAGTGCGTGGCAGGCGCTGCTGGAGGGGCGGTCGGGCGGCGCGGCGATCACGCGGTTCGACGCCTCGAACCACAAGGTGCGCTTCGCCTGCGAGGTGAAGGGCTTCGACCCGGCGCTCTACATGGATCGCAAGGAAGCCAAGCGGGCCGACCTGTACACGCAGTACGCGGTGGCGGCCGCCAGCCAGGCGATGGCCGATGCCGGGCTGGCCGACGGCCGCGGGTACAACCCGTTGCGCACGGGCGTGGTGATCGCGAGCGGGATCGGCGGGATTTCGACGTTCGAGGAGCAGCACAAGGTGCTGGTGAACTCCGGCCCCGGCCGCGTCTCGGCCTTCTTCATCCCGATGTTCATCTCCGACATCGCGTCGGGCGTGGTGTCCATGCGTTTCGGCGCGAAGGGACCGAATTTCACGACGGTGTCGGCGTGCGCCTCGTCGGGGCACGGGATCGGCATCTCGTTTCGCTCGATCCAGTACGGGGACGCGGACGTCATGATCACCGGCGGGTCCGAGGCGTCGGTGACCGCCATGGCGATGGCGGGCTTCGCGAACATGCAGGCCCTCTCGACGCGGAACGACGACCCGGCGCGCGCCTCGCGTCCGTTCGACGCGACGCGCGACGGCTTCGTGCTCGGCGAGGGGTCGGGCGTCGTGATCCTCGAGGAACTCGAACACGCGCTGGCGCGCGGCGCACGCATCTACGGCGAGGTGGCCGGCTTTGGGATGACCGGCGACGCGTATCACCTGACCGGGCAGCCCGAGGATCACGAGGGCCTGCAGCGGGCCATGCGCTGCGCGCTCGAGGATGGCGGCATCTCCCCGGCGGAAGTGCACTATGTCAATGCGCACGGCACGTCGACGCCGATGAACGACCCGAACGAGATCCGGGCGATCAAGGCGGTGCTTGGCGCGCACGCCGCGGGCGTGAACGTCAGCTCCACCAAGTCGTCCACCGGGCACATGCTGGGGGCGGCCGGCGCGGTGGAAACGATCTTCACGACGCTCGCGATCCACCACGGCATCGTGCCGGCGACCATCAACCTGCAGTCGCCCGATCCGGAGTGCGACCTCGACTGCACGGCGAATACGCCGGTGCATCGCCCGGTGGCCGCGGCGCTGAACAACTCGTCCGGATTCGGCGGGCACAACACCTCGCTCGCGCTCGTCCGGTATCGAGACTGAGCGATGCCGTCGGCGGTGCAGGTTCCGTTCGACCGCATCCATGATCCGGTCGTCCGCCGCATCGGCGAACGCGTGGCGGCCGGCGAGCGGCTGGACACCGCGGACGGCCTCGCGCTCTTCCGCAGCGGCGACCTCACCGGCCTCGGGATCCTCGCCGACGCGGTGAACCGCGCCAAGAACGGCGACGTGGTCACGTTCGCGTCGAACCAGCACATCAACCCGACGAACATCTGCGTCCTCCGCAAGACGTGCACGTTCTGCGGGTACGCGCGGCTGCCCAAGGAAGCCGGCGCCTATCGCTACACGCTCGACCAGGTGCTGGCCGAGGCGGCGCACGCCGCGGACGGGCTGACGCGCGAGTTTCATATCGTGGGCGGCCTCGACATGAAGGCCGGGCTGGCGTACTACGCGGAGATGTTCCGCGCGCTCAAGGCGGATTTCCCCCACGTGCACATCAAGGCGCTGACCGCGGTGGAGATCGCCCACATCGCGCGCATCGAGAAGATGCCCTGGCGCGACGTGCTGGTGGCGCTCAAAGCGGCGGGGCTCGACACGATGCCGGGCGGCGGCGCGGAGACGTTTAGCGCGGCGGTGCGCGAGCGCATCTCCGACAAGAAGCTCGCCGGGGCCGAGTACATCGGCGTGCATCGCACGGCGCACGAACTGGGCATCCGCAGCAACTGCACGATGCTCTACGGGCACGTGGAGACGCTCGAGGAGCGCCTGGAGCACCTGCAGATGCTGCGCGACCTGCAGGACGAAACCGGGGGCTTCCTCGCGTACATCCCGCTGGCGTACCACCCGGACGACAACGAGTTGGGGCGCGAACTGGGGCGCACGGGGACGGCGACGACCGGCTGGGACGACCTCAAGCAGCTCGCCGTCGGGCGGCTCTTCCTCGACAACTTCCAGCACGTCAAGTCGCACTGGATCATGGTCACGCCGTTCCTTTCGCAGGTGGCGCTGCACTACGGCGTCAACGATCTCGAGGGGACGGTGGTGCGCGAAAAGATCTACCATGCCGTGGGCGCGCACACGCCGCAGGCGATGACGCTCGATGAGATCCTGCGCCTGATCCGCGGGGCGGGGAAGACACCCGCCGAGCGCGACTCGTTCTACCGCATCCTGCGCACGGAGTTCGCGCCGGACGCGGAGCCGGCGGGCGTGGCCTGATGCGCGTCGGCCGCATCCCCT
>VHBQ01000031.1 GCA_016871855.1 Gemmatimonadota bacterium
CCCTGCGCGGCCGGCGCAGCCGGCGCAGCCGGCGCAGCCGGCGTCGACGGCGGCGCCGAATCCGCTCCCGGAGCGCCTGGGCGGCCGCCGCGTGCAGTCGCGCGGACGGGCATGGAGTCCACCTGATACACCAGCCAGCGTGAGTCTGCCGAAAACACCGGGTTCGAGGCGTGGGCAATGATCACATCGGTGTTGGATTCAAGATCGCGAAGGTGCAGCTCCGGCTTTGAGTCGTTCTGGAGCACATTCGTGAATCGCAGCACGCTTGCCACCCAGCGGCCGTTGGACGAGATCTGCGCACCTTCGATGGCGCGCCACCGGGAGTAGTCCTCGACCCCGAGGACTTTCTTGGCTCCACTGGTTGCGGGCGCGCTACCGCCCGCCTGTGCCGTCAGCGCACCGATCGGGACTCCGAGCGCGCATGGCAGGATGACGGCAACCACCGCCAGCGGGACGCGACGAATACCACGAGCGAATCTGGGCACGGAGGACTCCATCGGCGTAAGTAGTCGGCACGGAAGAAGCGTTGCGGGTGCGCCGCGCTCCCTCCGTGCGTCGATGCGTTCGACATCAACTTCGCGGCGCACCCCGGCGTACTGACCCCGAGGTGCCCGCTTCGGTGCTTCGTCTTACCTGAGCTCCACCGTCGCGTTGACCGTCCCGCCCTTCACGGCGGAATACTGGATTGTGATCGACCCCGATCCCTTCACCAGGTACTCGATCGTCCGCGTCGTCCGTCCGGGCAGCCCGCTGCGCACGAGGATCCGCTTCAGGTCCTTCTGGTCGATCATCGACAGCGGCCCGGGCTGGAACTTGTTCGGCACCACGCCGGCAGCGATTACGTCCACGTTGCGCCCCTCGAGCGTGAGAAGGTCCGGCCGAACCGTCCGGCTCGCCGCCGCCTTCTCCATGATCGTCGGGATGATGCGGTCGTTCGTGACGTCCACGCGCACGCGGTAGACGTCGCCCTCCACCTTCTGCACTGTGGCGTTGCCCATCGTGACGCGCGGCATCTGGTCGGCATGGTGCAGCGTGAACGCCATGTTCCGATGGAACAACTCCATGCTCATGAAGCGCGGATTCACGCGCCCCTGCAGCTTCTTCCATCCGCCCAGTTCCACCTTGCCGTACTGCGGGTGGTCGAAGGGCGTCCACTCCTGGTACTGGTCGCCGAACTCAAGGAAGTCGTCGAAGAAGTAGTCACCCTTCTGGCCCGAGATTGGCGCGCTGGGGTCGGCCGCCTGCTTCTGCAGCAGCGGACTGTTGAAGTACTGGTCGCCGCTCCACAACTCGTTGGAGTAGGACAGAATGCCGAGTCCGTCGTTGGTCCAGTCGATGGATCCGCCGTGCACGGTGTAGAGCCCCCGCCAGATGACGAGGTAGTCGTAGTAGGGGAGCATGCGCTCGCCCGCTTCGGCGATCTCGTCGTAGGCGCGGATATCCGCCGCGGGATAGTCGCCGTACCAGGCCGATCCGGGCGGCCGGAGGATCATGCCGCCGGAGTTATGGTACGTCTGCATGCCGGAGATGTTCGGGTGCTTCAGCCAGAAGTCGTTCGTCGCCCGCGCCTCTGGAAGCTGGAACGGGTAGTCCATTGACCCGCCCTGCACATAGTTCGGCTGCCAGTCGGAGCCGTAGTTCCGGTTCGGGTCGTAGCCGCCCGGCGGATCCTCGTCGATCAGCCCATCGCCGTCGTTGTCCTTGCCCTCCCGGCCGAGAATAATCCAATCGCCCTTCTCGCCTGGCGGCACGGGCTCGAGGATGCGCTTGTCCTGGTGGCTGATGCGGTGCGTCCCCTGACCGGGCACGTACTTCCGGATCGTCTCGATGATCCCGTTGCCGTTCAGGTCATCCGGGCCATCCTCATCGAAGAGGCCGTCGCCATCGCTGTCGACGGGGACATGACCGGTCCGTGAGCCCGCGCCCGTGCCGTACAGGAAGTAGTCGCGCCCGTCGGGATTGATGCTGGGCACGATGTAGAAGACGCGCTCGTCCACCAGCCGGCGGATCGTGGGAATCTGCTCGTAGTTCTCCATCAGGTACCAGATGGTGTACAGCGAGACCTCCGTCCCCTGGATCTCGTTGCCGTGCACGTTGGCCTCGATGAACATCGCGGCCTTGCCCATCTCGGGACCGGTGGCGGGGTTGTTCACCGTCATCATCCAGAGCTCACGCTGGCCGTAGCTCTTCCCAAGCGATTGCAGCTTCAGGAACTTGGGCCAGGTGCGCGCCATCAGCTTCATGCGCTCCCCCACCTCAGTGTGATCAAGCCAGCGATCCCACGTCAGGTTGAGCTTGTGCTCGGGGTCGGAGCCGCGCTTCGCGGCTTGCGCGCCGGCGCTCGCGAAGGCGCACAGCGCGAGGATCGCGCAGGAGAGGACGGCCCGCAGGCTCATTCGGTGCATGGTTGACGCTCCCGTCGGCATCGTGGTCGCGCTCACTTGAGCGTCACGGATACGCTATCCGTGCCTCCCTTCTGCGCGAGGACATTGATTGCAATTGCGGCGCCGGACTTGCCGCGAATCACCCAGCGGATGCGCTGGCGCGAGTTCGAGCCATTCAACGCGGCAATCCGCATCGCCTTGGGCGCCCCCGTCACGATGTCCTCAGCGGGCACCTGAATCTGGACGAGCACCGGCTTGACCGAGCCGGACACCACGCCGTGCTGCAGCGAGCTGGGGAAGAACCCGGTGTTCTCCACGTCCGCCGTGACGGTGAACAGGCCGCCGCCATGCGCCTTGACCTCGGTGCCGGCGATCCGGACCCGCGGCAGCATCGACGCGAGCTTGACGACGAACTCGCCTTGCTTGCGCCCAAGCTCGGCGAGTTCCTTGGCTGGCGCGTTGCCGGTCACGTAGGGGCGGAAGCCGCCGATCTCCACGTCGCCGAGCTGGGCGTGCTTGAACGCGGTCCACGGCACGAAGCCCTCAGCGCCTGCCCCGTCGAGCGCGCGCAGCACGGCCGCGTCTCCGGTGGCCGCCGCCTTCGCATCGGCCGCGGGAGCGGGGATGGACCAGCCCGGCGTCGAGAACGACGGCACGCCGTACTGGAAGTAGCCGTACTGGAAGAACGCGCCGCGCGCGCGGCGCAGCGGGGGAACCGTCTTGATGCCGGTCATCGACTTGTAGGCCTCGGACACGGCCTTGAAGTACTCGATGTCCGCCCGATGCACCGTGGTATCGGGGCGACGACCAGACGCCGGGTTGTTGTTCGCGCCGGGCTGCGCGCCGCGCAGGCGGGTGCCGCCGCCACCGCCGAAACCGCCAAAGCCGCCGAATCCGAAGCCGCCGAATGCCTGCGGACCAGCGAACATCCCCGCTTCGAACACCTTGGCGTTCGACGCGTCCGCGAATGACGGCAGGCTGAGCGGACTCGGCGCGGCCAGCTTCCCCGCCGCGTCGGGCGGCGTCACCAGGTTGTCGCTCTGCCCATAGGTGAGAATGGCCGCGATGTTGCGGTTGGCGAGCACGAAGTCCATCAGCGCCCGGCTCTCCTTCTCGCTGACCATGTGCGGCCCGGCCCCGGCCTCGAAGTAGGGGTAGTCGTGCTGGAAGTTCCGGTTGAGGTCCACACCGCCCGGGCCGTCCTCGTTGATGAAGCCGTCGCCGTCCGAGTCAACGCCCTCCCAGTACAGCTTGTAGATCCCCCTCTCGCCCTTCGTCGCATCGGCCTTCTTGAGTGCGCGCGGATCGGCGGGATCGATCAGGTACTCGCCCGCCGGGTCCTTGACGCGCATCACCGTGATCAGGCCGTCGCCATTGAGGTCTTCCGGTCCATCCTCGTCCACGCGCCCGTCATTGTCGTCGTCGAATGGCTGGGCGTTGACTCGGCGTTCCGCTCGGACGCTGCCGAATGACGCCTCGGCGCCATCGGGATTCAGCCTGGGAAAGACGTACACCACGTTGGCGTCGAGGACCGCCTTGACCGCCGGGCTCGACGCGTTGGCGAGGAAATACCGAATCGTCTCGAGCGCGTGGGAACTGCCGGTGAGTTGATCACCTTCCAGGTTGCCGATGACGAGTACCCCTGGGCGCTGCGCTGCCGGCTTCCCGCCCGGGTTCGCCAACTCAACGACCCAGATGTCCCGGCCGCCAAGGGTCGTGCCGAGTGACTTCAGTCTCGCCGTCGACGATCCGTCGACCAGCCGGCGCATTTCCCGGGTGAGGGCGCCGTGCTCCAGGTAGGAGGACGATTGGGCCTGCGCGGCGGCCGAGACGGCCACGCACGCGAGGACAAGGAGCCGTGTCATGACGAGTGGAGTGAACGAGTGAGAAAACGAAGCCAGAGGATGCGCCGAGGCGGAGAGTGTACGGGCAGGCCAGCGGCGGGGGCAAGGGGACCGGCGCGGACGACCCCGAGGGAGTGTACGCGTCTCCCGCCTGCTACGTTGCGCGCAGCCCCGGAATCGGAAGCGACGCGTACGCATTCAGCGACGCGTCACTGTGCTCGCCGCGCGCGAGCCGCCAGTGGCCGGCGCGCGCGATCATCCCCGCGTTGTCCGTGGCGAGCGTCGGCGACGGCGCGAACACCACGCCGCCAAATGGCGAGACGGCACGGCGGATGCGCTCCTGCAGCGCGCCATTGCATGCCACGCCGCCGCCCAGCACCACCTTGGTGCGGCCATGCGCGCGCGCGGCGCGCGCGGTCTTCTCGGCGAGCGTCGTGATGAGCGCGTCCTGGAATCCCCGCGCGAGGTGCGGCCGCTCGGCGTCCAGCGATCCCGCGGCCTCGGCGGCGCGGACGGCGCGCAACACGGCGGTCTTCAGCCCTGAGAACGATAGGTCGTAGTAGTCGGCGTCGCCGGGCTGCTGCCCGCCGTGCAGCATCGGCGGCGCAAACCGGTGGCGCGCCGGATCCCCATCGCGCGCGGCCATCTCGATGGGACGCCCGCCGGGGTAGGGCAACCCAAGCAGCTTGGCCACCTTGTCGAACGCTTCGCCCGCAGCGTCGTCTCGCGTGCTTCCGAGCAGGCGATACTCGCCCCACGCGGCGACGTCGAGCAGCAGCGTGTGCCCACCGCTGACCAGTAGCGCGGTGAACGGCGGCACCGCATCGGGATGGTCGAGCGCCGTCGCGAACAGGTGCCCTTCCATGTGATGCACGCCGAGTACGGGAACACCCCAGGTGGCGGCAAGCGACTTCGCGTACGCCACGCCCACGAGCAGCGCTCCCACGAGTCCTGGCGCGTGCGTCACGGCGATGGCGTCGACGCCCTTTCCAGTGTCCGGCACTCCAGCGTCGAGAAGCGCCTGCCGCGCCACAGGAACCAGCGCGGTGAGGTGGGCGCGCGAAGCGATCTCCGGTACCACGCCGCCGAAGATGCGGTGCACGTCCTGCGAAAGGATGACCAGCGATTCGAGGCGGACGTCGTCGCCCGCGCCGCTCACCACCGCGGCCGAGGTCTCATCGCAGGAGCTCTCGATGCCGAGGACGCGCATGACCCTACGGCGCGTCCTCGGCGAGCAGGCCGCGCATCAAGGTCAGGTTGGTCGGGGAGTTCCACTCCGCGGCGCCGATCACCCGTTTGCGGATCACGCCGTCCTTCCCGATCACGAAGGTCTCGGGGATGCCGCTCGTCTGGTAGTCGCGCTCGATCTTGCCGCTTCCTTCGTGCAGGATCTCGAAGGTGAGCTTATGCTCGGCCACGAAGTCGCGGATAGCCTTCTCAAAGCCCGGGTCGTCCACGCTGAGCGCGACGACGCGAAGCCCCTGCGGGCCCAATGAGTCGTGCAGCGCCTGGATGCTCGGCATCTCCTGCTTGCACGGCCCGCACCACGTGGCCCAGAGATTGAGCAGCACCACCTGGCCGCGATAGTCGGTGATGTTCTTCGTCTTGGGGCCGCCGGCGACCATCGTGCCCGCTTGGAACTCCGGCGCCTTGGTTCCGGGAGCGACTGGAAACAGATCTGAACCGAAGGTGCGCGTGGCCACGTAGAGCCCCGCGCCGACGGCGAGCACGACCACGCCGACGACGATCCACTGTTGCCGCGCCGTCACGCCGTCTCCGCGCAGCGCGCCCGCAAGGCGCGCACCTCAGCGGCCGGATCGGCGGCGCCGAAGACGGCGTTCCCGGCGACGAAGGTGTCGGCGCCGGCACGCCAGCAGTCGGCAATGGTCTCGCGCGCAATGCCGCCGTCCACCTCGAGCACAGCGCGGCTCCCGGTGTCGCGGAGCAGCGCGCGGGCGCGGCGGATCTTCTCCACCGACGAGGGAATGAACGCCTGTCCGCCGAAGCCAGGGTTTACGGTCATGACGAGCAGAAGGTCCAGGTCGCTGGCGATGTCGCGCACGCTTTCAATCGGCGTCGCGGGGTTCAGCGCGACCCCGGCGCGACAGCCCAACTCCTTGATGCGCGCGACCTGTCGGTGCAGGTGCGGCGCCGCCTCGACGTGAATGGTGAGCACCGAGGCGCCAGCCTTGGCGAACGAGTCGAAGTACTTCTCCGGTTCGACGACCATCAGGTGCACGTCGAGCGGCAGCTTGGTCACGCGCGCGCACGTCTCGATGACCTTGGCGCCGAACGTCAGGTTCGGCACGAAGCAGCCGTCCATCACGTCGAGGTGCAGCCAGTCGGCGCCCCCCGCCTCGATCATCGCGAGGTGGTCGGCGAGCCGGGCGAAATCGGCGCTGAGCAGCGACGGGGCGATGCGCACGGAGGCGGCGCTCATGAAGGACTCCGGAATCGGGCGGCAAAGGCGCCGTCGGCGCCGTGCACGTGGGGAAGCACGCGCAGGAAGCCGTGGTCGATGGTGTTGGCGGGCACCACGCCCGCGTCCGGCGGCTCAAGCTGCCATCTGGGGTGCGAGGCCAGGAACGCCTCCACCTGCGCCTCGTTCTCCTCAGGCTCGAGCGAGCAGGTCGAGTAGATGAGCAGGCCACCGGGTCTCACGAGGCGAGCCGACGCGCGAAGGATGTCGCGCTGCATCATGGCCGTGACCGCGAGGTCGCTCATCCGCAAGCGCCAGCGGGCGTCTGGGTGTCGGCGGAAAGTCCCGGTGCCGGTGCACGGTGCGTCCACCAGCACCGCGTCCACGGGGGAGACGGCTGGTTGGCGCGCGTCAAAGGCGACCGGGCTCACGTTGTTGAGGTCCAGGCGCTGCTTGGTGGTTGCGAGTCGCGCGAGACGCGTCGGCGACAGGTCCGCGGCCACCACCAGCGCGGCGTTCCGGGCCAACTCCACAGTCTTGCCGCCCGGCGCACTGCAAAGGTCGGCGACGGTGGCCCCGTCGGGGATCGCCGCGTACCGCGTGACGAGGGTGGCCGCTGGGTCTTGGACGAAGCACTCGCCATTGGCGAACGGGGGCAGCTCAGCGAGGTTCACCGGTCCGACCAGACGCAGCGAGTCCCCAGTGAGCGGGGCGTCCTCCACCTGCAGTCCAGCCGCCTCGAGCTTCGCCTCGAGCTGTTCCCGGACAAGACCCCACGGGCGCACGATGACCGGCGCCTCCTGATTGTTGGCCTCGAGCAGGGCGCGCGTCGCTTCCGGTCCGAACCGCGCGGCCCAGCGCGCCACCAGCCAGCGGGGGTGCGAGAACTCGACGGCCAGGGCCTCCACCGGGTCGGTCGGGAGGTCTGCGCCCAGCGACGAGCGCTCTCGATCGAGGCGTCGCAGGACCGCGTTCACGAGCTTGCTCGCCCCCAGCCCGTGGCGCTGCTTGGCGAGTTCGACCGTCTGGGCGATGGCGGCGTAGGCGGGGACGCTCCCCATCTCGAGTAGCTGGTATGCCCCCAGCCGGATCAGGTCGGCGAGGTCGCCGTCGAGCCGGGCGAGCCCACCCCGTACCCGCGAGGCGAGCGCGTGGTCGATCCAGCCGCGCCGACGCAGCATCCCGTACACCAGCTCCTGCGTCCAGCGGCGGTCACGGCCGTCCAGCCCGGCGGCGCGTCGCTCCAGCCCCGCACCAAGAAGCGTCCCCGCGCGCAGGTCGGCGCAGACGTCCGCGGCGGCCCGGCGTGCGTCCGTGACGGGGGTGCTGGTAGGGGCCGAGGGATGGCTGCGGTGGCTCACGGGCGGACGGCGGACGGGAGATTCTGTATAATAGCAGGGGTGGCAGTCGGATGGGTCCGGGGTAAGCGTTACCTCGTGACCGTCCGGCCCGTCCATAGGAAGCAGCGAACTGGCGCCGTTCCCGGTGCCGGTTTGCCGCGCGTCCATAAGATTACGATATTCGTCTCCCCCGTCCTTCTCAGCACGGAGTGCGAATGCACGCCCGCAAGCTCCTCACCACTGGAACCGTTGCGACGCTCGCGCTCGTCGCCGTCATCGGCGGCTGCGGCGACGCGACCTCGGGTCCCACCTCGGTGAAGCCAGAGGACTTCGCGTCCAACCTGAGGCTCATCTCAGGCAACCAGCAGACCGGCGCGGTCGGCGCCGCCTTGGCGGAGGTTCTGAGCGTCAAGGTGATTGATGCCGGCGGCCAGGCGGTGGCCGGCGCCACTGTGCTCTGGCAGGTGCGCGATGGAGGCGGCACGATCAACCCCGCCGCATCCACGTCCTCCGTGTCAGGGCTCGCGTCGGTCGTCTGAACGCTCGGCTCCAAGCTGGGCGCCAACAAGGCCGTGGCCATCCTGCAGGGGAACTTCGTCAAGGACAGTGTCGTCTTCACGGCGACGGCGGGGGTCGGCCCGGCATCTCGCCTCACGCTGGTCTCGGGCAACCTCCAGACGGGACGCGTTGCCTCCGCACTAGGCCAGCAGCTCGTGGTGAACGTCAAGGACCAGTTCGGTTTCGCGGTCAGCGGCAAGCAGGTTACGTGGGCAGCCGGGAGCTTGAGTGGCGCCGTCACTCCGGTCGCCGACACGACGGACGCTCAGGGCAACGCCAACGCCGTCTGGGTGCTTGGTACGACCGCCATTGCGCAGTCGGCGACGGCCACCGTGGCGGGGATCGTCACGCCAGTCGGATTCACGGCCACCGCCACGGCTGACACCAGCCGCCGCGTGCGCATTCACCCGGATTTGTCCACCACCAAGACGCTCCCGTCGGCAGCCGCTGGCGGCAGCGCTGGCACCTTGACCGTGCTGGTCACCGACCAGTACGGCAACGTGGTGAGGGACACCGTCAACTTCGCCGTCCAGATCACCGGTGGGGGAGCCGTGACGGACACGCTGGTGGAGTCGAACGCGGCCGGGCAGGCGAGCACGTCGTGGACGCTCGGGCCGCGCGTGGGCGTGCAGACGTTGCGGGCCCGGCTCGCGACGCGCCCGACTTCCACGCCGGTCGTCTGGAGTGACACGGCCACCGTGCTGTTCACGGATATCGCCGTCGGGAACTTCCATGTCTGCGGGCTCACCAGCACGTCTCGGGTCTTCTGTTGGGGCCTGAACGACGTCGGACAGCTGGGCAAGGGGAGCTTCAACCCCACGACCATGCCGTCCACGGCGGTTGCCCAGACCGCCGACAGCTCCGCCAACGCGAACACGCTTCGGGCGCGTCAGGTGTCCGGCAGCCGCAGTTCCATTTGCGTCGTCACCCTGGCCAACCAGGTGTTCTGCTGGGGCAAGGGATGGGGTTCGCTGGGCACCAGCAATCTCCCGCTCGCGGCCAACGTTCAGGCGGCCGGCGGCGGCGGCACGGTGCTCGGCATCGTCGACTATCAGGTCGCCGAAGACCACGCGTGCCTCATCCAGACCTCCGGCGTCTCCAACTGCACCGGCAACAATGACCACGGGCAGCTGGGCGACAAGTCGGCGGGCCCGCCGTTCACGTCGCCAGGCACCGGCACGTGGCCGTGGGTGGATGGCCAGAAGACGTTCTCGATTATCCGGCTCGGCACCAGCTTCAGCTGCGGCTTCCATCGCTACCTCAGCGAGGCGGCGGGCGCGGTTCCCGACTCCTCGCAGATCCCGCTGTGCTGGGGCAACGGCACCGAGGGACAGCGCGGCGACAACGCGACGTCCAATACCATCGCCGCGCCCAACAACTCGTCGGTGCCGTTCCACATCAAGGTGAACACCCTGCCGGTCGGCATCGCCTTTGACTCGCTGACGCTGGCGCTCGGTGACAAGCACGCGTGCGCGGCCGCCGTCACGTCAGGCATCGCGTACTGCTGGGGCCTGAACGCGCACGGCCAGCTGGGCCGGGCCACCATCGGCGTCGGCAACGCGGCGCGCGACTCGGTGGCAGGGGCGGTGGCTGGAAGCCCGGCGTTCGTACGGCTCTACGCGGGCAAATTCCACACGTGCGGCCTCACCAGCGACGGCACGGCGCACTGCTGGGGGCGCAATGACTCCGGCCAGCTGGGCATCGGCTCGGTGACGACGTTCAACACCGGTACCAATGCGGTCACTGCGGTGAGCACGTCGTTGAAGTTCCGCAGCCTGTCGCTCGGTGAGCTCTCCACCTGCGGCGTGACGGGAACGCCGGGAGTTGCTGCCAACGCCTCCTCTCGCGTCTATTGCTGGGGCGACAACAGCTTCGGCCAGTTGGGAACCGGGAATACGACGTCGGTGCTGTCACCTGCGAAGGTGAACGGCCAGCCGTAACCAACGACGGAGAGCCCGGATTCGGGCTGACGACGCAAAGACGTTGATGGGGCGCCTGGCCAAGCCAGGCGCCCCATCCGTCTTGATCGCTAATCCCATTCCTGAATCGCAATCCGCAGTCGCAATCCTCGGTCCAAATCCTCAATCAGTCCCCCAAACATCCCCGACTGCCACCCCCCGCCCTTGTGCCCAGTCCAGCGCCGCCATCCGCCGCTTCCCCGACGGATGCACCTCGCGGATCGCGACAGCCCCCTCGCCGCAGGCGACGATCATTCCCATCTCGTCCGTCTCGAGCACTTCACCGGCCGCACCGCGGCGATCCACGATCGCGCGCGCGCCGAAGAGCCGCGTCTCGGTGCCGCGCACGACGCTCCACGCGCCGGGCCTGGGATCATAGGCGCGAATGCGACGCTCCACGATCTCCGCCGGCAGCGACCAATCCACCCGTGCATGCTCTCGCTCGATCTTCTTGGCGTAGGTTGCTCGCGCGTCGTCCTGCGGATGCTCGACCGCCTCGCCGAGCTCCATCAGGGCCAGCGCCTCGATGAGCGCTGTTGCGCCGAGTTCGGAGAGGCGCAGCGTAAGCTCGCCGCCCGTCTCATCCCGCTCGATGGGCGTCTCGAGCGTGTGAATCACCGGGCCGGCGTCGAGCGCCGGCACCATGCGCATGATGCTCACGCCAGTCTCGCGGTAACCTTCGGCGATCGCGGCCTCGATGGGCGCCGCGCCGCGCAGCAACGGCAACAGCGAGGCGTGGATGTTCAGCGTGCCGCGCGTCGGCAGCTCGATCACTTCGAGCGGGAGGATGTGGCCATACGCCACGACGACCGACAGATCCGGCGCGAGGTCGCGCATCGCCTGCACGAACTCCGGGCCGCGCGGGCGTTCCGGCTGCAGCACCGGGATGCCCTCCTCGAGCGCCACCACCTTCACCGGCGAGGGATCGAGCTGCGACCGCGACCGGCCCCGTGGCCGGTCGGGCTGGGTGACCACTCCCACCACATCGAATCCTTCGCCGATCAGCGCGCGGAGCGGCGGCGTGGCGAACTCGGGGGTCCCCCAGAACAGGATGCGCACTAGAGCTCCTCTTCAGGATGCTCGCTGGCCCGGGCGCCCGGCTTGATGTGCCGGATGAACTCCGGGTACTGGTCCTTCTCCTCGTCCCACTTCGCGAGCGCGCTGCGCCGCTTGAGGAAGCTCAGGTAGTCGATGAACAGCTTGCCGTGCAGGTGGTCGATCTCGTGCTGGAGGCACCGTCCAAGCAGTCCGTCGGCCGTCACCTCGACGGGCTGACCATTCCGGTCCAGCCCGCGGACCGTCACGCGTGACGGGCGCTCCACGTCGCCGTACACGTCGGGAATGGAGAGGCAACCCTCCTCGGCCTTCTCCTTCGGGCCCTCGGCGAGCACCACCTCGGGGTTCACCAGCGCGTACACGGCACCGTCCACATCCACCACACACAGCCGCTCGGTGCGCCCCACCTGCGGCGCGGCGAGCCCGATCCCCTGCGCCGCGTACATCGTCTCGAACATGTCGTCAATGAGGCGGCGAATATCGTCGGTCACCGCGGCGACCGGCAGTGTCTCCTGCCTCAGGACCGGGTCACCGAGGACGCGAATCGGGAGCACGCTCACGCCGCCGCCGCGCCTCCCGGCGTGAAGACCTGGGCCACCGCGCGCCGCTGGATCACGATCTTCGTGTCTCCCGTGCGGATGGTCACGAGGTCTTCCATCCCCTTGCCGGCTTCCGGCTGCTCCTTGATGTGGACGACCTCGCCCACGATGCCGCCGGTGGTGACGACGCCATCGCCCTTCTTGAGGGCGTTGATCTCCGCCTCGAGCTTCTTCCGCTGCTTCTGCTGCGGCCGAATCATGAGGAAGTAGAAGATCAGCATGATGGCCGCGAGCTGGAACAGGAACGGCACCAGCGAGCCGCCGCCCTGCTGGGCGGGGGCGGCGTTCTGCGCGAAAAGCGGAAGGAGGGCGTTCATGATGGGGAAGGGTCGGAATGGTAGCGTGCCAGCCAGCCGCGGCTCCACGCGTCGAAGTCGCCGGCCACGATGTGCCGGCGGGCGTCGCGCATCAGCGCGATGAGGAAATGTACATTGTGCAGCGAGAGCAGGCGCGCGCCGAGCATCTCGTCGGCCTGCACCAGGTGGCGGACGTAGGCCCGCGAGAAGCGGCGGCAACAGGCGCAGGCGCACTCTTCGACAATCGGGCGGTCGTCCTCGCGGAACTCGGCGCGCCGCATGTTCACGCGGCCGTCCGGCGTGAGCGCCGCGGCGTTGCGCCCCATGCGCGTGGGGGCGACGCAGTCGAACAGGTCCACGCCGCGGGCGACGCCCTCCAGCAGGTCCTCGGGGTAGCCGACGCCCATCAGGTAGCGCGGCCGGTCGGTCGGAATCGCGTCGTCGCACGTCTCGAGCATCGCGTACATGTCGGGCTTGGCCTCGCCCACGGAGAGCCCGCCGATGGCGTAGCCGTCCCATCCGCCCATGTCGGCGATGCGCCGGGCCGCCGCGCGCCGCAAGTCGGCGTGGATGCCCCCCTGCACGATCGGGAAGAGCGTCTGCCGTGGCGCGTCAGCGTCGGCGTGCAGGCGCGCGAACTCGTTGCGGCAGCGCTCAAGCCAGCGGATCGAGCGCTCGCTCGCATCGAGCGCCGCGGCGTGCTCGCTCTGCCCTGGGATGACGTGGTCGAATTGCATGATCACGTCGGCGCCGAGGTTGGTCTCGATCTGCATCACGCTCTCGGGCGTGAAGTGTCGCGACGAGCCGTCGATGTGGCTGCGGAAGGTGACGCCGTCCTCGTTCACGCGGTTCAGCGAGGCGAGCGAGAAGACCTGGAAGCCGCCGGAATCGGTGAGGATCGGCCCGTGCCAGGCCATGAAGCGGTGCAGGCCGCCGCGCCGGTGGACCATCTCGTCCCCCGGTCGCAGGTGCAGGTGGTACGCGTTCGCCAGGATGATCTGCGCGTGCATCGCGCGGAGCTCGTCCGGATCCAGCGCCTTGACCGTCGCCAGCGTGCCCACCGGCATGAAGACGGGCGTCTCCACCGCGCCGCGCGGCGTGCGGAAGACGCCGGCGCGGGCGCGGGAGGAGGAGGACTGGATCTCGAAGGAGAACACGGATGAAAGCTAAGACGGCAGGGACGAGAGGTGGAACGGGGAGGGGGGTAGAGGCGAAGGGACGGGGACCGAGGTGCGGAACGAGGCACGCGTCCCCCGTTCCGCGTCTCAGCCCCCGTCCCTTCGCCTCTACCCCCTCCCCGTCCCGCTTCGTCTAGACGATCACCATCGCATCCCCATACGAGTAAAACCGATACCCCTCCGCGATCGCTGCCTCGTAGGCGCGCATCGTCAGGTCGTATCCGGCGAAGGCGGCCACGAGCATGAGCAGGGTGGAGCGGGGAAGATGGAAGTTCGTGATCAACCGGTCCGCGCTCAGCACCTGGCGTGGCGGGTGGATGAAGATGCGTGTTTCGCCGGCGCGGGCGTGGAAGACGCGCTGCGGGTCCACGACGCTCTCCAGCGTTCGCAGCGACGTCGTCCCCACGCACCACACGTGGGCGCCGCGCGCGCGGGCTGTGTTCAGTCGCTGCGCCGTCTCCGCCGAGACGGAGTACCACTCCTCGTGCATCTCGTGCCGCGCGAGTTCTTCCACGTCAACCGGCCGGAACGTGCCAGCGCCGACGTGCAGCAACACCTCTGCTCGCTCTACGCCGCGTGCCTCGAGCGCGGCCAGCAGGTCTGGCGTGAAGTGCAGTCCCGCGGTGGGCGCCGCTACCGAACCGGACTCGCGTGCGTACACGGTCTGGTAGCGTTCCGCGTCGGGGGCGGCGTCCGCGCGCGCGATGTAGGGCGGCAGGGGGACATGCCCGTGGGCATCGATCATCGCCTGTTCGTTGCCGTCCGTCCGCAGGCGCACCAGACGCGTGCGTCGCTCCGTCACCTCCTCGACGACGGCGTCAAAGCCCGGAGCGATGTGCACCACGCGGCCAGGTTTGAGCTTCCCGCCGGGATGCACCATCGCCTCCCACCGCCCATCCGCGTGCCGCCGCAGCAGAAGGACCTCGGCGGGCGCGCCGGAATCACGGCGGCCGAGGAGCCGCGCGCGGAAGACGCGCGTGGTGTTGAGCACCAGCACGTCGCCGGGTGGGATGATCGACGCGAGGTCGGCGAAGCGACGGTGTTCGATGTCGCCCGTGGCACGGTGCACGACCATTAGCCGCGACGCGTCGCGCCGCTCCGCAGGGGTCTGCGCAATGCGCCCCTCCGGCAGGTCGAAGTGGAAATCGCTCGTTCGCGTCCCCTTCATGGATCCCTACCGACCGATGAGCAACGGGACGGTCCGCGCGGCTTTCTGCCCTGTGGTCCGGTCCGTCACCTGAACGGTCAGCGCGTAGCGTCCGGCTGGCGCCTCGCGGAGCGAAAGCGCGACGTGGTCGAGGGCCACGCCGGGGGCCGCGCGACTCCGGCTGAACTCAAGTGTCACGCGATCGGTGCCGCGTTGCACGCCCACCAAGCCTCCAATCTGCGCCGCGATGCGTCCGGCGACTGACCGGGAGGCCTTCTCGACCGTCAGGCGGACGTCATAGCCCGTTTGCCGTGCCCCGTCGCGGAGGCCGTAGATCTCCCATGCCAACGCGATGCTCCTGGAACGCGGCAGGGTGTCGGGGGCCGGCACGATCCCCAGCTGGTGCCAGCGCCGCGCCGTCCCGCCGACATCCTCGACCGACGCGGCCACGATGACGTCGCTCATCGAGACGCCGCCCGCCTCGCCAAGCCCGGCGGCGAAGACGGTGCCGCGCGCCGCGCCGCCGGTTCCGCCCATGGCTTCGGCGCGCGCATACAAGTCGCCCGGTGGCACGCGCAGCCGCCAGAGTGCCGCGCCGTCGCTCGCCACGCGCACGGAATCGCGCGCGACGGCGTCCGCGCCGTCGGCGAACATCCAGAGCCGCGCGACCGGCGGCGCGTCCCGCACCCCCTCCGCTTCAAGGCGCGCCATCGGCACCGCCCCGGTCACCAGCACCGACGGGTGCTGGCCGTCGGCGCGGAAGCGGGCGACGCGCAGGGGGAGCGAGTCGATGCGCGGCAGGTTGGCGAGGCCGATCCACGTGGCTGGCGCCTGCGCGATGATCTCCTCGTTCAACGCGACGTCGTCGAATCCGGCGCGCGACCGGTTGAAGATCGGCTGATAGCGCACCATGAACTGGACGCGCGGCGCGAACCACCAGAACCAGCAGACCGCCGATGCGGCCTCGGCGTCGGCGCCGGCACACGAGAAGCTCGCCGTCACCTGCGGGAAGCCGTACCGCACGTGCAGGTCGCCGGGGTAGGTGTCCACGCCCGGGACGCGCTGCTCCTCGTCCGTGAAGCGCAGCTGCGCAAAGGCCACGCGCGCGAGATACTCGGCGCGCACCTCATTGCCCGGGACGCTCCACAGCGGATCGGCCGCGGTCCAGACGAACCGCTCGGTGCGCGCCCGTTCCTCCACGGGTAGCGCGTTCAGCGCCTTCGCCGCCGCCGGGCGCATGATGCGCTCCACGCGCGACAGGCGCGACTTCGTCTCCGGCGTCATCTGCGCGAACGCGCTGTCGAACGCGGCCATTGCGTCAGCCGCCCCGGTGCGATGCTGCGCGAGCCCGAGGGCGAGCCAGGCGTCCGGATCCCATGGCGCGGACGCCAGCCGACCGCGCGCCACGATGGAGAGTTCTTCCCAGCGACGCCGGTCGGCGAGCGCCGCGAAACGGTGACGCCAGGGGAGGGGAAGGGCGGGCGCGGTCCGCGTGGCCGTCTCGAAGTACTCGAGGGCGAGTTCGTACGCATCCACGCCCGGCGGCGGATTCCCGCCGATCGGCGCAGAGCGCGACTCGATCGCTTGCCGCACAAGGTCGGCGCCGGCGCTCACTGAGCGGCCGTCCGGTCCCGACTGTTGCACCAAAATGTCCGCGATGCTCCCCGCTGGGCCATTGTCGAGCGACTGCCGGCGACCGAACATCGCTTGGTACTCACGAAAGGCGAGCATACCCAGCAGGTCGGCCATCTGCGCGAGCGCCAGCGAGTCGCCCTGCGCGCGTGCCGCCTCATACGCGCGGCGGATGTAGCGCGTGGCGCCGCCGCGCACGATCGGCGAACCCTGTACGCGATAGGTCGCAAAATCCGTGAGAAAGCGGACGTTTGCGGGCTCCAGCGTGACGGCCTGCACGAGCGACGAATCAGCGGCCTGATTGAGCCGCAGTTGCCCCCGGTCCACCCGCGTGCCCACGGCGCGCTTTCCCTGCGAGAGCTGCCAGGCTAGCAGTCCACGCGCATGCCACGTGCTGGCGCTTGCGCCCGGGCGTGACACCGCCGTGTCGAGTTGCGCGAGTCGCGCCATCGAATCCGCGCGTGTGGCTGCGGGCCCAGCTCCCTGTTGGCCGAGTGCGGGGCGGGCAAGCGCGAGCAGTGCGACGTGGGCGAGCAAAGCAGGCGCCATCACGATCGCACGGCGCACCTGGCGCGGTGTCCGCGGCGCCGCCACGTCGATGCTACAGCAGCGAGCCCTGCGCATCGCCCGTCTGCGCAGGCGGGGTATACCCGAAATGCCGGTAGGCGAGCGCCGTCGCCATGCGCCCGCGCGACGTGCGTTGCAGGAAGCCGTTCTGCACGAGGAAGGGCTCGTACACTTCCTCGAGCGTGTCCGCCTCTTCACCGACCGCGGCGGCGATTGTCTGCACGCCCACCGGACCGCCATCGAACTTCTCGATGATCGCGCGGAGCACCCGGGCGTCCATCTCGTCGAGCCCGAAGTGGTCCACATCGAGCATCTCGAGTGCTTCGCGGGCCACGGTCTCGGTGATGATGCCGCCGGCGCGCACCTGCGCGTAGTCGCGCACCCGCCGCAGCAGCCGGTTGGCGACGCGCGGCGTCCCGCGCGCCCGGCGCGCGAGCTCACGCGCGCCGGGCGCGTCGAGGTCGACCTTCAGCACCTCGGCCGTGCGGCGCACGATGTGCTCGAGCTCCTCGGCCGGATAGTAGTTGAGCCGCAGCTCGATGCCGAACCGCGCGCGCAGCGGCGCGGTGAGCATCCCCAGCCGCGTCGTCGCGCCGATCAGCGTGAACTTCTCCACCGGCATCGTGATCGTCTGCGCCTTCGGCCCCTCGCTCAGCCGGATGTCGATCTTGTAGTCCTCCATCGCCGGATAGAGGAACTCGTCGATGATGGGGCGCAGGCGATGGATCTCGTCGATGAAGAGGATGTCCCCTTCGCGCAGGTTCGTGAGCGTCCCCACGAGATCGCCGGGCTTCTCGAGTGCCGGGCCGCTCGTCGTGCGGATGTTGACGCCCAGCTCGCGTGCGACAAGCTCGGCGAGCGTCGTCTTGCCGAGCCCCGGCGGCCCGAAGAGGAGCGCGTGGTCCAGCGGCTCCTTCCGTTCGCGCGCCGCCTCGATGTAGATGCGCAGCGCGTCCTTCACCTTCGCCTGGCCGATGAACTCGGCGAGCCGCTGCGGTCGCAGCGACAGTTCGACGACGGATTCGTCGGCGATCACATCCGGCGTGGTGATCTCGGGGCGGGCCATGCCTGAATGTACGCTACCGCTTGCCGATGCGGGCGAGCGCCTTGCGGATCAGGTCCGCCGTGTCGGCGGCGTCGCCCGCTTCGAGTGTCGCGCTCACCGCCTTCTCCGCGTCGGCCGCGCCGTACCCCAGCGCCACGAGCGCGCGCACGGCGTCCGCGCCGGGTCCGGCGGGGGCGGCGGCGCGCCCGGCCGCCGGCAGCTCGCCCACCGCGCCCAGCTTGTCGCGCAGTTCGAGCACCAGCCGCTCGGCCAGCTTCTTCCCCACGCGCGGCACGCGCGTGAGCGTGGCGAGATCGTGCGCCTGCACCGCGCGCACCAATCGGTCGCCGCCGAGCGCGGAGAGCAGGTTCATCGCCAGCGCCGGGCCCACGCCCGTCGTGCCCATCAGCCGGTGGAACAGGTTGCGCTCATCGGCCGTGGCGAAGCCGTACAGCGTCCAGCTGTCCTCGCGCACCACGAGCGCTGTGTGCAGCTCGATCGCGCCGCCGGGGCGGGGGAGCGACTCCGCCACGGACAGCGGAATGTTGACCGCGTACGCCACGCCCCCGGCCGTCATGATCTCGACGCGGTCGATCTCCGACGCGAGCAATGTGCCGGCGACACGGGCGATCATCGCACCGCCTCGATGCGCCGCGAGACCTCGGCGCGCAGCACGCAGGCGAGCGCGGCCGCCACGCCGTCGGCGGCGTCCGCCGGCTCAGGGGCGTGCTTGAGGCGCAGCAGCTTGGTGACCATGAACTGCACCTGCTCCTTGGTGGCCGCGCCGTTCCCCACCACCGTCTTCTTGATGTCGGCCGGGGGATACTCGCGGATCGGCAGCCCCGCCTGCTGTCCGGCGAGCAGCACAACCCCGCGCGCGTGTCCGAGCACCAGCGTGGTGCGCACGTTGCGCGCATAGAAGACGTCCTCGACGGCGAGCACCTCCGGTTGGTGGCGCTCGATGAGCTCGCGCACCCCCTCGTAGATGTCGGCCAAGCGCGCCGGCAACGGCTGGTCGGCGCGCGTGCGGATCACCCCGCACTCGAGCAATGCGGCGCCGCTCGCGCCCGTCGCGCGAACGACGCCGTAGCCCGTCACCGCGGTGCCCGGGTCGATGCCGAGAACGATCACGCGCCGGCCATCTCCGCTTCGTCCATCTCGAAGTTTGCGTCCACCTTCTGCACGTCGTCCAGCTCCTCGAGCGCTTCGATGAGCTTCATCAACTGCTGGGCCGCGTCGCCGGCCACCGCCACGCTGCTCTTCGGGATCCACGACAGCTCGGCCTGCGAGACCTTGAGCCCCGCCTTGTCGAGCGCCTGACTCACCGCGTGCAGGTCGGCCGGCGCGGTGGTGATGACGAACGCGTCCTCCTCACGCACGAAGTCCTCGGCCCCGGCCTCGAGCGCCTTCTCCATCGTGGCGTCCTCATCCAATCCGCCGGCCTCCACGAAGATCTGCCCCTTCCGGTCGAACATGAAGGCGACCGAGTTGGTCGTCCCCAGGTTGCCGCCGCCGCGCGAGAGCTTGGCCCGCACCTCGGCGACCGTGCGCGTCGGGTTGTCGGTGAGCGCCTGGATCATGATCGCCACACCGCCCGGGCCGTACGCCTCGTACACCACCTCGACGTAGTCCACCCCTTCGAGATCGCCCGTCCCCTTCTTGATCGCGCGCTCGATGTTCTCCTTGGGCATCGACTGCGCCTTGGCGTTGTCGATGGCGGTGCGCAGGCGCGGGTTGCCGTCGGGATCGCCGCCCCCCTGCTTGGCGGCGACGGTGATCTCACGGATGAGCTTGGTGAACAGCGCGCCCCGCTTCTTGTCGGTCGCGGCCTTGTAATGCTTGATCTGCTTCCACTTGCTATGACCAGCCATAACGTCGATTCAGGAAATGGACTTCGGATGACGACCGCGGACTGCGATCGCCGATCGCGATTCCGATCGGACTTCGTGCAATCTACCGCTCGGCGGCACGGGGCAAAACAGGCGGGGCGGCCCGAAGCCGCCCCGCCTCAACCGTCAACCGTCCACCGTCCACCGTCCACCGTCCACCGTCCACCGTCCACCGTCAGCTGCTCCCTAGCGAACGCGGAGCGTCACTGCCGCCCTCCACCCCGTCACGTCATACGTGTCCCCGCCACCGAGCGTGTAGATCTCGCCCATCTGGTACGTGACGCTCGGCATGAAGGTGAAGACACCGTTCGTCCAGCGCAGGCGCAGTCCACCGTTGCCCAGCATTCCGGCCTTGTAGCCTTCCACCTGCCAGTTGCGCGCCTCGATGTTTGGCTCGAGGTACCAGTTCGCGAGGCGGAAGCCCAGGGAAACCGCGCCGTTGGCGACCGTTTCGTATGGCGCCTCGCCGCCGAACTGCTGTCCCTTCGCCCGGTACAGCGCCCAGCCGCTCACGTACAGGTCCATGCCGTTGACCGGGTAGTAGAGCGAGCCCTGCCCAATGAACCGGTCGCCGGTGGCGTACGACGTGTTGGCGAGGACGTCGTTGCCAAACGTCGAGTACGTGACGCCGAGCGTCAGCCGCCCGTTGCCGATGAACCGGTCGGCGCCGATGCGCGCGCGCACCTCGTCGGCGGGCGTGAACGTCAGCACCTGCTTGGCGCTGCCGTCGTTGGCCTCGAAGGCGTCGAACTCGGTGGACCGGCGGAAGGAGCCCGCCAGCCCGAAGTTCCAGGCGCCGGCGCTGCGCGCGATCGCGAGGCCGCCGGTGGCCGACATCCCCGACCCGTACGACGACGTTGGGAAGATCAGGAAGTCATTGCCAATCTGGCCGGCCGCATCCGCCTTGTCTTCGGCGATCTTGTACTGGCCCGTCGGCAGGTTGGCGCCGACGGTGAACACGATGGCGTCGTTGCCGAGCGTCAGGTTGGCGCGCAGTTGCGTGTCGGTCGGCCCCGAAATGGAGCTGACGCTCTTGCCGTCCACGCTGACGTCCGAGATCGCGTACGCCGTGGCGACGTCGACGTTGAACCGCGAGCCCAGCGGCAGCACGAACACGAAGGGGATCGACGTCTGCGACACGGTCTTGGCCGTCGCGCCAGAGCCGATCTTCACGGACACGGCCTGCGGCATCACCGCGGCCGCCGCGTCGCCCAGCCCCTGCGCCGCCAGTGGCGGCGCGGCCACGGCGAGTCCGATCAGGAGGAACACCCGAGGCGTGCGCATGTTACGGCCTCCGGATGACGATGGTGAACGTTCCAGTCTTCGTGGCCGGGGCGTCAGTGCCGGTCTTCTCCGACGCCGGGTCGCGCGTCGTCGGCGGCGTCTGGGTCTGGGTCTGCGTCTGGCCGGAGCTGGTCGTCTGGTTCACGTTGTTCGCGGCGGACGGATTAATGTCGCCGACCGCGCTGGCCAGCGTCGCGCCCACGCCCGTGGTCGCGGCGGCCACCCCGCGTTCGGCGGCGGTCACCACCGAACCCTCATTCGAATTTCGCAGGTTCGATTCCACCTTCGCGGCCGTCACCTGTGCGCCCTGCTGCGCGGCGCGCGCGCTCTGCGCCTTCTGCAGCGCGGCGCCAAAGCCCGGGTCGATGCTCCGTGCCTGATCGTAGAAGCGGGCCGCGTCGCCGAACCGCCCTTCGTCTTCGGCCACGAGTCCGTTGCTGTAGGCCAGGAACGCCTGCAGCGAGCGCGTCGGACGCTGCTCGATGGCGGCCCGGTCGGCCGCCGACAGGCGAACGCCGAGTTCCTCGAACAGGCCGAGCGCGATGTTCTTCTCGATCGCGAAGATCTGGTCGAGCACGTCGCTGCTCTGCACGTCGCGTCCTTGCTGCTGCGCAGTGGCCACGCTCACGACCGCGGCGTTAACCGTCAGGTTGCGGGCGCCGGTCTGGGTGATCGCGCCCTGCACGACGCGCGAGGCGCGCACCAACTTGCCGGCGCGCAGCTACGACGCGGCATCCACGCGTCCGCTCTGGCTGAGCGCGACCTCGTCCATCATCGCCTGGATCCGGTCACGTTCGAGCAGCTGCAGCTCGGGCGAACGCGCCAGGTCGCTGATCAGCAGGTCGGCCATGCCGCGAGACAGCGGTGCGAGCGTCTGATCCGTGCCACTGAACGTCATCGGCAGCACCGCCACCGCCCGCGGATTGTTCGCGTCCGCCGCGATATTCGCCTCGTTGGCAATCGCCGACTTCGCCGCGGCCTGCAGCTCCGCGCGTGAGAGCGCGACCAGACGGGCGCGGATGTCGTTCCGCACCGACCGCGTCTTGCCGACCTGCAGATACGAGTTGTACGCGTCCTTCGCGCCCGTGAAGTCGTTCAGCTTCTCGGCCGCGAGTCCGGCGTAGAGCGCGCTCACGCCGTCTTTCGGGTCGAGCTTGCGGGCGGCGTCGAGCACCGACCGGGCGTCGGCGAATCGGTCGCGCTTGTAGTACGCGATGCCGAGGGCGCGCAGCGCGGCCACCGAGCTCGGGTTCGCGGTTCGGGCGCTCTCCAGCTTCTGCAGCGTCCGGTCCGGACGCTGCTGTGCCTGCGCAGGCAGCGCCAAGCCGCCCAGCAGGGGAAGCGCCAGCAGTCTCAGGTATCGCATATCTCCGGCCTCCTATCGGTCGGGATCGAGCATGTCTTCGAACCGCATCCACTGCTTGTAGAAAAACAGGTCCACGTAACCAACTTGGCCGTTGCGGTTCTTCCGCACCAGCAACTCCGTGGCTCCCTCAACGCCATAACCGGGACGGTACATCTCCTCACGGAAGATCGCCAGCACAACGTCCGCGTGCTGCTTGACCGCGCCCAGAATGCCAAAATCATCGAGCACCGGGCGGGGATCGGCCCGGTCGGCGCGCAGGTCGGGAAGCTGGCAGGTGAGTACGAGGGCGATATTGAGCTCGATTGCCAGCG
Source organism: Gemmatimonadota bacterium (assembly GCA_016871855.1). Taxonomy (GTDB): domain Bacteria; phylum Gemmatimonadota; class Gemmatimonadetes; order Gemmatimonadales; family Gemmatimonadaceae; genus PNKL01. The sequence goes on from VHBQ01000031.1 coordinate 22,874, forward strand.
CCTTGAGCATCCGGACGGCCGCGGCCAGCTCCTCGTCCTGCGACCGGATGCTCCCCGCCAGCCCCTGCAGCGAGTCGACCAGGACGACCTGCGGACTCGACAGCCGTCGCATCTCCGCGGCGAGCGCTTCCACCCCGCCCCCCGGCGGAAACGCCGCAATGGCCGGCACCATTTCGCGAAAGCGGACCGCGGCAGCGCCAACGCCCGCGCGCGTGAAATCATCCAGCGATCCACGCCGCAGGTCGTCCACGCGGGCACGCCCCTCGATGGCGAGGGCGCGCTCCATCACCCGCTCGAGCGTCATCTCGCTCGTGAAGAACACCACGGGCGTGTCCATCTGCGCCATGCGGACGGCGATGGCCAGCGCCAGCGCGCTCTTGCCGCTCTGGACGTCCCCCCCAGCACGATGAGGTCGCCGCGCCGCAAACCGCCCCCGAGCCACTTGTCGATGCTCGGAAAACCCGTCGCCGACGTATCATGGCCCCGGTCGCCGTCGGCGGCCCGGTCCACGCGACGCATCACGCGGGCTAGCGGCGAGATATCGGCCGGTCTGGTCACGCCGACGGGCCTCTATGGAATGGGGTCATCTGCAAATAGTACGGATGCACGCAGCCCCGCCACAAGCGCACTCAGGCGGAGATGCGACGGGCCAGCCGGTCCATCTCCGAACGTGCCTTTCGGTCGAGGTGCGGCGCCGTGACCTCGGTCACCTTGGCGAGGGCGGCGGCGAGCGCCGGGCTGTCGTCCCGAGTCGTGGCGTCCAGCAACTCCCCCAGGGCCGAGCGCAACACCGACGGAAGCGAGAGAGCGCCCATCCAGTGGCGGGCCGCGACGGCCCGCTCCTCCCGCAGTGAGCGCTCCAACGCCCCGGCACCGTGCGCCCCAATCGCCAAGCGTGCACCGACGAGCGTGGCGAGCAGGGCCTCCCGCGGGCCCCCCAGCGGCGCCCGGGACGCCGCCACCGCCAGCGATCGCAGGCCGAAAACGGGCTCCGCGAGGGCGTACGAGGGGAGTGGATCGGTCACACGATCGAATCTGCGCGGGGGCCGAGCCGCTCGCCAGCCGGGCCACGCCGTTGGCGACGCGAATTGGCGCTTACTAGCTTTCGCAGGATATGGCGCCCGCCGGCAACTCCGTGCTCTGGGTGGACGACGAGGCTGACCTCCTCGAGTCGCACCGGCTGTTCCTTACCGACAAGGGCTATCGCGTGCAGATGGCCCGGAACGCGGCGGACGCCCTGGAACTGCTGCGCCAGCACGCCTACGACATCCTCCTCCTCGACGAGCAGATGCCGGGCATGCGCGGCATCGCGATGGTCCGCGAGGCGCGCGAGCTGTCGCCCTCGATGCCGATCGTGATGGTCACGAAAAGCGAGGAAGACAGCACCCTGCGCGAGGCGCTGGGCCAGGACGTCACCGACTACCTCGTGAAGCCGGTCACGCCGCGCCAGGTGCTGGCCATCCTGACCCGCATCCTCGAGGGCCCGCGCATTCGGAGTCAGGCGCTCGCCCGGCGGTTCGTCGAGCGCTTCCGCGACCTCGAAGCCGTCCGGCTGCGCGACCTCGACTGGCGCGGGTGGACCGAGCACTACGCGGAAATCGTGCAGTGGGACGTCGACCTCGCCGGCGCGGGTGAGGCGGGCCTGCACGCCTCCCTCAGCGCGCTGTACCCCGCAATGCACCGCGACTTCGCGGCGTTCATGAGCGAGGGGTATCCGCGCTGGATCCACGCTCTCGACGGCGACCGGCCGCCGCTCTCCGTTGACGTCGTGGGGGAGTTCCTCCTCCCCCTGCTCGCCGACCGCCGGGCGGCCGTCCTGATCGTCGTCGACTGTCTCCGCCTCGACCAGTGGAAGGTGCTGGAGCCGATCGTCGCCCAGGCGTTCGACATCGACACGGCGCACTACTTCTCGCTGCTGCCGACGGCCACGCCGTACGCCCGCAACGCGCTGTTCAGCGGGCTCTTTCCCGCCGAGATTGCCGAGCGCTTCCCGGCGTGGTGGGGTGAGCGCGACGACGAATCGCTCAACCAGCACGAGCGCGACCTGCTGGTGGAGCAGCTGCGCGCGCTTCGCGGCGAAACGCCGGTGCGCTATCGCAAGCTCACCAGCGCCGCGGACTCGGACGACCTCGAGCGCCACCTGGCGTCGGCGCTCGCCGCCGACGGCGTGAGCGCGTTCGTCTTCAACTTCGTCGACATGCTCACCCACAGCCGCTCGGAGTCGGCCATTCTCTACGAGGTGGCGCGCGACGAGACGGCGTTCCGCCAGCTTACCGAGCAGTGGTTCCGGCGCTCCGCGCTCTGGAGCGTGCTGCGCGAGGCGGCGCGACGCGGGCTCCCGGTCCTGCTGACCAGCGACCACGGCTCCATCCACTGCAACACGCCCGCCACGGTCTTCGCCAAGAAGGACGCCACCGCCAGTCTCCGATTCAAGATGGGCGAGGACCTGCGCCCCGAGCGGCCGGAGCAGGCGGTGGTCTTCACCGACGCGACCCAACTGCGCCTGCCGCCGATGGCGCCGCGCGTGCACACGGTGCTCGCCACCGGTGACTGCTTCTTCGTCTACCCGACCAAGCTGAGGGAGTACCAGCAGCGCTATCGCGGCGCCTTCCTCCACGGTGGCATCTCGCCGGAGGAGGTCATCCTCCCGCTCGCCCTCCTCACGCCCCGCCGCTGATGGCTCCCTACCGCCGCCTGCAGCAGTTCCTGCGCCCGTACTACGGGCGCGTGCTGGGCACGCTCCTCCTGAGCGCGCTGGCCAACGCGCTGAGCGCATTCTCGTACGCGCTCTTCGTGCCCTTCCTGAACACGCTGTTCAACGAGGAGCCGTTCAACGCTGGCGCGGGGTCGCAGATGACGCGGCTCCTGAGCGGCATCGGCGCGTGGGTGCTCCAGGGGCGCGAGCCGATGGCCCAGTTGCGCGTCGTGATCTTGGTTATCCTCGGCACGATGCTGCTCAAGAACGTCTTCGCCTGGCTCGCCGGCCAGACGGGGGCGGGCCTGCAGGAACGCGTGACGCGGGATCTGCGCAACGCGGTCTACACGCATCTCGAACGCCTGCCGCTGCGCTTCTTCACGAGTCACAAGACGGGCCAGCTCCTCGCGCGCGTCTTCCAGGACACGCAGTCCACGCGCCAGCTCCTCGCCGAGGTGGTCACGCGGTCGCTCAACGCGTCCACGCAGATCGTTGTCACGGTGATCCTGCTCTTCTCGCTCTCCACGAAGCTCGCCCTGCTGTCGCTCGTCGTCGCGCCGCTGATCATCGTGTCGTTTCAGCCGCTGCTTCGCCGCCTGCGCAAGGGACACCGCAAGCTCGCCGCCGAGTACGGCGAAATGACCAGCGTGGTGCAGGAAACGGTCAGCGGCATCCGGCTCGTGAAGTCGTTCCGGGCCGAAGCGTACGAAGGAGCGCGCTTCGCCGACGCGTCCAATCGCTACGCGAAGGGGATGGTGCGGATGAGCCGCCTCTCCCTCATGTCCCAGCCGCTCGCCGAGCTGGTGGGCACCGTGGTGGCCGTCTCCCTGCTCTGGTTCGGCGCGCACGAGGTGCTGCAGGAGAAGTCGCTCAGCGGCTCGGGCCTCGTGACGTTTCTCGGCGCCCTGATGTCCCTGCTTCCGCCGCTCAAGCAGCTCTCGCAGATGCCCGCGGTGGCCACGCAGTCGCTGGCCGCCGCCGAGCGCCTGTTCGAAGTGCTCGACCACCCGACGGAGGAGCAGGCCGACCGCGGCACGCGCACCGCCACGGCCTTCAACTTCGAGCTTGCCTTCGAGGGCGTGACGTTCAGCTACGGCGGCGATCCCGTGTTGCACGACATCAGCTTCACCGCACGCCGTGGCGAAGTCGTGGCGCTGGTCGGCGCGAGCGGAGCGGGGAAGAGCACGCTGGTGGACCTGATTCCGCGCTTCATCGAGCCGACAGCCGGGCGCGTCACCCTCGACGGCGTCGACACGCGCGAGCTCACCCTGGCTTCCCTGCGCGCGCTCACCGGCATCGTCAGCCAGGACACCGTGCTGTTCAATGACACGGTGCGCGCGAACATCGCGTACGGCGCGCCGGATCGGTTCTCTCCCGCGCAGATCGAGGCGGCGGCGCGCGCCGCCAACGCGCACGGCTTCATCAGCGAACTCCCCGAGGGGTACGACACCGTACTGGGCGAGCGAGGCACGCGCCTCTCCGGCGGCCAGCGACAGCGCATCGCCATCGCGCGCGCCCTGCTCGTCGATCCGCCGATGCTCATCCTCGACGAAGCCACATCGGCCCTCGACACGGAGAGCGAACGTCTGGTGCAGGAAGCAATTGACCGCCTGCTGGCCGGCCGCACCGTCTTCGTGATCGCGCACCGGCTTTCCACGGTGCAGCATGCCTCGCAGATCCTCGTGCTCGATCGCGGTCGCATCGTGGAGCACGGGACGCACGCGGAACTGCTGGCGATCGGCGGGGCGTACGCTCGGCTCCACGCGTTGCAGTTCCGCGAGCCGGCCGCGGGCGCGTAGTCGTGCGCGCCTGCTTCGTCGTGGAGGAACCGGATTGGTCCGGCGCCGCCCGCGCGTTCGCGGACGGTGCCGCGCTGCTTCGCGCGCACGGCTACGAAACGTGCCTCGTCGCGCCGCCGGCCAGCGAGAGCGAGCGCGTTCTGCGCGCGCTCGGCCACGACGTGATTGGACTCGACTCCTCGGGCGGCTGGTTGCGTCGCGGGTGGTGCCTGCGGCGGGTGATCATGGCGCGCCTCACGGAAGTCGTCTTTGCGCAGGGAGATCGCGCGCACCTGACCGCCGCGGCCGGCGTGCGCCTTGCTGGGCGCGGCGCCGTCGTGCGGCGCAACCCGTCCGGTGAGCGACTGGCGCTCGGCGCCGATGGACGCTTCGCCGCTCGCTTGGCCGCCACCGCCTACCTCTTCGCGCATCCGGACGATGCGCGCGGCGTGGAACCGCCGCGTGGAGCGCTCGCGGCGCATGTCGCGCCGCCGGGCGTGGCGGCCGCCACGCCCGGGCCGGGGCGCGCCCCGGCCACGGTCGGCGCCATCCAGCCCGACGGGCAGCACGTCGTCCTGATCGCTGGCGCCGACCGTCGGCGCGACGTCCTCGTGGCATTGCGCGCCTTGTCGCTGCTTGCCGCGCGCCTGCCGGCGCTGCGGGCCACCATCTGCACGCCGCTGCCTGACGCCGACGCAGCCCGGCTCGAGGCCGCCGCCCTCGGCATCGGTGCCCGGGTCGAATGGCGTCCCGCAGGAAGCGTGCGTGCCGACCTCTTCGACGGCGTCGCGCTGGCGTGGGTCATCGCGTCCGCGGACGAGGCCGCGTTCGGAATCCTCGACGCCCTCGCCAGCGGCGTGCCGGTGCTCGCCGAGCGCGGGCCGGTCAGTGCCCGCTTTGTCGAGCACGGCGTCTCGGGCCTGCTTCGCCATCGAGCCGACGACGCGGAGTGGGCGTCCGCCATCGCCGAGTTCCTCACGCTCGCGGAGCGCGCCGAGTCATTGCGCGCCGGCGCTCGACGGGCGGCGACGCGCTGGCCGGCCGACGGCGGCGCCGACGGGTGGCTCGCCGTCGCCGATGCCGCGCGCGATCGCACGAAATGGGTGGCGTGATGCGAGCTGCAGCGAGGCCGGCCCACCGCGTGCGCCTCACGGACTCACTGATCGCCGGGCCGGCGCATTCGCGCGGCGCCATTTGCGATGGGTCCTGCATCCCGCGAACTTGGGCGGTGGCGGTTCCCGGGACAGACATGACCACGGTATGCCAGTCGACATAAGGCCAAGTTGGATCCATCGCATGGAGTACGCGCTGCTGCGCATCACAGCGGCGACGCTCGGGCCGCTGGGTACGCGGCGGGCCGGCGCGGTGGGCGCGCGCCTCGCGCTGTTGGGATACTGGCCGCTCCGCATCCGCCGTGCTGTGGTCACACGCCACCTCGACGCCTGCTTCCCCGAACTGAGCGACGCGGAGCGGCGCGCCCTCGTGCGCGCGACCTACGAACACCTCGGACGCGTGGGGATGGAGTCGATTCTCCTCTCCCGGCTTGGCCCAGAATCGATGCACGCCCTTTTCGAGGGCGTCGACGGCCGGACAATCATCGACCGGGCGCGCGATGAGAAGCAGGGGCTCGTGCTCGTCGCGGGCCACCTCGGCAACTGGGAACTGTCCGGGGCGTATCTGGCAGCGCTGGGACTCCCCGTGGCCGCGGTGGCCAAGCGTCAGCTCAACCCGCTTGCCGACGCGTTCGTGACTCGCACGCGCCGTCGGCTCGGCATGACGGTCGTCTACGACGACGAGGCGGTGCGCCGCCTGCCGCGGCTGCTGCGCGACGGGTACGGCATCGGCCTTCTCTCCGACCAGGCCGGGAAGGGAGCGGCGACGTTTGTCCCGTTCTTCGGGCGACCGGCACGGACACCGCGCGGTGCGGCGGTCTTCGCGCTGCGCTTCAACGCGCCGATGGTGTTTGTCCTCGCCGCGCGTCAGCCCAGCGGCCGCTACCTGCTGCATCTCGAGGAAGTGGAGGTGGCGCGCACCGGCGACCTCGAGGCCGACGTGGACACCACGACGGCACGGTTCACGGCCGTGCTGGAGCGATGGGTGCGCCGCTATCCCGGGCAGTATCTCTGGGCGCATCGCCGCTGGAAGCGGCAGCCGCCCGACACGCCTCCCGAACTGCGCGAGCCATGAGTCTGCCGATCGACACAGCGCCGTACGACGTCGAGGCCCTGCGCCGCCGCGAGTTTCCCTGGGCGGCGCGGGGCGAACGCATCTTCCTCGACCACGCCGCCACCGGTCCGCTCCCGCAGCGTGCGCGCGACGTGCAGGCGGAGGCGAACCTGAACCGCGCCGAGCTCTGGCGCGTCGGGTTCGATTACTTCTGGGACGGCGTCGTGCAGGGGCGCGCGCGCGCCGCGCAGCTGCTCAACGCCTCGCCCGACGAGATCGCCATCACCACCAACACGTCGCAGGGCGTGAACCTTGCGGCGCGGGCGCTCCCATTCAAGGCGGGCGATGTCGTGATCTCGTCGGCCGGCGAGTTCCCCGCCAACATCTACCCGTGGATGGGGCTGGAGAAGGCCAAGGGTGTCTTCCTCGAGCTGGTCCCGATGAAGCACCACCTGCCGGACGAGGATGCGCTGATCGCCGCGCTTGACCGGCCGAACGTGCGCGCCCTCACGGTGAGCTGGGTCTCGTTCGCCAATGGGGCCAAGCTCGACCTCGCGCGGCTCGGGGCGGCGTGCAAGGCGCGCGGTCTCTGGTTCATCGTCGATGCCATTCAGGGGCTCGGTCCCGCGGCGCTCGACGTGAAGGCGTGCCAGATCGATATCCTCGCCACTGGCGCGCAGAAGTGGCTCCTCTCGCCGTGGGGAACCGGGTTCGCCTACATCCACCGCGACCTGGTGCAGGAGCTCGATCCACCGGTTGTCGGATGGCTGTCGATGCCCGCCTCCGCCGACTTCACGCGCTTTCTCGACTACGACTACGCCTTCTATCCCGATGCGCGGAAGTTCGAGGTCTTCACCGCGCCGATGCACGACCTGAAGGCGATGGCCGCGTCACTGGAACTCTTCCTCGAACTGGGGCCGGCAAACGTCGAGGCGCACGTCGCCTCGCTGGCGGATCACGCGGTGCAATGGTGCGCGGGGCGCGACGACGTGCGGCTGCTCACCCCCGCGGATCGCGCGCGGCGGGCGGGTCTGCTCTCGATTGCCGTTGACGATCTCGCGGCGGCGAGCGCGCGGCTTTCAGCGGTCGGGGTGTCGCACACGGTGCGCGAGGGGGGCATCCGGCTTTCCCCCCACCTGTACAACACCACGGCAGAACTCGACGTCGCGCTCGCCGCGCTCGCCCCACGATGAACATCGCGCGCGAGGTGCGGACGGTGCGCGCTGCGCTTGCGGCGGTGGGAACGGCCGAGCGTGCACGCAACGAGAAGCGGTACCTGAAGAGCGACCTGCGCTTCCTTGGCGCAACGATGCCCGAGATCCGCCGCGTCGCGCGCGACGTCATCGCGCGCGTCAAGCGCGACGAGGACACGGCGTTGCGCCCGCTCGCCGCGGCACTCTGGGACAGCGGCATCCACGAGCTGCGCGCCGTCGCGATGTTCCTGCTCGAACGCCGCGTGGACGCGCTCGGCGCGCGCGACCTCCCGCTGCTCGAGCGGCTGCTGCGCGAGTCGCGGAGCTGGGCCTACCTCGACTGGATCTGCTTCAAGGTGATAGCCCCGCTGCTGGGGCGCGTCCCCGCGCTGCGGCGCCGGGTGGCACGGTGGTCGCGCGACCCCGATTTCTGGATGCGGCGCGCGTCGGTGCTCACGATCCTCCCCGGAGTGAAGGACGGCGTCATTCCGTTTAGCGCCTTCGAGGCGATCGCCGTACCGATGCTCGGCGAGCGCGAGTTCTTCATCCGCAAGGCGCTGGGCTGGGCGCTGCGCGAGATCAGCAAGCGCCAGCCGGCGATCGTGGCGCGCTTCCTCCGCGCGCATCGCGCCGAGCTCGCCGGGCTCACCCTGCGCGAAGGGATCAAGTACCTGCCGGCGCGCGACCAGCGGGCGCTGCTCGGCCGGTAGCCCCGCGGTGCCCGGCGCCCACCCGCGTGCGCGCGGCTGGGCCTACTGCTCCATCGAGAGCACCGCGATGTCGCGCGTCCCCTTGCGCAGCAGGAACCATCGCCGGTGCGCGGCTCCCGCCGGATCGATCATCGTTGCCTCAGCGTGCAGCTTCTCGCCGTTCACGCTCACGCCGCCCTGCTGCACCAGCTTGCGCGACGCGCTGCGCGAAAGGCCAAACGCCCGTTCGAGCGCGTCGAGCACCGGAATGGGCTGCTCGCCCGGGAACCGCGCGCAGGGGATTTCGTGCATTAGCGTCTCGAAGACCGCATGGTGCAGTTCGCGCAGGTCGGCCCGGCGATCGAAGATCACCTTCGACACGCGCTCGGCGAGCGCGGCGGCCTCCGCGCCGTGGATCAGCGCCGTCGCCTCCGCGGCCAGCCGGCGCTGCGCCGCACGCTCGTGGGGCGCCGCGGCGAGCGCGGCGCCCAGCGCGTCGATCTCCTCGCGGCCGAGCAGCGTAAACATCCTGAGGAAGCGCACCGCGTCGGCGTCGTCCACGTTCACCCAGAACTGGTAGCACTTGTACGGCGACGTGCGGGCCGCGTCGAGCCACACCGCCCCCGCCTCCGACTTGCCGAACTTCGCCCCGCTCGTCGTTGTCACGAGCGGGAGCGTCACCCCGTGCGCCTCGCGCTGCACCGTGCGGCGGATCAACTCCGTCCCCGCGGTGATGTTCCCCCACTGGTCGCTCCCGCCGATCTGCGCCGTCACGCCGTAGCGGCGGCTCAGCTCGAGGAAGTCGTACGCCTGGAGAAGCATGTACGAGAACTCGGTATACGAGATGCCGCCGTCGAGGCGCGACTTCACCGAGTCCTTCTGCATCATCAGGTTGATCGTGAAGTGCTTCCCGACGTCCCGCATGAAGTCGATCGCGTGCAGTGAGCGCAGCCACTCGCCGTTGTCCACGAGCTGCGCGCCGTGCGCGCCGGAGAAGTCGAGGAAGCGCCCCAGCTGGGCCCGGATGCCGGCGACGTTCGCGTCGATCTCGTCGCGCGTCAGCAGCTGCCGCTCCGAGGCCTTGCCGCTCGGGTCGCCGATCATGCCGGTGCCGCCGCCAACGAGCGCGATGGGGCGGTGCCCGGCGCGCTGCAGGTGCACGAGCCCCATGATCGGCACGAGGTTGCCGACATGCAGCGAGGACGCCGTGGGATCGAAGCCGCAGTACGCGGTGACCGGGCCGGCGGCGAAGTGCGCGGCCGCGCCCTCAGTCTGCTGGTACAGCAAGTCGCGCCAGGCGAGCTCGGAGAGGAAGTCGCTCATCCCGCAAATATAGGCGCGCGCGAGCGCTCCCGAGCAACGCCGCGCCCTCGATCGCGATGCCGGGCGGGATCCCGGCGCGGGTCAGCCGGGGCGATGCCCCGATGCCGCGTCCGCGAGGAACGCGTACAGCCGGTCGGTGACCGCCACAAGCTCGTGCTCGCTCCGCACCACGTCCCACGCGCGCCGCGCCATTTGCGGTCCCTCATCGCGCGCCGCCACCGCGGCCTTCAGCGCGCCATCGATGGCGCCCGGCGCGGGATCCTCGGCGAACAGGGCGCAGCCGTGCTCCCGCAGGAAGCGGTTGGACGCGGCGTCCGCCGGACCGCACGCGAGGATGGGCCGGCCGGCCGCCATGTAGTCGGTGACCTTCGTCTGGATCGACGACCGCGACATATGCGCCTGGGACGACTCGAACGACGAGGCGACGAGCAGCAGGTCGCACCCGCCGAGCGCGGTGCCTAACTCGGCGTACGGAACGAGCCCGCCGTCCACGACGCCCCAGCGACGCCAGTCGCTCTCATGCCGCCCCCAGAAGAACCGGTCGGTGAAGAGCACGAACTCGATATCCGCCCCCGCGCCACGCAGGCGCTGGACGCCCTGCGCCACCGCCGCCACCGCGTCCCAATGCATCGGCCAGACCGAACCTGCATACGCCACGCGAAACGTCTCGGTGCGCGGCGCGCCGAGCGCCGCCGGTTCCCCGTCGCCAAGGGGAACCGGATTATGCACCACGTGGGCTGGCCGATCCGCGCCGGCGAACTCGCGCGTGGAAGCCAGCAGGTACGGTGAGATGGAGAGCCAAGCCGCTGAGGTGCGCAGGAGCTCGCGTCCACGGCGCTGGGTGTCAAAGGCCAGCGGAACACCGGGCTCGAAGGCCAGCCAATCGTCCATCAGGTACGTCACCAGCGGCGCGAAGGCCCGGCATTGCTCCGCGAGCGCCACGCCCATCGGATGCGTCGGCACTGCGACGACAACCTCCGGGCGGAACGCGCGAATGCGCGGGGCACCGCGCAGCGGGCGCATCGCCAGCCAGGCGGCGTCGACGTGCCCAATGCGTGGGCGGGCAAACTTCGTCAGTCGGCCGGGAATCCGCGGGGCGGCCGGCAGCACCTGCGCCGCCGTTTCCCACGTGAAGGGAGCGGCTGCATTCGCGCTGAGCGCCAGGAGCCGGTCCGCCGGATACCGCGAGAACAGGTTGACCAGCGTCCGTCCGGCCCCGCGGCTCCCCGGCGACAGGTCGGCGTCGGTCACCAGCAGCACGCGCGGCAGCGCCGCCGCGTCAGGCGTAGGACGCCCGGTCGTGCTCACGCCAGGCGCTGGCGCCACGCGTCGACGATCTCGTCGAAGATCGTCGCCAGCGGCACTGTGATCGACCAGCCCGGATAGTGCGCCATCATCTTCCGAAGGTCGCTGTAATAGCAGATGTGGTCGCCGATGCGGTTGGTTGTGTCATACTCGGAGACCATCGGCTTGCCGGAGCGCGCCTCGACCAGCATGAAGGCTTCCATGATC
>VHBQ01000032.1 GCA_016871855.1 Gemmatimonadota bacterium
GCATAGCCCTCGGCCGGGCTCGCCCGCTCCGGACGGCCGATGTGGCGGATGACCAGGGCATTGCCTGCCGCGACGCGCAGACGCGGCGCAACGTAGTTCCAGGCGCCCATGTTCTTCGGCTCCTCCTGCACCCACGCCACCTCATCGATGTTGGGATACAGGTCTACGATCCGCGACACCTGATCCAGCGGCCACGGGTACAGCGCCTCGACACGCACCACGGCCACGTGGTCGCCGGGCGCCTTGGCGGCCAGGTCGTAGTACACCTTGCCCGTGCAGAACACGAGCCGCCGCACTTGCTCTCGCTTCTCGGGCCCGCGCGGATCGTCAATGACTGGCTGGAACGCGCCGGTCGTCAGTTCGGTGAGGTGCGACGCTGCCTGCGGCAGGCGCAGCAGGGACTTCGGCTGCATCAGCACGAGCGGGCGCCGCGGCGCTCGCCGCGCCTGCCAGCGCAGCAGGTGGAAGTACTGCGCCGGCGATGACGGATACGCCACCACCATGTTGTTCTCGGCGCACAGTTGGAGAAACCGCTCTAGGCGCGCGCTCGAATGCTCGGGCCCCTGCCCTTCGTATCCGTGCGGCAGCAGGAGCACGAGGCCGCTGTCCTGCCCCCACTTGGCGCGGTCGGAACTGATGAACTGGTCGATCATCGGCTGCGCGACATTCACGAAGTCGCCGAACTGCCCTTCCCAGAGGGTCAGGGTGTCTGGCGCCGCGACGCTGAATCCGTACTCGAAGCCCATCACGGCCATTTCGCTCAGCGCCGAGTTGTGGATCTCGAGCGTGCCCGTCGCGCTGGGCAGGTGCTGCAGCGGCGCGTATTTGCGCCCGTTTTTCACGTCGCTCAGCACCGCGTGCCGGTGCGAGAAGGTGCCGCGCTCCGCGTCCTGCCCGGTGAGGCGCACGGACATGCCGGCGGCAATGAGCGAGCCGAACGCCAGCGCCTCGGCGTGTCCCCAGTCGATGCCGCCCGCGTCGCCGAGCGCCTCGCGGCGGCGCTCCAGCTGCTTGGCCAGTCGCGGGTGCGGCGCGAAGTCGCCGGGGTAGCGCAGCAACTGCTCGTTGATCGCGGTCAGCACTTCGGGCTTCACCGCCGTCTCGGCGAACGACGGAACGGTCGGTGTCTCCTCCTCGTCCGCATGCGCCGCCGCACCCTCCGTGCCCGCGCGCGGCATCGCCGCGTGGATCGCCTGCAGGCGCTCGGCCACCGCGCGCTCCGCGGCATCCACGTCGCCCGGCGACGCCACGCCTTCGCTGACCAGGCGCTGGCCCCACACCTGGCGCGGCGTGGGATGCTTCTTGATGCGCTCGTACAGCAGGGGCTGCGTGTACGTCGGTTCGTCGCCCTCATTGTGCCCGTGGCGGCGGTAGCCGACGAGATCGATGAGCACGTCGCGCCGGAACTTCTGGCGATACGCCACCGCAAGGCGTGCGGCGGCAATGCACCCCTCGGCATCGTCGGCGTTGACGTGGAGCACGGGGATCTCGAAGCCCTTCGCGAGATCGCTCGCGTACTGCGTGGAGCGCGAGTCGGTGGGGTTCGTGGTGAAGCCCACCTGATTGTTCACGATGATGTGCAGCGTGCCGCCGACCGAGTAGCCGGCGAGGCGCGACAGGTTCAGCGTCTCGGCGACGATTCCCTCACCCGGGAACGCGGCATCTCCGTGGATGCAGACGGGAAGGACCGTGCGCTCGTCGCGATCCAGTGGATGTCCGGCCACGCGCTGCTCGGCGCGGGCGAGCCCCATCAGCACCGGATTCACGACCTCGAGGTGGCTCGGGTTGGGGACGAGCGACACGTCGATGGTCGCGCCGCCCGCGGTCACCTTCTTCCCCTCGAATCCCAGATGGTACTTCACGTCGCCCGTCGAGGTGCCCGACAGATGGCTATGCCGCCCTTCGAACTCCGCGAAGACCTGCTCGAACGGCTTGCCGAGGATGTGCGTGAGGACGCTCAGGCGGCCCCGATGCGCCATCGCGATCGCCACGTGGCGCACGCCGGCGCCCGCCGCCTCATCGATCGCCGTGTCCAGTATCGGGACGAGCGCGTCGGTGCCTTCGATCGAGAACCGCTTGTAGCCCACATACGCCGTGCCGAGGAAGCGCTCAAACCCGTCCACTTCGGACAGGCGGCGCAACACGGCGCGCTTCTCGTCGGCAGAGAGCGGGCGGGTGAGCTGCTCCGCGGTGAAGACCGCGCGGAACCACTGGCGTTCCTCTTCCGACCCACAGTGCACGAACTCAACGGCCAGGTTGCGCGTGTACCGGTACTTGAGGCGCTCGGCAACGTCGCGCGCCGTGGCGAGATGCGGGAAGTCGATCGCGGCGCCGCTCACCAGGTCGAGATCGGCGTCGGTGATGCCGTAATGCCCCATCGTGAGCTCGAGCGCCCCCGGCGGCGGGGAGCCTAGGGGATCCAGCTGCACGGCAAAATGACCGAAACGGCGAATGGCCGAGATGTAGCGCGCCACTCCTGCCACCTTGCGCGCGAACTCCTGCAGGTCGCCTGCCAACGGCGCGGTCGTTGCGGAAGTCGGCGCAACAGGGGCAGAAACGCCGCCGCCGAGTGATTCGGCGAGGCGGAAGATCTGGCGCCACGACTCGTCAACTGAGTTCGGATCGCGCCGGTAGGCCTCGAACTGCTCGGCGATGTACCCGTCGTTGAACACGGACGAAACTGGGAGGCTCATAGAGGGACAAATCTAATCAGGAATCCCGGGATTCGAGAGCCGAACCACGAGCTGAATCGTGTCACCCACGCGCACCTCTCCCTCGCCATTTACTCGCGCGTACACGCGGCTCCAACCGGGGTGCAGCTTGGCGGAAATGCGATTGGAGTTGTCGTCGGCAAACGACGCCCGGATGCTCTTGCACGGCGACGCGAACGACATGATCTCGAGCGTCACGCCGCCGACGTTCAGTTGCGCCCCCGGCACGATGGCGTCCCAGTCGAGGCCGCGCACGGTGAGGTTCTCCCCCGTGGTGCCCGGCGCGATGGCGTGTCCCTCACGCTGGAGCGCCTCGATGCGCTCCATGGCGTAGAGGCAGACCGCGCGGTCCGGGCCACCGTGATGCTCGCGGTCGCGCTGGCGGTCGCCTTCGACGCCGGCGGCGCTGAGGCGCGCCGAGGGCACGGGGAGCTTTGGCACGCCCCCGGCCGACACGTTGATGGATACGATCGTGCCGCGCTCAGGCATGGGTCGGGACCTCCGCGGCGACGAGCCGCACGGGGATGCCCCCGTTGGTTGATGTCCATTGTTCGGCAAAGGGGAGGCGCACCTGCCGTTCGAGATGGCGGTCGGCGCTGAGAATGGCAAGCCGCCAGCCCGGCGCGCACGCGCGTGCCACGTGACCCAACTGCGCGAACAGGTCGCGCAACGGGCCCTTGTCGCCCACGCGTATGCCATACGGCGGGTTCACCGCGAGCAGACCGGGCGCGGGGCCCACCGTCAGCGCGCTCAGCGACTGGCGCGTGATCTCCACATCGTTCATCACGCCCGCACGCGCCGCGTTGGCCTGCGCCGCCGTCACGGCGCCCGCGTCTCGGTCGCTGGCCTGAATAGGAATCGGAGTCCGAGGAAGCTCTTCCGCCGCGGCATCGTCGCGCACGGCCTGCCAGGCCCGCGGGTCGTGACCAGGGTATTGCTCGAAGGCAAACGCTCGCGCCCGCCCGGGCGCCATCCGGCGCGCCAGCAGCGCCGCCTCGATGGCGAGCGTCCCGGAACCGCACATCGGGTCCGCAAATGCCGTGTGCCCTTCCCAGTCCGCGCCGAGCAGCATCGCGGCCGCCAGCGTCTCGCGCAACGGCGCCTTGGCCGTCGCTTGCCGGTAGCCGCGACGATGCAACAACGCGCCGGAACTGTCGGCGCTCAGCACCAGCTGGTCGCGGAAGAGGCGCACGATGAACAGTTGCTCTCCCTGGCCGTCGTCCTCATCGTGCGACGCGGCGCCCGCGTCGCTCACCCCGGAGACGCGCGCCGCGAGCGCTTCCATCAGGCGCTGGGCCACGGCCCCCGAGTGATACAGCCGCGACTTGCGGCACGTCACGCGGAATCGGATGCGCCGACCGGGCGTGACCACCGACTCCCACGGCACGCGCTTGGCGTGGCGTTCGACATCGGCGAAGGTCAGCGCGCGGAATGCCGCGAGGCGCACGGCGACGCGGCTCGCCGTTCGCAGGTGCAGGTTGGCACGCATCAGGTCGCGCGCGTTCAGCGGCGCTTCTACCACACCGGGCTCCTCGGACGTCGCGCTGATCCCCAGCGCGAGCAGCTCGCGCCGCGCGAGGGCCTCGAGGCCGGGAGCGGTGATGATCAGCGCGTCGCGCGCGGGATCAGAAGAGCGGCGTGGCGGCATTCCCCGAAGTCTCGCGCCGCCACTGCCACCAGCGCCAGCCGAGCAGGACGGCGAAGAGCGCGCTGTAGAGCGCGGGTTCGGCGACGTCGGCCTTCACCGACATCCACCAGTGCACGATGCCGAGCACGGGCACTACGTACACCAGCCGGTGCAACGACGCCCAGCGCCGCTTCAGCCGCGCCACGGCGGACCGGGTGGAGGTCACCGCCAGCGGGAGCATCACGAGCAGCGCCGCGAACCCCACGATGATGTACGCGCGCTTGGTGAGGTCCTCGGCGAGCTGCGCACCATCGAGCTGGATGTCCACAAGCGCGTACCACAGGAAGTGCACGAGCCCGTAGAAGAACGCGGCGAGGCCGAACGTGCGGCGGTCGCGCTGCAGCCAGTTCCAGCCCGTCGCCCTCCGAATGGGCGTCACGGCCAGCGTCGCGACCAGGTACTTCATGGTCCACGAACCGAGGAGATGCTCCCCCTCCTTCACGGGATTCGCCCCAAGCCAGCGCGTGCCCAGGAGGAAGTCGGAGACGAGTGCGGCCACGGTGAGCACGCCCGGGGCAAGGACGATCAACCAGACCGCCCACGGCCACCAGCGCGGACGGGTGATTCCCTTCACCCGTTCCGTCTCCCGTCCCCCCTCGCCAAGTCCCTACCTCCTCCTCGTTCCACTCAGTAGTTCCGCCTCAAGTCCATCCCCGCGTACATCGCCGCCACATCCTCGGCGTAGCCGTTGAACATTAGCGTGGGGCGGCGCAGGAACTCGCCGATGCGACGTTCTTTCGCCTGGCTCCAGCGCGGGTGGTCCACCGTCGGATTCACGTTGCTGTAGAAACCGTATTCGTCGGGGGCCGACACGTTCCACGCCGTCGCTGGCTGCGTGTCGGTCAGCCGGATGCGGACGATGGACTTGATCCCCTTGAACCCGTATTTCCACGGCACAATGAGGCGCAGGGGGGCGCCGTTCTGGTTCGGGAGCTCGCGGCCGTAGACGCCGGTGACGAGCAGCGTCAGCGGATGCATCGCCTCGTCGAGGCGCAGCCCCTCGGTGTACGGCCAGCGCAGGATGGGATACCGCTGGCCGGGCATGCGCGCGGGGTCGTAGAGCGTTGTGAACTCCACGAACTTTGCGCCGGGAGCGGGCTCAGCACGCTTGAGCACGTCGCCGAGCATGATGCCGCGCCACGGCACCACCATGGACCACGCTTCCACGCAGCGGTGCCGGTAGATGCGGTCCTCGACCTTCGACGGCTTCAGGAAATCCTCGAGGGCGTACGCGCCGGGCTTCTTGACCATCCCCTCCACGCGCACGGTCCACGGACGCGTCTTGAATCCGCGCGCCTGCTCCGCGGGATCTTCCTTCCCCGTGCCGAACTCGTAGAAGTTGTTGTACGTCGTGACGTCGTCCCACGACGTCGGCTTGTCGTCGGGCTGCAGCCCGTACGGCTTGCCCAGCGCCTGTTGCGCGCCGGCGGGACGCGCGAGCAGGGCGGACGCACCGGCGATGGCGCCGACGGTCAGTCCGGCCGCCGCGAGCCACTCACGGCGCGTCCAGTACTGCGACTCGGGGGTGATGTCCGACGACCGAAGGTCGCGCGGCACGGCGGGGCGGATCAGCATGCGATGGGGGGCAAGGGATGGCTGACGTACCGTCGCGCACCGCCCCCGGTTCCAAAAGGACGGGCTGACGGGTGCGCAGCGGGAGCGTAACTTCAACCAACGGGTATGGGCAACCACCCCGTCGCCTGTTGAACGCCAGGCCCGCGCCAATCGTTCGCCTGCGCCTCCCGCCTCGCCGCCCTCGATGCAGACTCCCGACACCACCGGCACCCTGACCCGCGCGGCCGATGCCGCCGATCGCCTGATGACCGGCGAAGCGTTCCTCGGCGGCACGCCGGAGCGGTGGCTGCAGGCCGCGGCGGCCGCCGGCCTGGGCGTCGCGTTGCTGTGGGCGCTGCGGACCGTGACCCAGCGGCGTCTCGCGCGCCTGGCGAAGGAGACGGAGACCGTCGCCGATGATTTCGCCATCGAGCTGGTGCGCGGCATCCGCACCTCGCTGTTCGTCTTCGTCGCATTGGTCGGGCTCGATGCCTTCATCGACTTCCCGTCCCCGGCGGACGAGGCCGTGCGGATCGTCAAGATCCTCGCGCTCGTGCTGCAGGGTTTCGCCTGGACCAACGTCGTCGTCGCGTTCTGGCTCGGCCAGTGGTCGCGCAACAACCCGCAGCAGTCCGACCGCACGACGATCGCCGCGCTCGGCTTCGGCGTGCGCGTCGTCCTCTGGGTGCTGCTCGTCCTGCTCGCCCTGCAGAACTACGGCGTCAACATCACCACGCTCATCACCGGCCTCGGCGTCGGCGGCATCGCCATCGCGCTCGCCGTGCAGAACGTGCTGGGCGACCTGTTCGCCGCGCTGTCCATCGTGCTCGACAAGCCGTTCGTGGTCGGCGACTACGTCGTGGTGGACCAGCACGAGGGAACCGTGGAGAAGGTCGGTCTCAAGACGACGCGCATCCGGAGCGTGAATGGCGAGGAGATCATCTTCTCCAACGCCGACCTGCTCAAGAGCCGCATCCGCAACCTCGCCCGCCGCGCGCAGCGGCGGTACGTGCTGCACACCACGGTCGCCCTCGGCACCGATGCCGTGCGCCTTTCCGGCATTCCGGACCTCTTCCGGCAGGCCATCGACGGGCAGCCGTATGTCGCGTTCCAGCGCTCGCACCTGATCGGCACCACGCCAGCCGGCCACGAGTTCGAGACGGCGTTCCACGTCAGCACGGCCGATTGGCTCACCGGGCTCGACGCGCGGCAGGCCATCCTGCTCCGCGTGTACTCTGCCTTCCAGCGCGAGGGCATCGCACTCGCCTCCGGCGTGGCGACCGTCACTTCGGCGCGGGGCTCCGCGTGAGCGCCGGGGTTCCCGTCGTCCGGATCGGGCCTCGCCGTGGCTCGCCGTGGCGCACGCTGCGCGAGATCTGGCAGTACCGCGACTTGTTCGCGGCGCTCGGCACGCGCGACCTGCGGCTGCGCTATCGGCAGACGCTCCTTGGCATTGCCTGGGTCGTGCTGCAGCCGCTGGCGGCTGCTGGGATCTTCGCGTTCGTGTTCGGCAAGGTGGCCGGCCTGCCCACGGAGGGCCAGCCGTACGTGCTGTTCGCGCTCGCGGGCATGGTCGCGTGGAATTTCTTCTCGACGATACTGTCGCGAGCCAGCGCGAGCCTGCTCCAGAATCCGCAGCTCATCACACGCGTCTACTTCCCGCGCCTCATCCTCCCGCTGTCGGTGGTGCCGGCGGCGATCGTGGACCTCCTTGTCACGACGGCGGCGTGCCTCCTCATCGGCCTCGTCTCGGGGCGCGCTCCCACGCTCGCCCTCTTGGGCCTTCCAGCGGCCGCCCTGCTGATGGGCACGTTGGCGCTCGGCGCCGGCTTCGGCGCGGCCGCACTGGCCGTGCGCTATCGCGACGTGCAGTACGTGCTCCCAGTGGCCATCCAGCTCGCGCTGTACGCGAGCCCCGTCGCGTACTCGGCGACGGCGGTGCCGGCTGCCTGGCGGACGGCCTACGACCTGAACCCGCTCGTGGCGCCACTCGAGCTCGTGCGCTGGTCGCTGCTGGCCACACCCTTCCCGGCGTGGGGGCAGATCGGATACTCCGCGGCCGTGGCCGCGGGGCTGTGGATCGCGGGCGTCGTCGTCTTCCGCCGCGCCGAACGGTCGTTCGCTGACGAGATCTGACGCGCGCGAGTGAGCGTGCGCGGAGACGGCGCGCGCCTAGGCGCCGCGCAACAGCCGCCGTCCCAGCCGCAGCAGGGCCGTCACGGGACACCGGAGCGCGCGCAGCACGACGGGCACTCCCGCATCGAGCCGCAGACCCTCGCGCAGCGTCACCAACGCTGACCGAAAGCGCCCGCGATCCAGGAACGTGCCCGCACGCTCTATGGCCTGCCGCGCGTTCCGGCGCAGCACGAAGCGCCGCCATCCAGCGGGTAGTCCCGAAAGGTTGTTCTCTGCGATGACATCCACGGCGCGGCGCGCGTCGCGGATGTTCTCTGCGGTGGCGGAGTCGCGCGCCGTGTTCGAGCCCTGATGGAAGCGGTAGACGGCCAAGCACTCCGGATCGTACCAGACGGGGTAGTGCGCGGCGACGCGCACCCACATCTCGTAGTCCTCCATGCAGCGCAGCCGATCGTCGAAACCGCCCAACCGCTCATAAACCTCGCGCCGGACCACCACGGATGGCGTCTGCAAGTCGCCATGGAGCACCAACTCGCGCAGGGCAGCCTCCCAGAGGCCGCGCGTCGGTTGACGGAGACGAGAGATACCGAACCAGTGTCCATCCGCGTGGGCGTAGAGGTGCCGGCAGGTCGCGAGCCCGATGTCGGGCTGCGCGGTGAACGCGGCCCCCATCGCGCGGTAGAAACCCGGCTGCACGTAGTCGTCGCCGTGCAGCAGATGCACCAACTGGCCGCGGCTGCGCGCCAGGCAGGTGGCGAAGTTGTGCACGTGACCGCCGTTGCGCTCCTGCCGGAAGAAGCCGACCCGCCCGCCGCCGACGGCGCGCACCACCGCCTCCGGATCGTCCTGCGACGAGCAGTCGTCCACCACCTCGATCTGCATCGCCGCCGGACCGGGGTCCTGCTGCAGCACGCTCTCGAGGGTCTTCGCCAGATACGCCGCGCAATGGTAGGTGGGGATCATCACCGACCAGCGCGGCCGGTCTGCACCGGCCGGGACCGGCGCGATCGTCGCGCGATGCGGATGCGATGTCATGACCGCAACAACCTCCCGGTGTCCTCACGATCGCCGATGGACGTCACGTCGCGTCCTGTCGGACGAGGCCGCGGCGCGCATACTGACGCGGACGACGGCGCTCCACGGCAAACTGCGCGAAGTAGCCCATCGCCCGCAACGCGTCCGCCTCCCGCTCGCTGATGCCCTCTCGCCGGCTCCACGCGAGCGGATGGCGCGCGTGGAAGCCGAGCCAGCGAAGCAGCGCGCGCGCGAAGGCCAGTCGCGGCCGCCGCACGACACGATGCTCCCAGTGGTATTCCACATACGCTTTCGAACGGCCATGCGCCCGCAGGTAGCGCCCGAGCGCCGAACGCCGCAGGCGGTCGGGCGAGAACCAGTGCTGCACCGGGTACTCAAGGCTGCCCACGATGCGGAACCCGGCCTCGCGCACCTGCCAGGCGAACAGCACCTCGTCCTCAAAGCCGAGCCCCCCGGGACCGAGCGCGGGGTCGAACGCCGGCACGCGTTCGAGCACGCGGCGTGAGAACGCCAGGTTCGCGCCGACCACCCACTCGGGATTGGCGGCGTCCAGCAGTTCCGTAGATGACAGGAAGGAGCGCAGTGACGGCGTCATCCACGGACGATGCAGGTGCGGCGGGAAACTCACCCCCCCAGCCACCATTTCCGCCCTGCCCTGCCAGATGGGAGCGCACACGGAGGAGATCCACTCCGGAGCCGGCCGTACGTCGTCATCGGTGAGCAGGATCACGCTGCCAGCCGCGACGGCGAGTCCGCCGTTGTACGCGTGTCCCTTGCCCGCCTGGGGAACGCTGACCACGCGCACGGTCCCGTGCTGCCAGCGGAACGCCCGCGCCACCTCGGCGGTGCCGTCGGTGGAGCCGTTGTCCGCAAGCAGCAGTTCCGCCGTGCGTCCCGCGGGGGGTGCGACGCGCTGCAGCGCCGCCAGCGTCTGGGACAGCTCGTGCTGTCGGTTGCGCGTGCAGATGAGGATGGAGACGTCGACGACCGGCGCCGTCATGCCGGTTCCGGCGACCCGGCGGCGGCGTCATCCGCGCCATCGCGCCGGGCCGCCGCCAGTCCCAGTCCAAGGATGCCGCGCACCACGCAGTCCTCTCGGGCATAGAAGAACGTGAGTCGCGTCCGGCAGATGGGCACGTATCCACGCGCGCGCAGGAACTGCGCCACCGGAGAACCGGAGAGGTCAAGCATCGACTCGACCGCCGCGTCCTCCACGAGGACGAGCGTGGGACGGTGCCGGGCCCAGTCGCTCGACGCGAGCACCGCAAGGTCACCGCCTTCCACGTCCACGCTGAGCAGATCGATGGCCTGACCGGGCGGCAGGTGGGCGTCAAGCGTCTCCGCCAGCGTGACGGTCTTGATCTGGCGTTCGGCGACAATGTGGAACGCTGCGCTCTCCGGCGAACCTGGCGGCACCACCCCCTCGCGGGCGTGCGCGACATCCGGATCAAACCCGCTGAGGGCGGGTTCGTTGAACTCAAAGAAGGTCAGCGTCTCGCGCTTGTCCGAGATGGCCAGCTCGAGATTGATGTCCCGCGGGCGCATGGCGCGGAACGCGGCCATGCTGCCGGGCATCGCGTCAATGTTGATCCCGCGCCACCCGCGCTCGTACAGCGCGAATGTGTTCGAGTACTTCCGCGGGTGGTGCGCCCCGACGTCTACGAAGAACCCCGTCGTAACGCCCTCGAACAAGGAAAGCAGGACCAGGTCTTCGCCCTCCTGCGAGAACGAGAGCCGGTAGTAGTCGGCGCCAGGCGCCGCTCGCGGACCACCGAGCAGCGCGCGCAAGCGACGAGCCAGCGCCTTAAGCACGGTGCGACCACTCCCCGGTGATCATCACGGGCGCGGTGCCCTCGTAGCCTGAGCTCCCCGTGCCGTAGAAATCCCCGGGCACGACATCGAACTCCCCCACGCCGTCGCGCGGCCAGTCGGCCTCGTCCGTGCCCGCCAGCACCCGTGCGCCAAGACGGTAGCGTCCGGGAGCAAACGGGAATCGCGGGATGCTGCACCGGAAGCACCCGGACGTGGCCAGCGGCCCGAACACCTGGCCCGTGTAGCCGCTGTACAACACGAAGAGCATCTGGTCGCTTTCGGTACTGAGTGATACGCCCACGTCCACGCGCTGCAGGCGCTCTCCCTCAAGCGCCGCGTACCCAAGGACGACCGTCACGTCGGATCCGCTCGGCACGTGGCTGATGCGACGGCCGTGCGCATCCTCCAGATGGCAGCTCGTGAGCCGCACCGCGCCGGAGCCCGTGCGATCCGTGCGCTGCGCCAGCGGCGCCTCCAACACGGCCGCGCCCACGACGTCGTGCAGGTAGTGCCGGATCGCCGCCTTGGTTTCCATGGGCTCCTTGGCGCGCCCCTGGTCCATCACGATCACCCGGCCGCAGAGATTCTCGACGGCGGGCATGTTGTGGCTGACGAACAGCACGGTGCGGCCCTGCTGGGTGGCAACGTCCTGCATCTTGCCGAGGCACTTCTTCTGGAAGGCTGCGTCACCCACCGCGAGCACCTCGTCCACGATCAGGATCTCGGGATTGAGGTGCGCGGCGACGGCGAACGCCAGGCGCACGTACATCCCTGACGAGTAGCGCTTGACCGGCGTGTCGATGAACTGCTCGACCCCGGAGAAGGCCACGATCGCGTCGAACTGCTGCCGAATCTCCGCGCGGCGCATGCCAAGAATGGCGCCGTTCAGGAAGATGTTCTCGCGGCCGGTCAGCTCGGGATGGAACCCGGTGCCCACTTCCAGCAGACTGCTCACCCGGCCGTAGAGGTCGACTTCGCCGGCGGTGGGTTCGGTGATCCGACTCAGCACCTTGAGCAGCGTGCTCTTGCCGGCGCCGTTGCGGCCGATGATGCCGATGACTTCGCCCACCGGCACCTCGAACGACACGTCGCGCAGCGCCCAGAACGTCTCCCGTGAACGCGCAGCACTCGCCGCGCGCAGGCGCGCCAGCGCCGTCTCGGCGAGCGTGTAGTGCCGCTCCGCCTGATGCGAAATCGTGTACGCCTTCGAAAGGCCGCGAACGGCGACGGCAGTGCCTAAGGACATTGAGAGAGGAGCAAAGATCAGGGGTCAGTGCCCGCCTGCCCATCCGGGCCGGCGCACTTTCGACAGCGTCCCGGCCGGCGCCCGCACTGCTGCCAATAATGCCAAGTGTTGCACGGGTGGCGCTAGGCTGACACCAGCGTCCGCGCCACGCGTGCGCCGTCGCAAACAGCCGGGGTTTGCGCCGTCGCGCGCCGCCGTGCAAGTTGGCAACGTCACGCAGACTCTCTTCGGGATCCGCGGCCAGCGGTGGGACGCCATGGCCCAGGGCACGCCGCCCTTCAACGAAGCGTGGCCCGTCCCGAGGCAGAGAGCCGTCCACCCCGCTGGCGCGACATCGAGGTCGGGTGCTATTGGTGATACGCACCCGACGGCTGTAACCGACGATCACCGGCAACCAACTTCCCCCCGTAGCTCAATCCGCGAGGACCCCATGGCCCAGAAGACCCAGGACTTCAAGCACCACACGCGTTGGGAGCCGTTCTACCACTTCATCGCCAGCCCCATCGCGCTGCTCAACCTCGTGGTCCAAGTGCGGCACGCGTACTACTACCAGACGCGCTATGCGTGGTGGAACGTCGTCTTCGCGATCGGCTTCTTCGCCATCGTTGCGTCGGCCCGCCTGATGGCGCTGCGCGTGCAGGATCGGCTCATTCGCCTCGAGATGCGCCTGAAGCTGCGCGAACTTGGCGTGCCGCAGGCGGACATCATGCGCCTGTCCGCGCGGCAGATGGTCGGCCTGCGGTTCGCCAGCGACGCGGAGCTGCCGGGACTCGTGCAGCGCGTGCTCTCGGGCGAGTTGGCCGAACAGAAGGCCATCAAGGCCGCCATCAAGGACTGGCAGGCCGACTGGCTGCGTGCCTGAGCGACGCGGCGCCGGACGTCTGCGGCCCTGGTTGGGCCGCGGGCGTCAGGCGTCCCGGCCCCTCGGCCCCGCGACGGCCGCTACCGAGCGGGGATCAGCGACGCGTGCCAGCTGTCCCCGGCGCGCCGCTCGAAGCGCGACCGGTAGGACGCGGCGTCGGTGATGGACAGGTCCATCACGGGCGTGTCCGCGCCAACGTGCCCCTCGCGGGCGAGCTGCGCGAAGTCGTCTCGCGACACGGCGTGCACCAAACCTTCGGCATCCCGAAAGAAGACCAGGGAGCGGTCCAGCAGCGTCGTGCCGATGCCAGCCTCGATCGTCTTGAGCGCGCGGTGCAACCCGTCGATCGAACAGCCCGAGGCCCCTTCCCGCGAGACATCCACCCCGACCGCGAGGAATCGCCCGTCCCGCCAGTCTCGCGCCGCGTACAGCGGATGGCCGTGCGCCTGCCAGGTCTTCAAGAACCCGTCCACCGTGGCCAACACGCGGCGTTCATCGACGTCGTCAATGGGCGCGGCCGCGCCGAACAGCCACAGCTGGCCGTCGGCGGGGAGTTCATCGAAGGAGATGACGGGCATGGAATCCTCACGAACGCGTGATCGGGGTGCCCGAAAAATAGGGGCTGACGCGTTCCGCGGCGCTCCCCTTGGGGTCGCGCCAGCCGGTTGCGGCATCGCGGTC
The DNA here is from genome assembly GCA_016871855.1 of Gemmatimonadota bacterium. Taxonomy (GTDB): domain Bacteria; phylum Gemmatimonadota; class Gemmatimonadetes; order Gemmatimonadales; family Gemmatimonadaceae; genus PNKL01. The sequence continues at coordinate 13,725 of VHBQ01000032.1, forward strand.
GCCGCGCCACTCTCCGGGTGATGCTCGGCTCCGGCTCTTTCCTCTATACACTGGCGGTGGTCTGCACCGTGGCGGCGGTGACCACGGTGCTCTGCCAGCGCATTCGCCTGCCGGTGGTCTTCGGCTACCTGCTGGCGGGGATGATCGTCGGGCCGCACGTCCCCGTCCCGCTCGTCGCCGACACCGGCACGGTTTCATCGCTCGCCGAGGTCGGCGTCGTTCTGCTGATGTTCTCGATCGGCCTGGAGTTCTCCCTGCGCCGCATGCTCCGCATGGCGCCGGTCTCTGGGCTCGTCACGCTCGTTGAGTCCACGGCGATGTTCGGGCTGGGCGTCACCGTCGCCGAGTTGATGGGGTGGACCCTGCAGGAGGCGATCTTCACGGGGGCCATCGTCACCGTGTCGTCCTCGACCATCATCGCGCGCGCCTTTCGCGAGCTCCCGGTGGAGCGGCCCGTGCGCGACACGGTGTACAGCATCACCGTGTTCGAGGACCTGATCGGCATCCTGCTGCTCGCTGCGCTTTCGGCCGTTGGGCGAGGCGGCACGCCGTCCGCGCTGCAGCTCGGCAGCACGATGCTGCAGCTGCTGACATTCCTTGCCGCACTCATCGGCATCGGCCTGCTGGTGGTGCCGCGGCTGATGCGCTCGGTGGTGCGGTTGCGCAATGACGAGACGACGCTCGTCACGGCGGTCGGGCTGGCGTTTGGCGCCGCGCTGCTCGCCGTGGCCTTCGGCTACTCCGTGGCGCTGGGCGCGTTCATCATGGGCGCGCTGATGGCCGAGTCGGGGGCGCAACGCCGGCTGGAGGCGCTGCTCGGCCCACTCCGCGACTTCTTTGCCGCCGTCTTCTTCGTCGCCGTGGGCATGTCCATCGACCCGGCGCTCGTCGCGCAGCACTGGGTCGCCGCGCTGGTGATTACGGTGGTGGTGCTCGTCGGCAAGGTGCTCATCGTCTCGAGCGCCGTCTTCCTCTCCGGCCGCGACGTCCGCACCAGCGTGCGGACGGCGATGAGCCTGGCGCAGATCGGCGAGTTCTCGTTCATCATCGTCGGCGTCGGGACCGCGTCAGGCGCCGTGGGCGAACAGCTGCTCCCCGTGGCGGTCACCGTCTCGGCCATCACGACGCTGCTTACCCCGTGGCTGATCGCCTCCTCGGCCGAGGTGGCGGCGCGCATCGACCGTGCGCTCCCCGCGCCCCTGCAGACGTTTGTCGCGCTCTACGGCTCCTGGTTCGAGGCGATGCGGCGCGGCGGCGGCACGCAGCAGCGTTCGCGAGCGCGCCAACTGGTCGGGTTCATCGCGCTGGACGTCGCGGTGTTGATCGTCATCGTCGTGGCGGCCGCCGTCGAAATGCCGCGCGGCGTCGAGTTGCTCCAGCGCTGGACGGGGGCGGGACCGCAAAAGGCGCAGCTCGGCGTGTTCGCGCTGGCCGCGCTCGCCGCCGCGCCGCTCGTGCTGGGACTGTTCCGCTCCGCGGGACGCCTGGGCGAACTCCTCGCGGAACGCGCGCTTCCCTTGCCGAGCCGGGGCGCGGACTTCGGCTTCGCCCCGCGTCGCGCGCTGAGCGTCTCGCTGCAGGGCGGCGTGATGCTGCTCGCCGCATTCCCCGTGGTCGCGGTGGCGCAGCCCTTCTTGCCGCCGTTGCGCGGCACCGCGGCGCTGCTCGTGCTCGTGCTGATCATCGGCATTCTCGTCTGGCGCAGCGCCGCCAACCTGCAGGGCCACGCCGAGGCCGGCGCGCAACTGCTCGTCTCTGCGTTGCGCCATCAGATGGAGGAGACCGGCACGTATCCGGTGCCGCAGCCCATCGCGCACGCCGAGGAACTGCTGCCGGGGATGGGCGCACCCGTTGGCGTCGCCATCACCGCCCAGCACGCCGCCGCGGGGCGTACGCTGCGCGAACTGAACGTGCGTGCGCGCACGGGAGCCGGCATTCTGGCGATCACCCGCGGCGACGAACGCATCCTGATTCCGCGTGGCGGCGACGAGATTCGTGCCGGCGATGTGCTCGCTCTCGCCGGCACCTCGGAAGCGGTCGCCGCTGCCCTCCGATTGCTCACCGCGACACCGACGGGTGGGACGAGCGCAAGCTAGACGCAAGGTTTGGCGGCTACTCCCCGTTAGTATGCGCCAGCATTCGTACAGTATTACGTCATCATTCGCGCAGTATATGCTGGCCACAATGTAGGTCGAGCGCGCTGAGCTTCCCTGCCCTGCACCTCGGCCGTTGCGCCGCATTCTGGCATCCATCGCGTCACGAGCTACGAGACGCGTCGAGGCCGCGCGCGTTGCCGCGCGGCAGTTGCCGGGGCGCGCGAAGGGCCAATGATCGCCATTATTCGTGCGCTCCATCGCCCGGGGCACGATCACTTCCGCCGACCCGTATGCCGATTCCGACTCCGATGGCGTTCACGCGCGCCGCCACCCTCGCGCTCGCAGCCGCTCTCTCGATCGCCCCGCTGCACGCCCAGGGGGCGCGCGGCGAGGGCGTCGGCCTGGGCGGGACCTTTCCGTACGGGTCGTTCTTCGTCGGAACGGGCGGCAGCGTGGCCAACACGCGCGACCTCAATACCCGCCTCGACACGGCCAACTACTTCGCGGTCTCCAACGATGCGATCTCCTATGGCGGCGGGGCGCGTCTCAACTACGGCCGGATGATTTTCGGCGGCGAGTTCGCGGTGACCGATTTCGGCGAGGAAGGCGATGCCAAAGGGGGCCGCACCTCCGCCCTACGCAGCCGGTTCTACCTTGGTCAGGTGGGCTACGCCTTTTACGCGGGTCGTCACCTTAACCTCTATCCCATGCTCGGCGTGGGCGCCGGTACGATGGTCGTCACGCTGTCCGACCGGAACGGCGGCGGTGCGCCGCCGACGGGCGTGGATCCGAGCTTCACCGACATTCTCCTGCACCCGAACTACTCGTCGAAGGTCGAAGCCACCTACCTGCTGTTCGAACCGGCCGTCGGCGGTGACTGGCTGGTGCTCCGTTCAGTCGGCGATCGCTTTGGACTGACGCTGGGCGCCCGACTCGGGGTCAAGATCGCGCCGAATCGCGCGGCGTGGAAACTGGACGGCCGCAAGGTGATTGGCGGACCGGATCTCGGACCCGACGGCATGTGGTTCCGCCTGACCGCAGGCATCGGCTGGCGCTAGGCTTTCAGCACGTCCATCACCGCATCGGTAAACGCCGCGGCGTAGCGCGTCGCCGAGAAGTCGCGCGCCCGGATTGCCGCGGCGCGCCCGCATGACGCGGCGAACGCCGGATCATCGAGGTACGCCAGCAGCGCCTTGGCCAGCGCCGGCGCGTCGCCAAAGGGGGAGAGCAGCCCGTCAACGCCCGGCGTGATGATCTCCGCCGGACCGCCCGCGGCGCCCGCCACGATCGGCTTGCCGAGCGCCATCGCCTCCGGCACCACAATGCCGAACGGCTCGCGATCGGAAGCATGCACGATGATGTCCATCGCCTGCATCCAGCGCGGCACGTCGGTCTGGAACCCGGCGAACAGCACGCGATCCTCAAGTCCACATCGCCGAGCCTGCGCGCGCAACGCGTCGGGGTAGTCAGGCTCCGGTTCGTGCGCGCCTCCAACGATGACTACTCGCGCATCGGGATGCCGCGCGTGGACGGCTGGGAGGGCGTCGATGAGGACATGCATCCCCTTCCAGCGTTGCAGGCGTCCGATGATGCCGATCAGCGGCCCCGTTGATGGCAAGCCAAGCGCGGTGCGCGCGGCCGCCGGCGTTTCGGCACGCGCCGCGTCAAACCGCTCGAGGGAAGCGCCGGGATAGACGAGCCACTGCCGTCGCCGGGGCCAGATGCGCGCCTGCGCCGCCGCGCAGTCTCGCGAGAGCACGAACACGCCCCGCGCCGGAAAGAGCGTGGCAAGGCGATCCAGCCAGTCGGGCGGCGAGCATCACGCCCAGCACCTTCAGGTACGCCGACGCCCGGAAGAAGAAGAACATCAGCACCGCGGTGCTCTCCAGCAGTTCCACGCCGATGATGTAGACGAGGAACAGGGCGTGCACCGCGGCGATCGCAAGGCGCACGTGGCGACGCAACGCGGCGTCGAGCGTCCCGCTGCCGGCGACGGCAAGCGCGACGAGCGCCGCGTAGAACGGCAGGCCCACGTCCCAGTAGTTCCTGAGGGTATGCTGCCGCTGGTACTGCGTGACCTCCGCGAAGGTCGCCGACGGCGCGCCGCCGGCAAACAGGTGGAGTCCCATCACGATCACGTTTGGACTGGCCAGCAGGGCAACGAGCGCCAGCGCCTGCGCAGCGCGGCGGCGATCGCCACCAGACGCGAGCGCCGTGACGGCCACGAACACGGCGGAGATGCTCCCCATGCTCGGATGCACGTTGAACAACAACCCCGCCGTGGCGCCCGCGCGCAACCACTGCCCGTGCCACAGCGCCCACAGGCCATAGAAGCCCATCGCCCCCGCGACGATTCCAGTGGTGAACTCCGATGACGGGAAGGGCGTCCAGGCTAGGCCACCGCGAAACCCTGGCATCGTGATCAACAGCATGGCGGACAGGATCGCGAGGTCGCGCCGACCCGTCAGCAGTTCCCCGAATCGAAGCATCAGCAGGCTGATCGCGAACAGCGATACGAGCAACCCGATCTCCCACAGCAGGACGGGCGAAATGCCGAGCATCGCGGCGAGATGGCCAAAGCCGACGTAGAGATGAAACCCGGAGTGCAGGCCGGCCTGCACCAGGACATCGCTCGGCGTATAAGTTCCCGGCCACCCGGATTCAAGCGCGATGGGAACCGCCAGAAAGCGGTCACGTCCGGTCTGCTGCTCCCCCGCGAAGAGAATGCGAATCGCTGTGAGGGCCAGCGCCGTCATCCAGAGGCTGGGCCGCGCCAGCGTCCACCGCGACGTCGTCATTCGCGCTCCCGGAGTCCCAGCCGCGCCCACCACGAGCGCGGCTCTTGCCGGTCCGGAGCTGCTGGCGGCACGGCCAGCGGCGATTCATCGCGGGCGAGCCGCGCCGAGTTCTCGACGAACAGGAGTTCCGCCTGCTCGCTCGCTCCGAGGTCCTTGAGAGCAGAGCGCGCCGCGCTGACCGAGGGTGTACCGCGGCTGTGGTAGTCGCTGGAGCCGTAGTCGATCCACCCCTGCGCCAGGAGCGAGAGCGCGCGCCGCTTGGGGCCGGCTCCGTAGTGGCCGACGAACGAGCCGGCATTCACCTGGAACAGCGCGCCCGCATAGCGGAGCGCGACCAGCCCCTCGAGCGTGTCGTCCACGTTCCGGTAGCGCTCCGGGTGCGCCAGCACGGGCTGCCAGCCGGCATCGCGCAGGGCACGAATGGCGAACTCGGCGTGCTGCGGGGGAAGCTGGAGCCCGGGATACTCCACGAGCACAAAGCGGCCGCCGTTGAGTCGCAGGCGCGGATCCCCGACATCAGGATCGGGAATGTCCAGCATCAACTCCACGCCCCGGAGCAGCTGCACGCCGGCGGCCTGCACCGCGGCGTCGCCGGTCAGCGCAGCAAATGCGGCGTCGAACTCCGCCAACCGCGCCCCGCCAAGCTCGGCCGAACGCGTGAGCGATCCATCGAAGTGCGGCGTCGTGATTGCGGTGCGCACGCCATCGTTCGCGAAGGCGGTCACGGCGGCGCGCGACTCGGCGAGGTCGGCCGCCCCGTCATCGACTCCCGGCATCAGATGGCTATGGAAGTCGGTGGCGGGGCGCAGCGTCATTCGTTCACCGCGGCGCGAAGCGCCGACTCGAGGGAAGCGTGCCGGAAGGAATACCCCGCGGCGAGGAGCGCGCGCGGCACTACCCGCTGGCTCGCCAGCAGCGTGGCCTGCGCCATCTCGCCAAACATCAAGTTGAGCGCGAAATCGGGAACGGGGAAGAGCGCGGGGCGCCGCAGGACGCGGGCGAGCGTCTCCGTGAACTCGGTGTTCGTCACGGGTTCCGGCGCCACGGCGTTCATCGCGCCGGCCAGGTCGGCGCGAGCCAGCGCGAACTGGATCATCGCCACGGCGTCATCCATCGACAGCCAGCTCATCCACTGCGATCCGGATCCCAGCCGACCGCCGCCGCCCAACAGGAACGCGGGGACCATCTTGGCCAGCGCGCCGCCGCGGCGTGACAGAATGATGCCGAAGCGCAGGTGCACGGTCCGGATGCCGGCCTCGGGCGCCGGCGTTGCCGCCGCTTCCCACGCGCGCCCCACCTCTGACAGGAAATCGGAGCCCGTCGGCGACAGCTCGTCCAACACGGCGTCCCCGGCGTTGCCGTAGATGCCGACGGCCGAAGCGCAGATGAGCGCGCGCGGGCGCGGCTGCAGCGCGGCTGCAGTGCGCGCGATGAGCGCGGTGCCATCCACACGGCTCTCCCGGATGGCGCGCTTCTGCTCGGGCGTCCAGCGCTCGCCGACGTTGGCGCCGGCAAGGTGCACGAACGCCTCGATCCCGGCGCATCGGGCCGCGTCGATTTCTCCCCGCGCTGGATCCCATCGGATGTCGGCGTCCGATCCGCGCCCGATGCGGCGCACCTCGTGTCCGGCCGCCTGCAAGTCAGCCGTCAGCCGCCGCCCCACGAATCCACTCGCTCCCGTCACACCAATTCGCATGCCCCTCCCGCGTCGCCTCGATCAGTCCTGCGGAAGCTCCAGCAGCCTCCACAGATACCAACTCGCGACCGTGCGGTACGGTGCCCACGGCGCGCCGCGTCGCATCACTTGCTTGGGATTGGGCAGGCGCCGCAAGCCGTAGGCGACCTGGATTCCCTTCTGTATCCCCAGATCGAGCTCGGGGAGCACATCCGGCCGGCCGAGATGAAACATCAGAAACATCTGCGCGGTCCAGCGGCCGATGCCCGTGATCTGCGTGAGCGCGTTGATGACCGCGGCGTCATCGAGTTCGTGCAGGCGCTCCATCCCAAAGCGGCGGTCGGCGGCGTGCGTCGCCAGGCTCTTCACGTAGCGCGTCTTCTGCCCGCTGAGCCCGGCCGCGCGCAGGATCGCGTCCTCGGTGCGCAACAGATCGCGCGGCGCGGGCACGCGGCCACCGAACCGCGCGAGGACGCGGCCGTGAATCGTCGCCGCCGCACTGCCGCTGAGCTGCTGGTAGACGATGGAGCGCAGGATGGCCCCGAAGTGCGATGACTCGGGATAGGCGCGCGCCCGGCATGGACCGACGCGGTCAATCACGGTCGCCATCACCGGGTCCGCCGACCGGAGATGGCGCACTGCCTGCGTGGACGGGATCTTCATGGCCCCAACCTATCGCGGCGCACCGCGTTCGGTAGATTCGTGGAGAGGCGGCGAGCACTGCGAGCCGCGTTCTGCACACTTCGCACGCCCCCCAATGGAGCCCTGATGCGCGTCACGAAAGTGGGCGTCGTCGGCGCCGGCGTGATGGGAAGCGGCATCGCCGCGCTTGCCGCCTCCGCCGGCATCCCGGTCGTCCTGCTCGACATTCCCGGCAGCGAGGACGCGGCCTCGCCCGACCGTTCGGCACCAGCTCGCAAGGGACTGGAGAAGGCCCGCAAGGCCAAGCCCGCCGCGTTCATGGATGCCGAGCGCGCCGCGCTCGTCGAGACTGGCAACACCGCCGACCACCTGCACCTGCTCGCTGACTGCGACTGGATCGTCGAGGTCATCATCGAGCAGCCCGGGCCGAAGCAGGAGCTGTTCGCCAGGCTCGAGCAGATCGCGCCGCGCGCGATCGTCACGTCCAACACCTCGGGCATTCCGATGGAAGTCCTGCTCAAGGGGCGCAACGACGCCTTCAAGCGGAACTTCCTCGGCACGCACTACTTCAATCCGCCGCGCTACATGCACCTGCTCGAGCTGATCCCGACGCCGTACACGGCGCCGGAGACGCTCGACGCGATGAGCGAGTTCTCCGAGCGGTGCATGGGCAAGGGGATCGTGCTCTGCAAGGACGTCCCCGGCTTCGTCGCCAACCGACTCGGCGTGTTCGGGATGTTCGCGACGTTCAAGCTGATGGAGGAGTTCGACCTCACCATCGACGAGGTGGACGGCCTCACCGGCCAGCTCATCGGCCGCGCGAAGACAGCCACCTTCCGCACCGGCGACCTGTCCGGCCTCGATGTGCTCGCGCACGTGAGCGCGGGGCTGTCCGCGGCCACCGGCGAGGACTTCACCCTGCCGCCGTGGGTGCACGAGATCGTGAAACGCGGCTGGCTGGGCGACAAGACCGGCGGCGGCTTCTACAAGAAGGCGGGCAAGGAGATCAAGACGCTCGACTGGCACACGCTCGAGTACGTGCCGCAGGCGCGCCTCTCCACGCCGGAGATCGACGCGCTGCTCAAGCTGCCGCCCGCGGAACGGCTCGCGAAGGTCCGCGACCTGCCGGGCAAGTACGGCGACTTCCTGCGCAAGATGCTCACCATCGTCGCCTACCACACCGCGCGACTCGCGCCCGAGCTGGCGCACGACATCACCGGCGTGGACCACGCGCTCGAGTGGGGATACGGCTGGGAGATTGGGCCGTTCCGGGTGATGGACGCGCTCGGCCTGGATTGGTTGCGCGCACAGTTCAAGGCGCACGGGTTCGTCGAGCCGCCGTTGTTCGCGCAGGCGACGAAGGGATTCTACGCGGGCGCCGGGAGCGCCGAGCAGATGGCGACGACGGCGGGCTATGCCCCCGTGCCGCGGATCGCCGGCCGCATCGATCTCGCCGCGCTGCGCGCCGACGGCAAGGTCGTGGACGAGAACAAGGAGGCGCGCGTCCTCGATCTCGGTGACGGCGTGCTCTGCCTCGAGTTCTGCGGCAAGATGAACACGCTGGGCGTGGGCGTGGTGGAGATGGTGCACCGCACGCTCGAGCGGGTGGCGAAGGGCAAGTACCTCGGGCTTGTTATCGGCAATGACGACCCGCGCACGTTCACCGCGGGCGCCAACCTGGCCCAGCAGGGGCCGGCGCTGATGAGCGGCGACTGGAAGGCGCTGGAGGCGGGCGTGAAGGGCTTCCAAGAGACGTCGCTCGCCCTGCGCCGCGCGCCGTTCCCGGTGGTCGCCGCGCCGTTCGGGCTCACGCTTGGCGGCGGCTGCGAGTTCTCGATGCACTGCGACGTCGTGCAGGCGCACGCCGAGTTGTACATGGGGCTTGTCGAGGCCGGCGTGGGGCTGCTGCCGGGTGGAGGCGGCACCAAGGAACTGGCGTTCCGGTTCACGCGCGAACTCGCCGCGTACGAGGAGGCCGATCCGTTCGAGGGGATCAAGCGCGCGTTCAAGCTGATCGCGCTCGCGCAGGTGAGCACCAGCGCCCACGAGGCGCAGAAACTCGGATACCTGCGCCCGACCGACCGCATCGCGATGAACCGCGACGTCCTGCTCAGCGACGCCAAGCGGCGCGTGATTGACCTCGCGCCGGGATACGTCCCGCAACCGCCGATGACCATGCGCGCGCTCGGACGCGACGCGCTGGCCAACCTCGACTACGCGCTCTTCTCGTTCCAGGAGAGCGGGATGGCCTCCGCGCACGACGTGCGCATCGGCCACGAGGTGGCGCTGGTGCTGTCGGGCGGTGATGGCCCGCCGCGCGACGTCACCGAGATGGACCTCATCGAACTCGAGCGCGAGGGATTCCTCCGCCTGCTCGGCACCAAGGAGACGCAGGCGCGCATCCAGCACATGCTCGAGACGGGCAAGCCGCTGCGCAACTGACCGAACCCACGACGACTGCGGGCGCGACATCACGCGCCGGGAGATGATACGATGCAACTGAAGGACGCAGTGATCGTGAGCGCGGTGCGGTCGGCCGTTGCTCGCGGCAAGAAGGACGGGGCCCTGGCCACCGTACACGCGGTGGACCTGAGCGCCGAGATGCTGAAGGCCGTTGCGGCTCGCGCCAAGGTGGACCCTGCGGTGATTGACGATGTCCTCTGGGGATGTGCCTTCCCGGAGGGGTCGCAGGGGCTCAACATCGCGCGTTTGGCCGCGCTGCGCGCCGGTTATCCCGTCGAGGTCTCCGGGGCGACGGTTAATCGCTTCTGCTCGTCGGGACTGCAGAGCGTGGCGATGGCCGCGCAGAGCATCATGACAGGGATCAACGACGTCGTGGTCGCCGGTGGTATCGAGATGATGAGCGCGGTGCCGATGTCGGGCTTCCACACGCGCCTGCACCCCGAGATGACCGAATCGAGCATCGGGATGGGACATACTGCCGAACGCGTGGCCAAGCGCTGGGGGATCACGCGCGAGCAGGCTGATCAGTTCGCGCTGGGTTCACAGCAGAAGGCCACGGCCGCCATCCAGCGCGGCGCGTTCGTGAACGAGATCGTCCCGGTGCCCGTGCAGAAGGTGACGTGGAAGGGGACGACGAAGACCGTGGAGACCGTGTCGTTCGCCGTGGACGAGATGCCGCGCGCTGACACCACGTTGGAGGGGCTCGCCAAGCTGAAGCCGGCATTCTCGGCCGCTGGCGTCGTGACGGCGGGCAACTCGTCGCCACTTTCCGACGGCGCGGCCGCGCTGCTGCTTATGAGCGCGGAGAAGGCGAAGGAACTCGGGATGAAGCCGCTCGCGCGCTTTGTGACGTTCGCCACGGCCGGCGTGGCGCCCGATATCATGGGCATCGGCCCAATAAAGGCGGTGCCGAAGGCGCTGGCCAAGGCCGGGCTGAAGCTCGACGACATGAAGATGATCGAACTCAACGAGGCGTTCGCCGTGCAGGGGCTCGCCGTGATGAAGGACCTCGGGATGGACGCTGCGCGCACCAACGTGAATGGCGGCGCCATTGCGCTCGGGCATCCACTCGGCGCCACCGGCGCCAAGCTCACCACCCAGCTCGTGCACGCGCTCGGCGCGGCGGGCGGCGGCTACGGGATGGTGACGATGTGCATCGGCGGGGGGATGGGGGCGGCGGGGGTGTTCGAGGTGTTCGCTGGGTAAGCGCAGGCTGCACACGGCAACTGATACCACGAAGCTCTGAAGGGCACGAAGGGCCACGAAGAAGAACTTGGGGGAACGACGGCGCGCCATGCAGATCCGTGCGTGGCGCGCTGTCGTTCCTCCCAGTTGTCCTTTGTGGCCCTTCGTGCCCTTCGGCCCTTCGTGGTATCAGTTACCTGTGTCGCGCCTCTCACCGAGATGCGGCGGCAAGTCTTGGGTCGTCACCCAGCGCGCAGCACGAGCAGCACCAGCATTGGCCAGCCCACGTACTTGGCCGCGCGCGGGTAGCGCAACGCCGTTTCGTCAGTGGGCGCGTGCTCCGTGACGGCGTCGATGGTGAAGCCGGCGTGAAGCGCGCCCATCACGAACTCGGCCACCGAGTGAGGCAGGGAGCCGGGCATCACGAGTTCACCGTTCGCCGGATCGGTGAAGCGCGCCTGCGCCCCCTTCAGGAACATGGCGGGATGCATGGCCGACACCACGGCGCGTCCTTCGGGGACCAGCGCCGAGCGGAGCGTCGCGAAGTAAGTCCCGAGGTCGGCGATGTGCTCCAGCACCAGGCCACTCACCGCGAGGTCGAAGCGGTCGGTGAAGGGGAGCGGTTGCGTGAGGTCGTGCCGCACCCAGCGCACCGCGTCGGCGCCCGGTTTGCGGCGCGCCTCGGCCAGCATGCCTTCGGAGAAGTCCACAGCTGTCACTGACGCGCCTGACGCGGCCAGCCAGACCGCGTGGCGCCCGGTGCCGCATCCGACGTCAAGCGCGCGCAGGCCGCGCGCGTCACCGACGGCCGCGCGCAGCAACGGGCCCTCAAGGCCCTGCATCGGATTGTCGTCGTGGTCGTAGACGGCGGCCCAGCGGTCATAGCCGTCGCGAACCGCTTGCAAAGGGCTGGTCATCGGTGACAGGGGTTTGGGCGGTGAGCGTGGCGCGCCAGCAAATTGGGAGTCGCGCGGCGCCGAGGCGAGTGACTGAGATGGCGTGGGCCTCTGGTCGAGCGGCCGGATCGTGATCCTGCCCATCCCTGCCAACGGTGCCCGCCCCTAACGAACGCCAGGGTCAGACGTTCAGTATTTGGGGTATGTGCGGAGGGAGGATGAGAAATCTACCGTGCCGCGGCCGGCGGGCGGGCTTGGCATGCCTGCTGGCCTGCCTGCTGGCGTGCGGTAACGACAAGCCGGCCGCTCCCACCGCCGCCGTCACGCCCGCGCCGCCCTCGACGCCGGTGCCGCCAGCGGCCACACCGTCTGGCATCACGCTGGCCTCCGGCAATGGCCAGTCAGGCCTGGTGGGGACCGCCCTTCGCGCGCCCCTTCGCGTCCGGGTGACGAGTTCCGCCGGCGGCGCCCTGGCCGGCGCGCGTGTGGATTTCGCCGTGACGACCGGGGTGGCGTCCGTCACGCCAGCCTCGGTCCTCACCGATACGGCGGGTCTGGCGGAGACCAGCGTGCAGCTCGGCGCGACGGCGGGCACCATCATCGTCACCGCCGCGGTGGCCAACACCACGTTTTCGGTGACGGCCGTCGCCAGCGCCGAGCTTCCCGAGCTTCCGTATTCCTCGGCCCCGGCGGTGTTCAACCCCGACTGGACCGACGCCACGCATGGCAAGGTGACGCCGAACTACGCGGAGGCGTTGCCGCAGGACGGCGTGAACACCATCGAGATCTCCATCACCGCCGCGCAATGGGTGGGAGTGCGCGCGAACATGACCGCGCTCTGGGGCTTCGACTTCGGTTCGCGCGGCGCCAGGCCGGGCGGGTTCCCCGAGGAGGACCCTGACTACATCGCCGTATTGGTGCGCTACAACGGCAAGGTGTGGAAGAAGGTCGGATGGAGGCTCAAGGGAAACTCCACGCTGCAGAGCGCGTGGAGCACCGGCAACTTCAAGCTGCCCTTCCGGCTGAAGCTCAACGAGTGGGAAGACTCGATTCCGGCGGTCAAGGGGCAGCGCTTCTACGGCTTCAAGGAGCTCTCCTTCTCGCCTGGGCGCAGCGATCCGTCGCTCATTCGGGAGAAAGTCACCGCGGACATTTTTCGCCTGGCCGGTGTCCCGGCTGCGCGCACGGCGATGTACCGGGTGTTCATCGACTTCGGCTCCGGCGCGCGCTATGTGGGGGTGTACACCGCCGTCGAGGTCATCGACGACACGATGGTCAAGGACCAGTTCGGCGAGGACAAGGGGAACATCTACAAGCCCGAGTCGCGCTTCTCCTCGTTTCTCCAGTCCCAGTTCGAGAAGAAGAACAACAAGACCTCCGACTACGCCGACGTGCAGGCGGCGATCACCGCACTCAATAGCGGATTGAGGGTGTCGAATTCGGTGCAGTGGCGCGCAAACCTCGAGGCTGCCTTCAATGTCGGCCACTTCCTCAAGTGGCTCGCGGTGAATAGCGCGATCGTGAACTGGGACAGCTACGGCACGATGGCGCACAACTACTATCTCTACAACCACTCGACCCGAAAGCTGCTGTGGATCCCGTGGGACCATAACGAGGCCATGCTCGGAAACCCGAGCGCCGTGGCAACGACGCAGGGTGCGCCGGGCCCGGGCAACCGAGGGCTTTCCCTCGCCATGAACGAGGTCGGGCCGCAGTGGCCGCTGATTCGCTACATCATTGACGACCCCGTGTACCAGGCCGCGTACAAGGCGCACCTCAGCGCCTTCTACACCGAGGTATTCACGCAGCCGGCGATGGACGCCCTGTTCACGAAGTACCACACGCTCGTCACGCCCTACGCGGTCGGGCCCAATGGCGAGCAGCCAGGCGCAACGTACCTCTCAAGTCCCGCAGCGTTCATCAACGCCTTGCAGGAGCTCAAGTCGCACGTCGCCGCCCGCCGCGTGGTGATCGCTTCGTTCGTCCCCTAACACTGGCGCCCTTGGCGGCAGGCTTCTTTCGGCTTGACTTCGCGGCCGCACGCTTCGGGGGCTTGGCGCCAGCGGTCTGCTTCGCCGTCCGACCCGCAGACGCCGCATGGCTTGCCGACTTCTTCTTCGCCGCGGGCAGCGCCTCGTCGGTTGCCAGGATCAGCCGCACCAGCCACTCCGGATCGTCGAGCAGGTCCGAGACGTTGAAGAACAGCTTCGCCCCAGGATACGGCGGTCCGTAGGTCGGCGTGCCGAGCACCGCCTCGCCCGCCGGTGTCGGTTTGACGAAGAGCTGATTGTCGGCGATAAGCGCCACGATCTTGCCGTGCCGATACAACCCGTACTCCCCGAACATCTTGAGCATGGTGATCCCGCCGGCGGCGTGCAACTGGTCGCAGACGTACTTGGCGTAGCTGGCATCAGTGGCCATGGGGACGTCCGTTGTTCAGGTGGTGGTCGAACCGGCGCCGGAGCCGGCGGAGGGACTGGACTCGCTGGGTGCTGAGGCACGCCCGCTCAACCAGAGCAGCAGCACCGCGAGGGCGAGCAAGGCGAGACCCGGAATCAGGAAGACGAACGGCAGCGCGAACATCAATCCCCCGGGGGGCCAGGATAGGATCCCGAGGGCCACGAGCACCGCCGACAGCGCCAAGGCAATCCAGCCGATAATCCGCATCGCCGTCCTCATCGTCCCTCCGACGTGAAGCCCATCCGTTCGCGGGCCGTTGATGGTATTCTATGCGCCATGGCCCATCTCACCAGAACCCTCGCCGTGGCCGCCGCCCTGGGAGGCTTCGGCCTCCTCCGTCCGGCACCGTCCCTGCTGGCACAGCTGCCGGCGTCGGTGGCGTCCCCAGACGGGCGCAACATCGTCACCGTCGCGCTCGACAGCGGTGTTCTCCGCTACACTGTCACGCGGCGCGGCGCCAACGTCCTCCTGCCTAGCGCCCTCGGCTTCGAGTTCCGCGGCGCCCCGCGTCTGTTTGGCGGGCTGCGCGCGATTGGCGCACGGCGCGCCTCGCACGACGAGACGTGGACGCAACCGTGGGGCGAAGTGCGCCGCGTGCGCGACCATCACAACGAACTCCGCGTGACGGTGGAAGAGACCGCCGCGCCGGGACGCCGCTACGTCGCCGTCTTCCGCGTGTTCAACGACGGCGTCGGCTTCCGCTACGAGCTCCCCGAGCAATCAGCGCTGCGTCAGTTCGAGATCATGGAAGAGCTGACGGAGTTCTCGATGGCGAGCGATGGACGCGCCTGGTGGATTCCATCGTTCCAGTGGAACCGGTACGAGTACCTCTTCCGCGCGTCGCCGCTCTCGACCATCGACACGGTGCACACACCGCTGACGCTGGAGATGCCGACGGGTCTCCATGTGGTGATCCACGAGGCTGATCTGTTCGACTACGCCGGCCTGAACATCCGCGGCGGCAAGGAGCAGAACCGGACGCTGCGCGTGATGCTCGCGCCGATGCGCGACAGCGTGAAGGTGCGCGGCGCGACGCCGTTCGTGACACCGTGGCGCACGATCCAGCTGGCCGACCGCGCCGCCGACCTCGTGCCGTCGGTGATCGGACTGAACCTGAACCCGCCGAGCAAGATCGCCGACCCCAGCTGGGTGACGCCGATGACGTACAACGGCATCTGGTGGGGGATGCACATCAACACGATGACGTGGCAGTCGGGGCCGCTTCACGGCGCGACCACCGCGAATGCCAAGCGGTACATCGATTTCGCGGCGGCCAACAAGGTCGGCGGATTTCTCGTGGAAGGGTGGAACCTTGGCTGGGACGGCAACTGGATCGAGAACGGCGACAAGTTCTCGTTCACGCAGCCATACCCCGACTTCGACCTGCAAGACGTCGCGGCGTACGCGAAGAGCAAGGGCGTGCGCATGATCGGCCATCATGAGACCGGGATGGGGATCGCCAACTACGAGCGCCAGATGGACAGCGCGTTTGCGTTGTACCGGCGGCTCGGCATCACGGCGGTCAAGACCGGCTACGTTGGCGACAAGACCAAGGAGGGCGACGCCCATCACTCCCAGCCGATGGTGCGCCACTTCCGGAAGGTCATCGAGACCGCGGCGAAGTACGGCATCGCCATCAATGCGCACGAGCCCATCCACGACACGGGCGAGCGGCGCACGTGGCCCAACATGATCAGCCGCGAGGGGGCGCGCGGGCAGGAGTACAACGCGTGGGGCGGCGACGGCGGCAACGCGCCGGAGCACGAGACGATCCTCTTCTTCACGCGCATGCTCGCCGGCCCGATGGACTTCACGCCGGGGATTTTCGACATCAACATCACCCGCCCCACCGGCAAACCGCGGCCGTTGGAGGCGTCGCGTCCGCGCACGACGTTGGCTAAGCAGCTGGCGCTGTTCGTCGTGCTGTACTCGCCGATCCAGATGGCGGCCGATCTGCCCGAGAACTACGAGGGGCAGCCAGCGTTCCAGTTCATCCGCGATGTCGCCGTGGATTGGGACACGACGCGCGTTCTCGAAGGGAGGATCGGCGACTACGTGGTGGTCGCGCGGAAGGCGGCAGCCAAGGACGAATGGTTCATCGGTGCGATCACCGACGAGGAGGTGCGCACGTTCACGGCGCCGCTGTCATTCCTCACGCCGGGGAAGCGATACGTCGCGGAGATCTACGCCGACGGCAAGGATGCGCACTTCCTGACCAACCCGACGTCGGTGGCAATCAGCAAGGTGGACGTGACGTCCGCCTCGCGCCTGACCATCCGTCTGGCCAAGGGCGGCGGGCAGGCGATCCGGATCCGGCCGGCCGCCGGCCGGTAGCTCCTCTCCTACCCGCGTCGGTTCGCACGGGTAGGAAGCGCCAGCGGCGGCGGGGGTGCCGGCAGAGCTTATGTCTCATGGAAGCTCTGCCGGCACCCCCGCCGCCGCTGGCGCGAGAACTTCGCGCGCTCCGCTACAGCTACCCCTCGCTCGTCATGATAAACAGCGGCGCCATCTCGAAGCTGTGGAAGTACGGCCGGTAGCGCTCGACGTTGTAGAAGCGCTCCACGTTCACAACCTTCTTGGTGCTCGTCACCACGTCGAGCGGGATGTTGCCGTAGCATCCGTTCTTCACGACGACCAGCCGCCCGTGCACCCCCTGCAGCAGCAGGTCGAGCGCGAGGTTGCCGTACGCCATCGGCACGATCGAGTCCATCGCGTCCGGATCACCGCCGCGCACCAGATAGCCAAGCTTCTGGTTGATGATGTGGACTTCCTTGCCGTTGTTGAACTGCGCGGTGCGCTTCTGCACCTCATTCGACACGATGTCGCCGATGCCGCCCAGCTTGGCGTGGCCGAACGCGTCCTGCACGTCGCTCTGCCACACCATCTGCCCGCCCTGCGGCACTGCCCCCTCCGACACGAGAGCCACCGCGTACTTCGACGGATTCCGGTTGCGGTCGTACATCAGCATCTCGGTCAGGACGTCAAAGCTGAACGGATGCTCCGGAATCACGCAGCGTGTGGCCGCGCCAGCCATCGTCGGGAGCATCGCCGTGAAGCCGGCGTAGCGACCGAAGACCTCCATGATGAGCAGCCGCTCGTGCGACCCCGCCGAGGTGCGCAGACGGTGCGCCATCTCGATGGTGCGCGTCACGCAGGTGCTGAAGCCGATGCAGTAGTCCGTCCCGGGGACGTCGTTGTCCATCGTCTTCGGAATGGCGATGACCTTCACACCTTCCTGGTGCATCCGCATCCCGTAGCTCAGCGTGTCGTCGCCGCCGATGGGGATCAGGTAGTCCACGCCGAGCCAGTCGAGGTTTTTCAGCACCTCGGGCGTCAGGTCGTTGACCGGCTGGTTATAGATGTGCTTCAGGTGCCCCGGCACGTTCTCGGCTTTCATGCTGCTCGGCCGCGTGCGCGATGTGTGCAGGAAGGTGCCGCCGGTGCGGCCCGCGCGGTTGACGATCTCCTCGGAGAGGAACTGGAAGTTGTTACTGTTGTCGTGCAGATGGTCGCGGACGATCTCCGTGACACCGGCCCACCCGCGCCGCAGGCCGATCACGTCCCACCCCTCGCGGAGGGCGCGGATGGTGACGGCCCGGATCGCCGGGTTCAGGCCCGGGACGTCGCCGCCGCCGGTGAGGATCGCTATGCGCTTCTTGCCACTATTGATGCTGGCCATTGGAACGGTGTTCTCCACAGGGTACGGGCGCCGCGGCGATCGTGCCGGACGCCAGAATGCAATTTACACTCTCGGCGAGCCGCGCGATGAACGTCGCTGGTCGGCCCTGCCGCGGCTCGCCGTCGGTCCTTGCGCCCTGTATCTTCTGCCGTCGTTCGCCCCGCGATGAACATTTCGCCGTGGGCAGCGTCTAAAGGTCGTCGTCTTCCCCGCGCCCGACTCCCTATGTCGCCTTGCGTCGTTCGTCGAATCGTTCCGTGGGCCGTGGCGCTCCTCGTGTCGTGTGGCGACGGCGCGTCCGGACCGTCGCCCAAGGCTGTCGCGACTGTCAACGTCACGCCGTCCACGGCCTCCGTCAGCGTCGGACAGACCCAGCAGTTCAGCGCGGCGCCCCTGAACAGCAGCGGCGCTGTGGTCGCGGGGAAAGCGGCGACCTGGGCCAGTTCCAACCCTCAAGTGGCCACCGTGGACGCCGCGGGCGTGGCGCGTGGCGTCGCCGCGGGCACCGCCTCCATCACGGCCACCGTCGACGGCAAGGTGGGGTCCGCCACGCTGACCGTGATCGCGCTCCCCGTGGCAACCGTCACGATCTCGCCCGCTACGACCACCGTAGCAGTGCAAGCGACCATTCAGCTGACGGCCGCGCTCGCTGATTCGCTGGGGACCGCGCTGACGGGACGGACCGTTACTTGGTCGTCGTCCAACACCGCGGTAGCCACAGTGTCCTCGGCGGGGCTGGTGTCCGGCCTCACCCTCGGCACCGCGCTCATCACCGCGACTTCCGAGGGGAAGAGCGCGACGGCGACCGTCACCGTCATTCCCAATGCCGCGCTCACCTTTACGGTCTCGGGCCGGGTGGTTGAGGCCGCCGGCACGCCGGGCGTGTCCGGGGCGCGCGTCACCGCGCAGGA
>VHBQ01000033.1 GCA_016871855.1 Gemmatimonadota bacterium
TCTACGCCAAGGGCCCGTACCGCGCGTCGGTGCCGAAGCCCGACGACCTGCTCGGCTACGGGATCGGCACGTGGCATACGCAGTACGCCTCGCAGGAGCGCGTACTGCTCGCCATCGCCGATGCCGCCAAGGACCGCGTGCGCGTCGAGGAGATGGGACGCACCACCGAGCGGCGGACGATGCGCCTCTACGTCGTGTCGTCGCCCGAGAACATCGCGAAGCTCGACCAGATTCGCGCCGACCTGGACCGCATCGCCGACCCGCGCGGCGCCAGCGCCGCCGAGTTGGAGGCCGTGGCGGCGCGCACGCCGGCGGTCGTCTGGTTCAGCGGCTCGGTGCACGGCGACGAGGTGCCGGGTTTCGAGGCCTCGATGGCGCTGCTCTATCACTTCGCCGCCACCGAAGACCCCAAGACGGTTGCCTTGCTCAAGGACGCGCTGGTGATCATCAACCCGTCGTCCAATCCCGACGGGCACGAGCGCTTCGCGGTCTGGTCCAACTCCATCGCCGTGGGGAGCCCCGAGCGCATGGCGCTCGAGCAGCAGCGTGGACAGCCGTGGACGATCGCCGGCCGCTACAATCACTACCGGTTCGACATGAACCGCGACCTCATCGCCACCACCCAGCGGGAGGTGCGCCACATCGTCGCTGGGATGCTGCGCTGGCACCCGATGGTCACCGCCGACCTGCACGGCTACACCGCGCAGTACTACATGGCCCCCGCGTCGCGCCCCATCAACACGAACATCAGCGGCTGGCCGAACAAGTGGAACGAAGCCGTGGGCGCCGGCAACGCGCGCGCCTTCGACGAGTTCGGCTGGCTGTACTACGTGCGCGACCAGTTCGACCTGTACTACCCGGGTTACTACGACACGTGGCCGTCCCTTACCGGCGCCACGGGCGCGACCTACGAAACCGACGGCGGCCCGGCCCTGCTGAAGCGCCGAGAGGACGGCACGCTCCTGTCGCTGCGCGACGGCATCGCCAAGCACTACACCGCCTCAATCGCCACGTTCGAGACCGTGGCGGCGCGCGCGCGCGAGCGCGTGAGGGACTACCTCGCCTTCCGGCAGGGGGCGGTGGCCGACGGCAAGACCCAGGCGCTGAAGCGCGTGGTGCTCGCGCCGGGGAACGACCCGGGGCGTGCCGGCGAACTGGCTGCCGCCCTGCTCCGCGCGGGGGTTGAGGTGCATCGCCTCACCCAGCCGCTGACCAGCGCCAAGGCGCACGCGTACGCCGACGACGCCGTGGGGGCGCGCACGTTCCCCACGGGGTCGCTCATCGTCGATCTCGCCCAGCCGCATGGCCGCGTGGCCAAGGCGGTGCTCGAACCCGACCCGTCGCTCGATCCAGTCTTCGCCAAGGCCCAGCTCGACTACTTCAAGCGCAACATCAACCGCGGCAAGAGCGCCGACGGCGAGGGATACGAGTTCTACGACATCACCGCGTGGGCACTCCCTGTGGCGTTTGGCGTGGAGGCCTGGTGGACGGAGGACGCGGCGCCGATGACGGCGGAGCGTCTGGCGCTCTCGGCGGATCCCGCCATGCACGTCAACGGCGAGAGCCTGCCGTTTACCGTGCGCGGCGGCATCGTCGAGGGGGCCGGCGCCAGGTCAGCGTACCTGTGGCGCAACGACCGGGCGGGCGCCTCGCGGCTCGCCGGACAGCTGCTGCAGGAAGGTTACCGGCTCGCCATCGCCAGCCAGCCCATCCAGACGGGCAAGGTGGATTGGCCGCGCGGCACGTGGGTGGCGCGCGTGTCGCGCAACGACGCCACGCTCGAGCGTCGGCTCGACGCCCTCGCGCGCACGGCCGGCGTCGAAGTCACCGGCGTGAACACTGCCTTCCCGGAGACATCGCAGTACGGCACCGGCTCGGGTACGACGGTCGTCGTGCAGGAACCCAAGATCGCGGTCGTCGCCGATCAGGGCATTGGTCCGGGTGCGTACGGCGCCACCTGGTGGAGCCTTCAGCAACGGTATGGACTCAAGTTCACGCCGATCGCGGTCAACGCGCTGAACGGCGACCTCTCTGCGTTCACGACCATCATCATCCCCGACGGCAACGTGGGGTCGCTGGGCAAGGCGCCAGCGCTCAAGACCTGGATCGAGCGCGGCGGCACGCTCATTACGATGGGCGGCGCGACGTCGTGGGCGGCGCGCGAGGAGACCGGACTCAGCACCGCGCGGATCCTGACGGCCGACGACAAGGACGCGCCGAAGGCGGAGGAGAAGAAGGAACCCGCGGAGAAGAAAGAGACGGTGGAGAAGAAGGATGCGCCGGAAGCGAAGCCGACTGCGCCAGCTGCGGCGCCGGCCGGCGCCGACTCACTCCTCGCCGTGAAGAGCCCGACGGCCAATCCCAATGCGCCGCAGCCCATTCCCGGCGCGCACTTCGACGTCGTGCTCGACATGACGCACTGGCTCACCCTCGGCGTCGAGAAGCAGCGGATGACCGTGATGATGGACGGCAGCGCGTTCCTGAAGCTCTCCAAGGAAGGCTCGAACGTGGCGGTCTTCCCGTCCACCGGGAAACTCAAGCGCGCCGGGTTCACCTTCCCCGACAACACCGAGCGCCTGCTCAAGGGAACGGCGCTGGTCGTCGAGGAGCGCGTGGGGCGCGGCCACGTGGTGATGTTCGCCAATGATCCGCTCTTCCGCGGCTGGTGGCGCGCACTGGATCGCGTGGTGATGAATGCGGTGATGTTGGGTGGGTCATTCTGAGGCGCAGAAGAACACGGAGGGGCACGGAGCAGCACGGAGGGGCGCGGCCGAGTGGCCGCGCCCCTTCGCTTCTTGGGCAGAGGTCCGCGGCGCCGCCAGGGACCAGTCACGCGTCGGCGTCCCCGTCGTCGGCCGCGGCGATTGCGTCAGATCCGCACCGTCCGCACCGTCCGCACGTTCACCCGCGCCTCTTCCAGCTGCTTCCGCGCCTCCTCCAGCCCGCGCTGCATCTCAAAACGCACCTTGGGCATCTCCTGCTTCATGGCCCGCTCAATCTCCTCGCGCACGCGCGGCATCTCCATCTTCATCACGCGCTCCATCTCCTTTCGCGCCTCGTCGAGATGGATGCGCACCTCGGCCTCGTCACCATCAATCGTGTAGTGGCGCATCAGCGGGGCCCGCGGCGGCGCCGGCGCCTTGGGCGGCGCCGGGATCGTCCAGCTCATTGGCGGCATCGGCGCCGTGGCGGCGTCCGGCGAGCGGAAGATCGTGAACGCGTGTCCGCCTTCCTGCTTGAGCGCCGATGCCTTCACCGTCGTCACCTTCACGCTGCGCGCCCGACCGCCCGACACCACCGTCAGGTCGAGCACATCACCGGCCTTGGCCTTGCCCACCTCACGGCTGAACCGATTGAGGCGCGAGTTCGCCACCCAGCCGTCTTCGAGGTCGTCCTTCGACAGCTTGAGCGAAACCCCGTTGATCGCGGCGATGCGGTCGCCCTCGACGATGCCCGCCTTCTCCGCCGGGCCGTCCGGCGTCACCGAGTTCACGAACACGCCCGCCGTGTCGCGCTTGCTCCCGGTGAGCCCATAGCCGAGTCCGATCACCGCCCGCTCGTCGCGACTGGCGGCCGCCGCCTTTACCGGCTTGTAGAGATCATCGGCGGCGACGGTCTTGAACTTGTACGACTTGCTGGCGCCGTCGTGCCACACCTGCAGCGTCACCTCGTCGCCGGCCTTCACCTTGCCCAACTCGCGGGTGAGGCGGCGCTGCATGATGCCGCCCATCTCCTCGTCCCCCGCATCCTCGCGGTTCACACGCAGCGAGACGCCGTTGATGGCTTGGATGCGATCGCCCTCGGCCAGCCCGGCCTTCTCGGCGGGGCCGCCCTCGGTGATCGCTGAGACGAGGACGCCGAGCGTGTCGCGCTTGCTCCCCGACGAGGTGGAAACGCCAATCATCGCGCGGTCGCCGCTGGCGGATTGTGCCGTGGCGATGCGCACTTGCTGAGCGGCCAGCGGGGTCGCGAGAGGGGCGGCGAGCAGGAGCGTACCAACTGCAAACAGGAAGCGGCGCATGGTTGCCTCAGGAGGCCTCAGGAGGGTCTTGGGATTCTGGTCTTCACCCCAATTGTCACCGCCCTTTGGCCAAGGGTTGCCTGGATGCAACTCCGCCTTGGCCGCCGCCCCTCGCCGGCGTCGCCCTACCGTAAATTGTCGGACAGCCGCCGCCCCCTTTTGCCGACTGCGTCCCGTCCCGGGGACGCCGAGCTTTCGGCAGCGCTTTTCGGCGCCCGTCCGATCACCAGGAGCCGCTCGTGCCCGTGCAGGTGCACCCCATCCAGCCGATCCTCGCCCGCGCCAAGGGCCTGCGCAACCTCGTCGGCAACACGCCGATGTACGCGATCGACTGCGAGTTCCGCGGACGTCGGCGGCGCATATACGCCAAGGCCGAGCACCTGAACTTCACCGGCTCCATCAAGGACCGGATGGCGTTCCACATTATTCGCCGCGGATACGAGACCGGCGCGCTGCACCCAGGCGGGATGATCATCGAGGCGACGAGCGGCAACACGGGCATCGCCTTCAGCGCGATCGGACGCGCGCTTGGCCATCCGGTGACGATCTTCATGCCCGACTGGATGAGCGAAGAACGCAAGCGGCTCATTCGATCGTTCGGCGCCGAGGTGCGGCTCGTGTCGCACGAGCAGGGCGGATTCCTCGGCTCGATCAAGCTGTCCGAGGAGCTGGCGGCGGCGACGCCGGGGGCGTTCCTGCCACGGCAGTTCGCCAACGAGGAGAATTGCGCCGCGCACGAGACGACGACCGGCCCGGAGATCTGGGCGCAGATTCGCGCCGGCGGGCGCATTCCGGACGCCTTCGTCGCCGGCGTGGGCACCGGCGGCACAATCATGGGAACCGGTCGCTACCTGCGCGCGCAGAATCCGGCGATCAAGCTGCATCCCGTGGAGCCGGCCAACTCGCCGACTATGACGACCGGCTACAAGGTTGGGAAGCACCGCATCCAGGGGATCAGCGACGAGTTTATCCCCGCGATCGTCAAGCTCGACGAGCTCGACCCCGTCATCGCCGTCGACGACGGCGACTCGATCATCATGGCGCAGCGCCTGGCCGCAGAGCTCGGGATCGGCGTGGGGATCTCAAGCGGGTGCAACCTGCTGGCCGCGCTGCAAGTGCAGGAAGCGCTCGGCGGCGACGCGACGGTGGTCACCGTGCTCTGCGACGACAACAAGAAGTACCTGACCACCGACCTGATGCACGACGAGCCCGTGAAGGACGGCTTCCTGTCGAGCGAGGTGAGGCTCCTCAGCTTCCGGGCGCTGAATCGGATGTGCGACGCGTGCTTCGACCCGACAGATCCGGATGGGGCGCCGGTGCACTTGGCGAGGGGATAGATCGGAGTGGGGGAGGGTGACGGTAGACGGTGGACGGTAGACGGTAGACGGTAGACGGTAGACGGGCGATGAACGAAGCGGCCGATCGGGGCTAGTGCCTCGATCGGCCGCTCAGTCGTTGTCCACCGTCAGCCGTCCACCGTCAGCCGTC
Organism: Gemmatimonadota bacterium; assembly: GCA_016871855.1. Lineage (GTDB taxonomy): Bacteria > Gemmatimonadota > Gemmatimonadetes > Gemmatimonadales > Gemmatimonadaceae > PNKL01. Next base: position 5,510 of record VHBQ01000033.1, read on the forward strand.
CACCGTCTACCGTCTGCCCCTCACACCACCACACTCAACAGCCTCCCCTTCACATACACCACCTTCTTCGGCGCCCCGGTGATGAACTTCGCGAGGCCGGCATCGGCCTGCGCCGCGGCCAGCGCGGCCTCCTGCGTCACGTCGCGCGGGACGCTCACCTTGCCGCGCGTCTTGCCGTTCACCTGAACGACGAGGTCGAAGGCGTCATCCTGCGCGAGCGCCTCGCTGTACGCCGGCCAGCCGGCATCGAAGACGCTGCCCGAGCGGCCGAACAGCTCCCACAACTCCTCGGTGATGTGCGGGGCGAACGGCGCGGCGAGCTGCACCAGCGGCTCCACCTCGGCGCGATGCGGCACGCGCTCGCCGCGACGGAGCACATTCATGTACTCCATCATCGCGGCGATGGCCGTGTTGTAGCTGAGCGCCGGGACATCGTCGCCCACTTTCTTGATGGTCTGGTGGAGCTTGCGCATCACCTCGGCGTCCGGCTCACCATCCGTCCGCGCGTCGCGCGCGCTCGCCCACAGGCGGTCCAGGAAGCGCCGCACGCCGCTGATGGACTGGTCGCGGAAGTCGCCGCCTTCCTCGAACGGCCCAATGAACATCAGGTACGTGCGCACCGTGTCCGCGCCCCACTGGTCCATGTAGGCGTCGGGGTTCACCACGTTGCCGCGCGACTTCGACATCTTCGCGCCATCACGGATGATCATCCCGTGCGCGCGGAATCTCTTGAACGGCTCTTCCGTCGGCACCAGCCCCGCGTCGAACATCACCATGTTGATGAACCGCGCGTACAGCAGGTGCAGCACGGCGTGCTCGTTGCCGCCGATATAGGCGGCAACGGGGAGCCAGGTCTTCGTCAGCGCGGGATCGAAGGGGACGTCATCGCGCGGCACGCTCGGGTAGCGCAGGAAGTACCATGCGCTGTCCAGGAACGTGTCGCTGACGTCCGTTTCGCGGCGCGCCGGCTTGCCGCACTTCGGGCACGGCGCGTCGTGGAAGGCCGCGTGCCGCGCGAGCGGCCCGACCCCTGAATCGTCCGGCTTGTAGTCCGGGACGTTCGGCAGCACCACCGGCAGGTCCTGCTCCGGCACGGGGACCGTGCCGCAGGCGTCGCAGTAGATGATCGGGATCGGCGGCCCCCAGTACCGCTGGCGCGACACGCACCAGTCGCGCAGGCGATACGTCGTCACCGCCTTGGCCGTGCCGCGCTGGGTCAGCCAATCGGTGACCTGCCGCTTGGCGTCGGCCACCGGCAGTCCGTTGAACTGGTCGCTGTTCACCAACCGGCCATCGGCGTCGTCCGTGTACGCCGCGGTGAGCGGGGTGTGCGCGTCATCGTCCGGCGCGGCGACCACCCGCACGATGGGCAGGTTGAACGCCGTGGCGAACTCGAAGTCGCGCTCGTCGTGCCCGGGGACCGCCATGATGGCCCCCGTGCCGTATCCCATCAGGACATAATCGGCCGTCCAGACAGGAATCATGTCGCCGTTGGCGGGGTTGACCGCGTACGCGCCGGTGAAGACGCCGGTCTTCTCCTTGTTGACCTGTCGGCTGACGAGATCCTGCCGTCGCGCCCGCTCGCGATACGCCTCGATGTCCGCGCGCTGCTCAGCGGTGGTGATGCGCTCCACGGCCGGATGCTCGGGGGCGAGCACCAGGTACGTGGCGCCGAAGATCGTGTCGGGACGCGTCGTGAAGACGGGAATCACGGTGGAGCCCGACGTGATCTCCTGCGAGACCATCACGCCCGCGCTCCCCGCGTCGGTCAATGGATCGAGGACGCGGAAACGCAGCTCTGCGCCTTCGCTGCGCCCCAGCCAGTTGCGCTGGGCCGTGCGCGTGCTCTCTGACCAGTCGATCCAGTCGAGGTTCTTCAGCAGGCGTTCCGCGTACGCGGTGATCCGGAAGAACCACTGCTCCAGCGCGCGCTGCTCCACCACGGTGTGACAGCGCTCGCAGGCCCCGTTGATCACCTGCTCGTTGGCGAGCACCGTCTTGCACGACGGGCACCAGTTCACGGCCGCCTGCTTCTTGTAGGCCAGCCCGCGCTCGTAGAGCTTCAGGAAGACCCACTGCGTCCACTTGTAGTAGGCCGGATCGGTGGTGTCCACCTGCCGACGCCAGTCCACCATCAGCCCCGCGCGGTCGAGCTGCCGCCGGAAGTTGGCGACGTTACGCGGGATCAGCTCCGTCGGGTGCACGCCCATCTTGAGGGCGAAATTCTCCGAGTGGATGCCGAACGCGTCGTACCCCAGCGGCTCGAGCACGGTGTGCCCTTGCATCCGCTGGAACCGCCCGTGAATGTCGTTTCCCGTGAACGCGTACAGGTTGCCGATGTGCAACCCTTCCGCGGACGGATAGGGGAACATCATCAGCTGGTAGTACGGTCGCGCGCCGTGGAGGTCGGTCGCGTTCGTACCGCGCTCGGCCCACCGGGCGCGCCACTTGGCTTCAACGGCAGTCGGGTCGTAGGCGACCGGTTCTTCGGAACCGGCCGGCGGAGTGGGGACGGTCATACGCTGGTCGTGGAGTGGGACGAGTCGCCCGCGAGGGCCCGCGCGTGGCGCGCGGTCGCGGGGATCAGCGCAATCTAGCCCCGCCCGGACGGGGGTAGAAGCGGGCGCACCTTCTGAGATCCCCCCGCCGCCACCGGGTGGAGCCCTCGTGAACGGCCGCGCCTAGCGGGGAGCAACGCCCGCCTGAAGCAAATGGCCCACCGACGTCGGGTCCCCCATCACGATCAGATGGCACCCCCCGTGGACTGGAGTCGCCGCCGGCGGGTTGAAGACGTAGGCGGCGTCGCGGCCGCGAAGCGCCAGCAACAGCAGGCCCGTGCCGTACTCGTGCAGGCGCAGCGCCTCCACCGGACGGCCGTCGAGGGAGCTCCCCTGCTCCACCAGCACCTCTTCGATGCGCAGGTTGCGATTCTCGTCGCGCAGCATCTGGTCCAGGAAGCTCACCACGCTGGGCCGCAGCAGTTCGCTGGCCATTCGCATCCCGCCGATGCGTCCCGGAGAGACGGCCGCGTCGGCGCCGCTCTGCCGGAGCCGCGTGACTGCCCGCTCGTCGGAGGCGCGGGCCACGATGCGCGTCTTGGGGTTCATCTGGCGCGCGAGCACTGTGGTCACGAGGGCCACCTTGTCGTCGTCCGTGCAAACGACCACCCCTGAGGCGCGCCCGATCCCCGCCGCCGTCAGCACCTCGTCGTCGGTGCAGTCGCCGACCAGCACCGGCACGCCGGGGAACAGCCGCTCGAAGACCGCCGCGCGTTCGGCGTTTCCTTCGATCGCCACCGCCGGCCGCTCCGTGGACGCCAGTTCGCGCACCACCGCCGTCCCGGTTTGCCCTGCGCCGCACACGATGGTGTGGCCCTGCATCGCGTCAATCCGCCGCTGCATCCGCCGCCTCCGGAATCCCGCCGTCAAGTCGCCCTCGACCACATACGCCGTGAGCATCGAACCCGTCATCACCACCGCCGTCGCGCCGAAGAGCAGGAGCACGATCGTGAAGACCATCGCCGCGGGATGCGCGGTGATGTCGATGACCTCGCGATACCCGGTCGTCGTCAGGGTGATCGTGGTCATGTAGAACGCGTCGATCCACGTGTGGTCGCGCCCTCCGATCCACTTGTAGCCGACGATCCCCACCAAGTACGTGGCAAAGAGCACCGCGAGCGGCGTCAGGATGCGCCGCGCCAGCGTGCCCAGTTCCTCCCGCCAGTCAGTCATGTCAGCGCGGACGCTCCGCCGCCTTGTGGAGATACGCGCACTTCTCGAGGCGCGGCCCCCGCTCGTCGCAGACCGCGAACGACGCCCCGTCGTACATCGTCGCCGACCCGTAGCGGCCGTCCTTGGCCACCGCGTACACCTGAATGTCGTAGCGCGGACGCCCCTTGTCGTCGAGCATCCGGGCCTCGGTCATATGGACCATCCGCTCGAGTGTCTTGAGCGCCGCCTGCTCCGGCGTGGCGCCGTTGCGCATGAACTCCACCGTGAGGAAGCCACCGCACGCCTTGATGTTCATCTCGCCGAGGCCGGTGCTTCCCGCCGCGCCGATGGCGTTGTCCGTGTATTGCCCCGCGCCGTGAATCGGCGAATCACCGAGTCGTCCATCGAGCTTCCATGCGAGTCCGCTCGTCGTGGTCACCGAACTCACGTCACCCGACGCGTTGACCGCGTTCATGTTGATGGTGCCGTGCGTCCAGTTGATCTTCACGTCGTCGTCGTGGTCGAGCCAGTTGTCGTTCTTGTTGAGGCGCGACTTCCACCGCAGCCAGTCTTGCCGGCTTCGCTCGGTGAGCAGGTTCTGCGTCTTGAACCCCATCGCCAGCGCGAACTTCTTCGCCCCCGGTCCGACGAGCAGGACGTGCGTCGTGTAGTCCATCACCGCCTTGGCCACGAGCGATGGCGTCGCGATCTCCTCCAGGCACCCCACGGCGCCCGCGCGGCGCGTCGGTCCGTGCATGCAGCTCGCGTCGAGCTGGACCACGCCATTCTCGTTCGGCAGGCCGCCCAGCCCCACCGACTGATCGTCCGGGTCGAGTTCCACCAGGTTTACCCCGGCGATGATCGCGTCGAGCGCGTCGGTGCCCCCGACGATGCGATCGTACGCGAGCTTCACGCCTTGAATGCCATTGGCGCTCGCCACCACACAGGGGCGCCCGCGAAAGCCCGCTGCCGGGCTGACCGAGGCGCCCACAACGTCGCGTTCGTATTCCTCGAGTGTCAGGGCGCGGGGCACAAAGCCGAGCGCGGAAAGGAGCGCGGACTTCTCGAGAAAGGCGCGGCGATCGATCATTGCACAGGCTCCGCGGTTGGGACGATCCGCAGAATTTGTGGCCCACCGCGCCGTCCGGATAGGGATGCCCCGAGGCGGCGTAGCGGGACCCAGTCGCTCAGTCTCGGAGCACCTGTCCGACATCGCGCCCCGGCGGCAGAATTAGTCCATCGCCAGTCGCAATCCTGAATCGGAATCCGGCAATCGGAATCCGAGATCCACGTCCTCAATCGGCAGTTGACCGAATGCCTACCGTCGCCATCCTGCAGTCCTCGCCCTTCTTCGCCAACCTGGGCCCGCAGTTCATCTCGCAACTCGCGAAGGCCGCCGCGGCCGCGTCGTACGCGGAGGGAGAACGGTTGTTCTCTGAGGGCGATGATCGGAGATTCCTGGCCGTCCTTCGCTCCGGGTCGGTCGCGATCGAGAAGTCGCACGGCGGCGGGGTGAGCCGACTCGCGACCCTCGGAGCCGGAGAGGTCGTCGGTGAAGGGCTGCTGCTCGAAGATGCGCCGCACGGCACCACGGCCGTCGCGCTCGAGCGGACCGACGTGCTGCGCTTCGAGCAGGAGACGCTGCTCCCGATCCTCGCCCAGACGCCGGCCCTCCACGCCGCGCTGCTCTCGCGGGCCGCGCGCTCCATCGCCCAACGCCTGCATCTGGCCAGCGCCACGCTCGTCGGCCACGGCCGCCCCGCCGGCTTCTTCAGCGGCCGCACCCGCCGCGAGCACGACTTGCTGGGTGAGCGCGACGTGGCCGATGACGCCCTGTACGGCGTCCAGACGCTTCGTGCGCTGGAGAACTTCCCCCTCACGGGCGTCCCCCTTCGCGAGTACCCGGCGCTCATCGTCGCCTTGGCCCAAGTGAAGGAGGCCGCCGCGCTCGCAAACGCCGACCTCGGCCTGCTTGATCCCGCTGTCACCGACGCCATCGTCCGCGCGGCGCGCGAGGTGCAGGCCGGGCGGCATCACGAGCACTTCCTCGTGGACATGATCCAGGGCGGGGCCGGCACCTCGACGAACATGAACGCCAACGAGGTCATCGCCAACCGCGCTCTCGAGCTGCTTGGCCACCGCCACGGCGACTACGACCACTGCCATCCCAACAACCACGTCAACAAGTCGCAGAGCACCAATGACGTCTATCCCACGGCGGTGAAGCTCTCCCTGCACGCGAGCATCAACGGCCTGCGCGACGCGATGCGCGAGTTGGTGGGCTCCCTGCTCGGCAAGGGGGAGGAGTTCAGGGAGTTGGTGAAGATGGGGCGCACGCAGCTGCAGGACGCGGTGCCGATGACGCTGGGGCAGGAGTTCGCCGCCTTCGGCCACACCATCGCCGAAGACATCGACCGGCTGGGCGAGGCGCAGGCGCTGATTCGTGAGATCAACATGGGCGCCACCGCCATCGGCACGCGCCTCAACGCCCCGGCCGGCTATCCGGAGGCGGTGCGGGTCCACCTGAGCGCGGTCACCGGATTGCCGCTGATCACCGCGCCGGACCTGGTGGAGGCAACGTCAGATACCGGCGCTTTCGTGCAACTCTCAGGCGTTCTCAAGCGGTGCGCGGTGAAGCTCAGCAAGGTGTGCAACGACCTGCGGCTGCTGTCGTCGGGCCCGCGCGCCGGCCTGGGCGAGATCAACCTGCCGCCGATGCAGCCCGGCTCGAGCATCATGCCCGGCAAGGTCAATCCCGTCATTCCCGAGGCCGTCAACCAAGTCTGCTACGACGTGGTCGGCGGCGACGTGACGGTGACGATGGCCGCCGAGGGCGGGCAGCTGCAGCTCAATGTGTTTGAGCCCATCATCGCGTATCGCCTGCTGCACAACATCCGCACGCTGACCGCAGCCGTCCGGATGCTCCGGACCAAGTGCATCGAGGGGATCACCGCAAACCCCGACCGCCTGCGCGACTTCGTGCAGCGGTCTGTCGGGATTGTCACGGCGCTGGTGCCGGTGATCGGCTACGAAGCATGCACCGCGGTCGCGAAAGAAGCGTTGGAGAGCGGCCGAGGCGTGTACGAACTGGTCCTCGAGCGCGGCCTCCTCACACGGGAGCAGCTGGACGAGGCGCTGGATCCGAAACGCATGGTTTAACGGCAGAGAAACAACAGAGAAACAACAGAGAAACAACAGAGAGACAACAGACGCTGGCCGGTCGTGCGAGCCCGTTGGCAGCCCACGGAAGCGGAGCTGTGCTAGATTGAGTACAGCTCCGCCGCTCGCAGTGCCTGTTGTTTCTCTGTTGTTTCTCTGTTGTTTCTCTGTTGTCTCTCTGCCCCTATTATGGCATCGACAAAACTAGACGGCGCCGGCGCACAGAAGATGAAGACGCTTGAAGAAGCGCTCATGGCCATGTCGCAGATCCACAGCATGGTCGAGCGCACCGCCATGGAGATGAAGAACGGCAAGCCCATGGGCGTCTTTCCGATGCAGCTCAAGCGCATCGCCATGCCGCTGGTGGGTCAGCTGAAGGGGCAGTTCGGGATGATCGCCGACCAAGTCTCGGCGATGCTCCTCATCGGCGGACGCGGCGGCGGGGACCAGGTCAAGTTGCGCGGCTATCGGGAAGCGGTCGCCAACATCCGCCAGCTTATCGACTTTGCCCAGAAGAAGGTGAAGATCGAGCACGCCGAGGAGATCAAACTCGCCCCGGAGTAACCGGATCCGGCTCGCCGCCGTCCGCACGGGGCGCGTGGCGGGCCTCTTTGCTCTGTGGGTATTTCCCCCACAACCGCGTGCTTGAATCCCCTGCCGGAAGCCGCTAACTTCCGGCGGTTTTTCCTGTACTCCGATGTCCGATTATACCGGGCATCCGGTCCTCACCCCCCCAACATCACCGCTGATGCCCAAGCTGCATCTGCGCCGGTTTGCCCCGGCGGCCGCACTCGTTGTTGCCCTGCTGGTGCTCGCTGCGTGCGGTGGAGAGTATCCGAACTCCACCTTCAGCAAGCACACCGAGCTCAACGAAGGGGCGGTCTTTATCTGGGATCGCATGATGCTCCTCGGCACGATCGTCTTCGTGATCGTCGAGGCGCTCCTGATCTACACGATCTGGAAGTTCCGCCGCCGTGAGGGCGGGCCGGCGCCGCGCCAGATCCACGGCAACGCGGCGCTCGAGATCACTTGGACGGCGATTCCCGCCCTGATCCTGGTCTTCATCGCGGTGCCGACGGTTCGGACGATCTTCGAGAACCAGCGCAAGGCGCCCGCCGAGGCGCTGCAGGTCGAGGTGATCGGGCACCAGTGGTGGTGGGAGTTCCGCTATCCGCAGTACGGGATCACGACCGCCAACGAGCTGTACCTGCCCATCGGCAAGACGGTCAACTTCTCGCTGCGCACCAAGGACGTGCTGCACTCGTTCTGGATTCCGCAGCTGGGCGGCAAGCGCGACCTGATCTCGAACAAGGTGAACCACATCTGGTTCACGCCGAACGCCGCGATGGAGCCCTCGGCCCTCAACGGCGCCTGCGTCGAGTACTGCGGCACGAGCCACGCGAACATGCGCTTCCGCACCTTTACGGTGACGCCGGCCGAGTTCGAGCAGTGGGCCGCGCACCAGAAGACGGTGGCGATCGGTTCCCCGGCCGCGATCGCGGCGGCGGCAGCCGCGGACTCCGCGGCCAAGGCGGCGGCCAAGTCCCCGGTGGTGAAGACCGCGTCGCTCGTCCCCACCGCTGCCCCTGCACTCCACGCTGCCCCTTCCTCTGCACCCGAGGTTTGGGTGTTCCCCGCCGAGAAGATTGGCCCGCACGCCTGGCCCTCCACGCCGTTGCCCGCGGTCGCGTTCGACGAGTCGGTGCTCGCGGCCGGTGACGCGAAGGCGGGGCGTGAGCTTCTCACAAACCCCGCGAACCTCGGCAAGGCGCCCTGCCTCACCTGCCACGTCATCAAGGGCGAGACCAACTACGCCACGGATGACAACGCTAGGGGGCCGAACCTCACGCATTTCGGCTCGCGCCACACCTTTGGCGCTGGGCTCTTCCGCGCGGACGCCAAGGCGCTCGCGCTGTGGATCAAGAACGCTCCGGCCATGAAGCCCGGCTCGCAGATGCCGTCGTTCGGCGCCGGCGAGTACAACCCGCTGATCAAGGCGCCGGTCCCCGCGGCCGCCGGCCTCGACGACAAGCAGATCGCCGACATCGTCGCGTATCTGCGTTCCCTCAAGTAGCCCCGGAGAACCGTACCCATGGCAACGTCCGCCGCCATCCCGACGAACGCGCACGCCGCGTCGTCGGAGCAGACCGGCCTCTGGAGCTGGCTGACCACCGTCGACCACAAGCGGATCGGCATCCTCTACCTCTACACCGCCCTGTTCTACTTCCTCGTGGGCGGCCTCGAGGCCGTGCTCATCCGCACCCAGCTGGCCAAGCCGAACCTCAGCGTCGTCTCGGCCGACTTCTACAACCAGCTCTTCACGATGCACGGCACCACGATGGTCTTCCTCGTCGTGATGCCGCTGTCGGCCGCCTTCTTCAACTACCTCATCCCGCTGCAGATCGGCGCGCGCGACGTCGCCTTCCCGCGCCTCAACGCCTTCTCGTACTGGGTGTACGCGCTCGGCGGCCTGTTCATTACGCTGCCCATCTTCTGGGGGCTCGCCCCCGACGGCGGGTGGTTCGGATACGCCCCGCTCTCCGGCCCAACGTACGGCGGCGGCTTCAACATGGACTTCTGGGTGCTCGGCCTGCAGATCCTCGGCATCTCGTCGCTGGCCGCCGCCTTCAACTTCATCACCACGATCATCAACATGCGCGCACCGGGCATGACGCTCATGCGCATGCCGATGTTCACGTGGATGTCGTTCGTGGTGCAGTTCCTGGTCATCCTCGCCTTTCCGGTGATCACGGCGGCGCTGTTCTTCCTGCAGTTCGACCGCTTCTTCGGAACGCACTTCTTCGAAGTGGCCGCCGGTGGCGACCCGCTGCTCTGGCAGCACCTGTTCTGGGTGTTCGGCCACCCCGAGGTGTACATCCTGATCCTCCCGGCGTTCGGCCTCGTGTCGGAGGTCCTCCCCACGCACAGCCGCAAGCCGCTCTTCGGCTACAACGTGATGGCCTACTCCGGCATCATGATCGGCTTCCTCGGCTTCGGCGTGTGGGCGCACCACATGTTCTCCGTCGGCATGGGTCCGGTGGCCGACTCGATCTTCTCGGTGGCGACGATGCTCATCGGCATCCCGACCGGCGTGAAGATCTTCAACTGGATCGCGACGATGTACGGCGGCTCGCTCCGCTTCCCGGTGGCGATGAAGTTCGCCATCGGCCTCATCGCGATGTTCACGATCGGCGGCATCTCCGGCGTGATGCACTCGTCGCCGCCGTCCGACCTGCAGCAGACCGACACGTACTTCATCGTCGCACACTTCCATTACGTGCTGTTTGGCGGCGCGATCATGGGGATCTTCGCGGGCATCTACCACTACTTCCCGAAGATCACCGGCCGCTTCATGAGCGAGAAGCTCGGCGAGTGGCATTTCTGGCTGAACTTCATCGGCCTGAACCTGACCTTCTTCCCGATGCACTACAGCGGCATGCTCGGCATGCCCCGCCGCATCTACACGTACGACGCCGGACAGGGGTGGGACCTGTTCAACCTGATGTCCACCTCGGGAACGTACCTCCTGCTCGTGTCGGGCCTGATCTTCGCGTACAACTTCTTCTCCAGCCGAAAGAACGGCGCCCCGGCGGGCAACGACCCGTGGGGCGCGCCGACGCTTGAGTGGTCCATTCCGTCGCCGCCGCCGGAGTACAACTTCGCGCAGATCCCCGAGGTGACATCGCGCTATCCGATGTGGGACCTCAAGGCGCCGGACCGCACCGCGGGCATCGCGCACTCGCACGCGGACGCCGGGGTGATCGCCGAGGCGCATGCGGTCCCGGTGCACGAGGAGACCGAGCGGCGCACGGCCAAGGAGCTCGGCATCCCGATACCCTTCCCGACCATCAAGCCGCTGCTGGTCGCGCTCGGTATCGTCGTCTTGTTCAGCGGCCTCATCGTCCTGCACGCCGGCAACTTCCCGCTGGCGATGGCGACGATGCTGGGTGGCGGCGCGTTCATGGTGGGCTCGCTCTACGCGTGGCTCACGAGCCCCCTCGAGTAACCGGAGACCAACACCGTGGCCACTGCTACCGCCGCCGGCGCCCACGAGGCGCACGAGCACACCCACTACACGACGACCGGCCTAAACCACCGGAAGATCGCCATGTGGGCCTTCATCGGGTCGGAGTGCATGCTCTTCGGCTCGCTCATCACCACCTACCTCGTCTACAAGGGCCGGTCCGTCGTCGGGCCGTTCCCGCACCAGCCTTGGACCGACCCCGTCTCCGGCAAGGTCTTCCCGGCGATTCTCGACATCCCGGTGACGTCGGCCTCGACGTTCGTGCTGCTGATGTCGTCGCTGTTCATGGTGCTCGCCCTGGCCGCCGTCGAGAACAAGGGGAAGCCCGGCTACGAGGGGCTCCTCGGGTCGTCGAAGTTCTGGCTCGCCTCCACGGCGGCTGCCGGCGTGATCTTCCTCGTGTTCCAGGCGTATGAGTTCACGTCGTTCGTGCACCTCGGCCTGACGATCAAGACCAACCTGTTCGGCTCGTCGTTCTACACGCTCACCGGCTTCCACGGCGCGCACGTGGCCGTCGGCGTGCTCTGGCTGATGACGATGCTGTTCATCGATATCAAGCGCGGGCTCACGCCCAAGGACGCGATCAACGTCGACATCATGGCGCTGTACTGGCACTTCGTCGACGTCGTCTGGATCGCGATCTTCACCCTCGTGTACCTCATCCAGTAAGGACGGCCCCCATGTCCACCGATCGCGCGCACGCCGACCACGCCCACGAGCATCCGACGTGGAAGCAGTACAAGTGGGTCGCCCTCTGGCTGTTCGTCATCACCGTCCTCGAAGTTTGGGCGTACTACATTCCCGCCTTCGTGGCCAGCAAGGCCTTTGTGCCGTCGCTGCTCATCATGTCGGCAGCCAAGTTCGTCATCGTGGTGATGTTCTACATGCACCTCAAGTACGACCATCACCTGTTCCGGAAGCTCTTCACCGGGCCGCTGATCATCGCGGGGTGCACGCTGGTGGCGTTCCTGTTCCTGTTCGCGAAGGTGTAGTTCTGCAAAGACAGCGCGGGCGCCCTGCAAAGGGCGCCCGCGCTGTTTTTGTGGGGTGCAGGGAAACGGGCACAGTGGGGTGCAGGGGAACGGACACAGTGGGGTGCAGGGAAACGGGCACAGTGGGGTGCACGGGCACGGGTGTCCGGGTCGCTGACGCGCCTCAGCCGGTTTCGAACGGTGGCCCTCCCTGACGCTGGACGGACTTGAGCATGCCAACCAGCAACCGCCGTTCCTGCGCCAAGAAGGCCATTCGTTGCGTGAGTGCCTGTGAGTCGAGGCACCAGGCAACTGACCGGTACCAGAGCGTCGCTTCGCGCGTCGATCCGAGCGCGTACCCATAAAACCGCGACCGATCAGCGGCCGAGCGTCGGCTGTACCCTTCCGCGATGTTGGCCCCAATCGAAGCGACGGCACGGGCAAGCTGGCCTATGGTCTTCGGGTCGACGTGTGCTGCGAGCAGGACGCCGTCAGACTGCACCTGATCTACCAGACATCGCGCGACGCGATAGGAGAGCAACTGCCATATCGGGTCGGCGGTCTCGTCCGGACCGACGCCAGATGCCCACGCATCCAGGGCCTGAGTGACAAGGGGATCCATACGCGCAGGATGTGCGCAAGCGCGGCTGGGGCTGTCACCGTCTCATCGCACCTCCTCCCGTTTCCTTGCACCCCACCGTGCCCGTTTCCCTGCACCCCACCGTGCCCGTTCCCCTGCACCCCACTGTGCCCGTTCCCCTGCCCCCCACCGTGCCCGTTCCCTTGCCCCCCAATTGCCCCCTCTCCACATTGGGTTGTCCATCCGGGAGGAGCCCGTGAAACAGAGCGAACGCCTCGTCAGCCTCGATGTCTTCCGCGGCCTGACCGTCGCCGGCATGCTCCTGGTCAACAACCCGGGCGCTTGGAGCGCCATCTACCCACCGCTCGGGCACGCGGCTTGGCACGGATGGACGCCCACCGACCTCATCTTCCCGTTCTTCCTCTTCATCGTCGGCGTCACCACCCACCTGTCGCTGTCGGCGCGCCGAGCCAAGGGCGACAGCGACGCGATGCTCCGGAAGCAGATCGTCCGCCGCGGCATCCTCATCGTGCTCATCGGCTGGGGCATGGCCGCCTTCCCCTTCTATCCGATCGAGCGCTTCACCGAGCTCCGCCTCCCTGGCGTCCTCCCGCGCATCGGCGTCGTCTACCTCGTCGCCGGCCTGCTCACCCTGAACGCCTCGGTCAAGCAGGTCGTCCTCACTCTCGTCGGCGTGCTGTACGGCTACTGGTTCGCGATGACCCTGCTTCCGGTCCCCGGCGGCTGCTCCCTCGGGGCGTTGTGCCTCGACGACCCGTCCCGCACGCTGGCGGGGTGGGTGGATCGCGCGCTGCTCGAAGGGCACCTCTGGAAGTCCTCCAAGACCTGGGATCCCGAGGGGCCGCTGTCCACCATTCCCGCCGTCGGCACGGCCCTTATGGGCGTGCTCTGCGGCCGCTGGATCGCCCAGAAGGAGCGCCCGCTCCTGGAGCGGCTGACGGCAATGTTCGCCGTCGGCGCCCTCTTGATGGTGCTGGGCCTGATGTGGAACTGGTCTTTCCCGATCAACAAGGGACTCTGGACCAGCTCCTACGTCGTCTTTACCGCGGGGATGGCCGCGGTCTCCATCGCCACCATCACGTGGATCATCGACGTCCAGCGTGTTACGTGGTGGACCCGTCCACTCGTCATATATGGTGTCAACCCGCTCGTGGCCTTCGCCGGATCCGGGTTGATGGCCCGCATCATCTACTCGCTGTGGAAGATCGAGGTCGACGGCAAGCCCATCGCCGTTCAGGCTCTGGTGTACAAGAATCTGTTCGCCTCGTGGCTTGAACCTCACAACGCCTCGCTGGCCTTCGCTGTCTGCTTCGTGCTGTTCTGGTATGCCATCCTGGCGGAACTCCACCGCCGCAACTTGATCCTGAAGGTCTGAGACGCGAGGCGGCCGCCTTGCGGACCGCCTTCCCAGCGTCGAGAGCCCTCCCCCTGATGCCCTTCGTGATCCGCCACCGTGGTGTTCGCCAGTGGTGTGCCGCCGCGCTCGCGCTGGCGGTCGCCGCGCCGCTCTTGCCTGCCCAAGCCCGTCCTGCCGTCGCCTCCGTGCGCGCGGCGACGGAGAAACCCGGGACGAACAAGCGGCGTACGGCGACCACGCGCCGCACCGCGGCGAAACCCTCGGCTACCAAGGTGCGCACGGCGGCGAAGAAGCGCGTGCCGACCCCGGCGCCCCTGTCGTACACGGCGCCGCGCGGCGGGTCTCAGCTCGTGATTGACCTCGACGGCATTCTCGACCGCGCGTCCCGCAGCGGCGCGTGGGGCGTGGCGGTCGTGTCGCTGGACCACGGCGACACCCTGTTCACGCGGAACGCTGATCGCCAGCTCCTCCCGGCCAGCACGATGAAACTCTACACGGCGGCCGTCGCCCTTGATCGCTTCGGCCCCGACTATCGCTTCGTCACCGAGGTGCTGCGCGAGGGCGCGCTGGGCACCGACGGCACGCTCCGCGGACATCTCGTGCTTCGCGGTGCCGGCGACCCTTCCTTCAGCCGTCGCTACACAGATGACGCCTCTGGCGAGACGCCAATGGCGGCCATCGCCCGGCTCGTCGCCGAGGCCGGCGTGCGCCGCGTGAGCGGCGACATTGTGGGCGACGCATCAGCCTTTGAAGACCGCGCGGTCCCCGAAGGGTGGCGCACGCGCTATCTCGGCGCCTCCTACGCGGCCCGCGTCTCGGCGCTCTCGTACAACGAGAACTTGCTGCGAGTGACGGTGAAGCCGGCCGGCAAGTCGGCGGCCATCACCTTCGAGCCGGCGCTGTCCGGGATTCCGGTGGTCAACAGCGTGAAGCTGGTCGCGGGACGGGGCGGCCGGATCTCCGTGGTGCAGCGCGAGAGTGGCCTCGAGGTCCGCGGAACCGTCGGCCGGCAGGGCACCGGGCGCAGCGTACAGGTGGTCGCCGAGCATCCCGCGCTGATCACCACCGCCGCATTCCGCGCAGCGCTCGAGGCGCGCGGCATCGACGTTGGAGGCGGTGCGCGCCTCGCCAAGGCGGCTTCCGGCGCTCCACGCGTCGCCGCTCTCCCCTCGGTGCCGCTTGGCAAGCTGATCCAGACGATGAACGGCGAGTCGAACAATCACTTCGCCGAACTGGTCTTCCGCAACGCTGCGCGCAGTGTGGGGGTGGTGGGCTCCGCCGAGAACGCGAATATCCTGCTGCGCCGTTTCCTTTGGGAGAAGGCGCGGGTGCAGCCCACGGACGTCTACGCCGCCGATGGGAGCGGCCTGTCGACGGCCGACCGCGTGACCCCCCGGTCGATGGTCGCCCTGCTCGACTACGCCGCGCGGGCGCCATGGCGCGATGCCCTGGAGGAATCGCTGCCGTTGGCCGGTCGCACTGAGACGCTTCGCCGTCGGATGCGCGCCACACCGGCGATGGGAAACCTGCGCGGCAAGACCGGCACCACCAACGACGTCGCGTCGCTGGGCGGCTACGTCACGTCCCGCGACGGTGAGCGCCTGGCCTACGCCTTCATCTACAATGGCCAGGACCGCTGGCGTGCCCGGGAGGCGATGGACGCGATGGGGGCGACGCTGGCGAGCTACCAGCGATAAAGGACCTGGACCGAGGATCACGACGTAGGATCGCGAACTCGGAACACGAACAGCGATTGGGCCCCGGCGCCAGCTCTGGCACCGGGGCCCAATCGCTGATCCCAGTCCTCAATCGCAATCCTAGATCGGAATCCTCGGTCCAAATCCCAGATCAGTACTCCAGATCGTAGATATCCACGATCAGCCTCGTCCGCGTGTCGATCACCAGCACCGTGCTTCCGTAGATGCGCCGCTCGAGGTACCACGGCAGCTCGCCAAGTGCCAGCTCGAGTTCGTAGGGCAGCACCGCGAGTTGGCCGTACACCGCCAGCGAGAGGAACAGGCCCGGACGGAAGACGTACCGGATGCCACCGTAGCTCGGTCCGTAGAAGCCATATGCCGTCAGCCGCGCCGGGGGCAGCGCGCGGAACCACGTCCTGATGGTCACGTAGTCGCGATGCCGGAAGTCGCGGTCCCCGTAGCGATAGCGCACCGGCGGCGCGTAGCGCACGGGCGGCGGCACGACGCGCACGGTGCGTCGGTCGTACCGGTCAACGATCACCGGCGGACGCACGGCGATGCGCGGCTCGTCCCGGCGGTCCACACGGCCGCGCGTCCAGTTCGGATCACCGCCGCGCGGGCTGTTGCGCGGGTCACCGCGTGGATCGCGACGCGGATCGCCGCCGCGCGGCTCAATCCGCCCGCCGCCACCCGGCGGGATGACGCGCCCAACGTCACCACCTCGCGGACGCTCGACGCGGCCCTGATCGCCGCGATCGCCGCCGCGTTGCGCGCGACCGTCGTCGCGCCGGTCCCCGCCACGCTCGCCACGTGGGTCCTGCCGTCCATTGCGCGCCTCGCCGCCACGCTCCGTCCGTGAACGCTCGACGCCGTATCGGCTGGGCTGCGCCATCGCGGGAACGCTCAGCAAGAGCGCCCCGATCGCCAAGGCCGTACGCCTGACACCCATGGTTCCTCCGAGAGGGTTCTGAGCCCAATACCCGCCGAAGACGAACTGGATCCGAGGGGGCACGGGAACAGGCACAGTGGAGTGCACGGTACAAGGAACATCCATCACGTTCATGGGTTTCAGCGCGCACGAAAAGAAAGCGGGCGGAGCCGCATGGCCCCGCCCGCCTGGCCGCCACACGATGTTCCGCTAGGACGCCGACTCCGCGATGTGAATCCCGCGCTTCGCCAGCTCCGCCACATACGATTCGCCAGGCATGCATTCGTCGGACGTGTGCACACCGGCCGCCGCCACCTGGCCGCGCGCCTGCATGAGCCCGGTGATCGCCAGCGAAAAGCCGGTGGTGCGTTCCATCGACGTGATGTGCGTCTTCTCGTCGAAGCGGTCCACCATCTCGAACGTGTGCGTGATCGGCTGCCCTCCCTTCACGCCGCTCACGATCACGCGCATCGCCACCAGGTCGCGTCCGTCGGGCTTGTTGAGGCGAGGAGCCATACACGCAATGGCTACGTCGCGCGGCACGACTGGCGTGCCCTTCACGTTGATCGGGCCGAGGTCGAGCAGGCCGAGCTCGCGAATCGCCTCCATGATGTGCGCGTGCCCGGGGTAGCGCAGCGTCTTGTATTCCATCGTCGGGATCTTCCCCTCGTAGCGGAAGCCGATGGTCGAGAGGCCGCCTGCCGTGTGGAACGCCTCCAGCTCGCCGAGGCCGTCGAAGTGCACCGGCTCGCGCTCGGAGAGCGCCTTCACCTGATGGCGTTTCCCGTCGCGAATCACCCACGAGAGCGTCGTGTAGTAGTCGAGCACGCCCTCGAGTGAGTACACCACCTGGTAGTTCAGCGGTGGCTCAGGCTTCTGCGGCAGTCCGCCCACGAAGATCTTCACCGTCGAGACGGTGTCGCAGCGCGAAATCCCCAGTTGGGCGAGGATGTTCACCATCCCCGGGGCGAGCCCGCAGTCGGGGGTCACCGTCACCCCGGCGGCCTTCGCCCTGCCGTCGAGCGTCTTCTGCTGGAAGACGATTTCGGTGTTGCCGCCCAGGTCGCTGAAATGCGCACCCGCGGCGATCGCCGCCTCGGTCATCGGCATGTTGAAGTAATACGGCACGGCGCACATCACCGCCTTCACCCCCTGCATCGCGCGCAGCGTCGCGTCGCGATCGGTGACGTCAAGCGTCATCGGCTTCAGTTTCCCGCCGACGAAGGGCGCGAGAAACTTGGGCAGATGGTCCACGGCCTTGTCGGCGAGCAGGACTTCGGTGACATCCGGCTGATGCAGCAGGTCGTAGGCGCACGCGGACCCCTGAAGGCCGGCGCCAAGCACGAGCAGTCTCATGGAAATGAAAGCAGAAGTGGCTGAACGACCGATACAGGCGATCGGGGGGGCGCGAATCCTCGAAATCTACCTCGCGGCCGACGGCGGCGTGCGCCGGCGTCTCCGGGGCGCGCCATGCGTGGCGGAGAGCGTCGCCTATTGCCTACTGGGCGGGGTGCACCCAGATCACGCCGCGACGGAGGTCCACCGTCCACGGACGTCCCCGCAGTGCGGCACGCGCCGCAGGCGATCCGATGGGGACGGCGGGTGCATCCGCGCGCAGCGCCAGCCGGACGCCCGGAAAACCCAGCACGAAGGGGATGCCCTCGGCGTCCGCCCGCGCGTCGACCTTTCCGTCCCGGCGCAGTGTGACCGTCGCCGCGCGCGCATTCACTGTTGCTCCGAGTCGAGCAAGGACATCGAAGCCCAGGCGCGCCCGTCCGGCGCCCAGTCGGGCCTCAACGCGCATCGGCACGTCGTGCAGCGTGAGGTCGGCCAACCCGACCGCGCGAATGACGCCGACCGCGCCGCGCGCATCGACGCCGAGCACCTCGACGACACCCGCGCCGCGGCCGAGACCCGGAAGGACAATCCCAGTCTCCTCCGAATCCACGTCACCCCAGAGCGTGTCCGTGCCAACAACGAACGCGACACGGCCGAGGGCGCCGAGTTCGAGCGGGGCGAACGACACCGTCGCGCGGTCGGCGCCGGTCACAGACGCTTCCCGTCCCGCCAACGCGTTCGCCCGGGCCCGCTCCACCTCACTGAGCGGCGACGCCGGCAGCGCGGCGAGCGAGGCCCAGTCGCGGAGCCACTCGTAGATCGGCGCAAGCCGGGCGGCGATCACCCGGGGACTGCCGCCGAAGAGGCGCGCTTCCTCCAGTAGTACCGCACCAGACCGCAGTTGGCCGCGCGACGCCAACCACGCCCCGAGCGCGGCGCGCGCGGCGGCATCGCGCGGCGCGCGCCGGACGGCGTCGTAGAGCCGGCGTTCGGTGGCGTCGATCCCCGCCGCCGGCGAGGGGCCCCCCACGCGAGTCTCCTGCGCGCGCAACGGCATCCCCGCGAGGACGCCGAGGAGAAGCGCCGCCGCGAGTCCGTGCCTTCGAACTCGGCGCCGGCTCATTTCGCGCGGCACGTCGCCAACAGCCGGTGATCCGGCGCGCAGCGCACCGCAACCGGTGCGGCATCGAAGGGATGATCGAGCAGGATCGCCTGGCTGGCCCGCGCGTCCAGTCGAATACTCGCGCGCAGTCGCTCTCCGCGCGCCGTCTCCACCTCGATCGGGAGCAGCAGCTCATACGCGCCGAACCGCTCGCCCTGCTCGACCAAGAGCGTGGCGCGCTTCGTCGCCGCATCCCACGCCCACTCGGTGCGCAGCTCCGCCCATCCCGGCTTCCGCAGCCACTGGTCGAAGAACCACCCCAGCGACCGACCTGACGCTCCCTCCATCGCGCGCCGCAGGTCGTCGGTCATCGCCGTGCCGTGACGGTGCGCGGTGACGTATCGCCGAATCCCGCGCAGGAACGCGCTATCGCCGAGCTCCTCGCGCAGCATCGCCAGCACCAACCCGCCCTTGGAGTACGAATTCTCGTTGAGCAGGCGGTTTGGATCGGCCTCGACGCTGTCGATCACCGCGCGACGTGTAACAACGTCGGCTTTCAGTACCGCCTCGCGCATCTGGGCCAGTTCGCGCGCGTACGCCGAATCGCCCCGGGCGTGCTGCGTCCACAGCGCGGCGAAGAACGTCGCGAAGCCCTCGCTCAGCCACAGGTGGGCCCATTCACGTTCGGTGACGGCGTTGCCGAACCACTGGTGCGCCGTCTCGTGCGCAATGAGCCCCTCGTCGATGCCGCCCGTACGCCGGAAGCCCTGGTCGAAGTAGAAGATCGCCGACGGGTTCTCCATCCCGCCGTAGCGCGTGCGCGACTGGACGTGCCCGAGCTTCTCGTAGGGATACGCGCCGACCAGCTGCGCGAAGAACTCGACAATGCGTCCGGCCTGCGCGAACGCCCCAGGCAGCCAGCGCGTCTGTTCCGGCGCGGTCCAGACGGCCTGTGGCACGCACCCGCCGTCCTCGGCGAAGCCGCACGCCGTCTCGCCGAGCCCGAACTTCGTCAGCGGTCCGGCGGCGATCACCATGCCGTACGTGGGAATCGGTCGCTCGGTGCGCCAGGTGGTGGTCACGCGCCCGTCCGCGGTGTCCTGCGTGCCCACGAGGGCGCCGTTCGCGACCACGCTCCAGCCGGCCGGCGCCGTGACGACGAAGGAGACCCACGCCTTGCGCGACGGATGATCCTGCGTGGGCAGCCAGAAGCGCGCGCGATTCGGGAAGTTGTCGCCGAACGCGGACCAGCGCCCGGCCGTGTCGGCGCTGATGATCAGTCCGTCCCTCGGCGCCCCCGAGTAGGCGACGTGGACGCAGCGCGCCTCGCGCGCCGCCGCGACGATGGCGATGCGCAGGACGTGGTCGCGATGCACCCACGGTGCCGGGACGCGATCGTCACCGCACCCCGTCCAGGCGCCAGCCACCCGCATCGTCGCATGCAGGTCGAGACGCACGGTATCGACAGCGAGCGGCGCATCAAAGCGCACGCGCGCGGTGCCGACGATGTGCGGCAAAGACGCTGAGAGATCAAGCGCGAACAGGTAGCTTTCGACCGCCGGTTGCGACGGAGGCGGCGGCGCCGAGGAGAGCGGTTGCTGCGCCGCGAGCGGGGCGGCGAGCATGAGCAGCGGGCGCCACGTGAGGCGGCGCGCCCGCGCGAACGCGCCCGCGCACACACCCGCCAGTAGCGACGGCGCGGCGCGGCCGATGCTCATCGTCCGAACAGCTTCCCCATCACCCCGCCGCCGCCCGCCGCGGCCGCCAGTAGTTCGTTGGCGAACTCCACCGTGGTCGGGTACCGGTCGTCGGCGTTCCGCGCCATCCCCTTGTTGAGCACCTTCTCCACCCCTTCGGGAATGTCGGCACGCCGCGAGCGAATGGAGATGGGGTCGTTGCGCAGGCGCGCGATCATCATCTCCTGCTGGTTGCGCCCCTCGAACGGCAGCTTGCCCGTCAGCATCTCGTACGTCATCAGCGTCAGCGAGTACACGTCCGTGCGCGGGTCCAGCGGCTTGCCGCGCAGCTGCTCCGGGCTCATGAACTCGGGGGTGCCGAGGATGATGCCGGTCGCCGTCAGCTTCTCGAGCTCGGCCCCCGCGCGCCGCTCCTTGGCCAGCCCGAAGTCCATCACGACCGCCTTCTCCGTGCCATCCGGATTCCTGGTGACCATGATGTTCTCGGGCTTCAGGTCGCGGTGGATGATCTTCAGCTCATGCGCCACCTGCAGTCCCGCGGCGATCTGCTGAACGAAGGGCACCGCCTCGGCGAGCGGCAGCGGCCCGCGACGATTGTTGCGGTCGCTGAGGATCTCGCCCTGCACGAAGGGCATCACCACGTAGACGATGCCGTCCTCCGTCTCACCCAGCCGCACGATGTGGCAGACGTTCGGGTGCTCCAGCCGCATGCCGAGCGCCGCCTCGCGGCGGAGGCGGGCCATCGCGTTGTTGTCCTTCACGAGCGTCGGCGACAGCACCTTGATGGCGAACTGTTCCTTGGTCGCGATGTCCTCGCCAAGGTAGACGTACGACATCCCGCCTTCGCCGAGCTTCTTGACGATGGTGTAGCGCCCCTCGAGCACCTGGCCGGCGAGGGCCGCGGGATTGAACTGCTTGGCGACACCCACCGGCGGCGTCATCGCGCGCGGCGTGGTGTTCGACGCGCCCGCCCCGTCAACGGGCGACGGCGGCGGCGGCGCGGCGACCGCTTGCAGCCGCGTGCCGTCTTTCGTGCAGAACTTGGCGTCGTCGGCATACTGGGTGCCGCAGGCGGGACAGCGCATGCTCATAGACAGACCCGGTTGCGCCCGTCCGCCTTGGCGCGGTACAGCGCCTCGTCGGCCCGGGCAAAGAGATCATCCACGGTGCTCACCGTCGCCGACGGGTACGACGCGACGCCGACGCTCGCCGTCACCCGCAGGGACTCCACCATCGACGCGGCAAAGGGCGTCGCCGCCACGTGCTCCCGGATGCGCTCGGCGAATGTCGTCGCGCCCACCAGCGAGGTCTCGGGGAGCACCACGACGAACTCCTCGCCACCGTAGCGGGCCACGACGTCCACGCTGCGGATCTCGTTCTGGAGCATCGTCGCCACCTCGCGCAACACCTCGTCGCCGACGAGGTGGCCATAGGTGTCGTTCACCTTCTTGAAGTGGTCGAGATCCACCATGAGGAGCGTGAGCACCGAGTCATAGCGCCGCGCGCGCTCGAGTTCCGACGCCAGCCGCACGGTCAGCGCGCGGCGGTTGAGGACCTGCGTCAGCGGATCGGTGTGCGCGAGCACCTCGAGGCGCGCGTTGTCGGCCTTCGTCGTCTCGATCACCTTCGCGCGGTGGATGGCGGCCACCGCCGCCTTGATCACCGAGTCGGCGAACTCCACGTCCTCGTTGGTGAGCGGCGGCTCGTCGACCATCCGCCGCAGGAAGAAGACGCCGGCCTGCACCTTGCCCAGCGTGAACGGCAGCGCGATGACGCTGCGAATGGGCACCTGCGTGCCGTTGCTGGCCCACTCCTGCCGCAGATCCTCGTAGAGCGGGCTGGTGTGCAGGTCCTCGACGAGCACCGGGTGGCCATGCTCCAGCGCGGCGCGGATCTCGGGATAGCGTTCGAGGTTGATCTCGAAGTTGCGGAGGCTGGGGTCGTCGAACGCGGTGGCCACGACGCCGAACTGATCGCCCGGCCGGGCGAGGATCACCGAGCAGCGCGAGAGCGAGAGCGCGCGCGCCACGCGCCGCGCAAGGATGTGATAGATCTCGTCCGACGACAGGTCGCCGGTCACCTCGTGCAGGATGTCCACCAGCTTGCGGCGGTTCTCCGAGTCCTCCTGCACGCGGTTGACTTCGTCCATCGCCACGCGCAGCGCGTCATGCGCGGCGCGCACCACCGCCGCCTGCCGAAGCTGCAGCTGCACGCGGGCCACGAGCTCGCGCGGCCGAAACGGCTTGCGCATCACGTCCACGGCGCCCAGGCCGAGCACCAGTTCGGTGAGTTCGTCCGGCAGCCGGCTGGCCAGCACGATGACGGCAACGTCGCGCGTGCCGTTGCCCCCCTTCAGCTCCTGCAGAAGCTGGCTGCCCTCGCCGTCCGGCAGCGCCGCGTCGAGCAGCACCAGGTGCGGCTCCCACTCCGCCAGCGCGGTCCGCAGGGCCGCAGCATCCGCGGCCTCGCGCACGGAGCATCCCATGTCGGCCAGGGCGGCGACGGCGGCCTGCCGCACGCCCTCGTCGTCATCCACCACCAGGACGCGAGCGTCACGCATTGGGCAGGAGCTCCTGCAGTCCGTCCCACTCGATGTTGCCGCCGCTCAGGATGCACACCGTCTCGCCCGTCGCCTTCACGAGCCCGGCCTGCAGCGCCGCGACGGTGATGGCGCCACTGGGCTCCGTGACCAGCTTGTGGCGATCCAGCAGGAACCGCATCGCACCGGGGAGCAGCGCGTCCGGGACGGTGACCACCTCGTCGAGCGCCCGCTCAAGGTGCGCGAAGTTTCGGGTGCCGATCTTCACCGCGAGCAAGCCATCGGCCAGCCCGGTGGGGTTGGCCGGGATCGTCACCGGCTCTCCCGCGGCGCGCGCGCGCGTAAGCTTGGGCGACCCCTCGGGCTCCACGCCGATGATGCGGGCGTGGGGGGCAAGCGCCTTGATGGCGATCGCGACGCCGGCCGAGAGCCCGCCACCGCCAACCTGCACGATCACGGTCCCGACGACCGGCAGGTCCTCGACGATCTCGAGCCCCACTGTGCCCTGCCCGGCGATGATCGTCAGGTCATCAAACGGCGGCACAAAGGTGAGTCCTTCCTCCTGCTGCAGCGCCTCCGCCTTGGCGAGGCGTTCCGCCGTGGTGGTGCCGATGTAGAAGCACCGCGCCCCCAGTCGCTCCGCCCCGGCGCGCTTGGCGCGCGGCACGGTGGTGGGCATGACGATCGTCGCGGAGACGCCGAACATCTTGGCGGCCAGCGCCACGGCCTGGCCGTGGTTTCCGCTCGAGCCGGTCACCACCCCCCGTGCCCGTTCCCGTTCCCCGAGCGAAGCGAGATACGTGTAGGCGCCGCGGAACTTGAACGCGCCGCCTCGCTGCAGCTGCTCCGGCTTGAGCCAGACCGGCGCGCCGGCGTGCGCCGACAGGCCCTCCGAACGAAGCAGGGGCGTCCGAACGGCGACGCCGCGCAGCACGGTGGCGGCGCGGCGAACGTCGTCAATGCCGGCGAGCAGCGGCTCGGCGGTCATGACCGGGGGCGCATCGCGTGGTTCCCGTGGCGCGCCTCAGCGCGCCGCGGAATCCCAGCGTCCAATGGCGGAGCCCTTGGCCTGCAGCTCCATCGAGATGAGCGACACCGACGGCGAGCGCGCATCGTCGCGACGGCCGAGGACGAAACGCGCCATCAGCGTCAGCGGCGCATTGAGCACGTCGACCGACCGGGCGGTCGCCCGCGGTACGCGCCACATGTCGGTGCCGTCGTACGACATTCCCGCCTCGGGGCTGCACCAGAAGTACGGCCGGGTGTAGCACGCCACGCTCAGCCGCGCGCCCTCGGACGCCGCAAACGAGCGCGACGTCGGCAGCACGATCGGGTCCACCGAGAACTCCACCACCTCGCGGTCCGGATCGTACTTCGCCGCCTTCACCGGGATCGCCACCAGGTACGTGCGAGTGTTGCGCGCGTAGAACTCGCTCTCGCGCCGCTGGAAGGCGGCGTAGGCCTGGGCCACGCGCGCCTGATACTCCGCCGTGCTCTCGTACGGATCGCGCGCCACATCGGGCATTCTCGCATTCGTCACGTCCAGCGCGCTGCTGACGATCGCGTTCATGCGCTCGGTGAACTGTGCCGGCGTGACCGCCTCGGTGACCCCCGCGTCCGACACGCCTCCCGCAGCACGCGTGGCCGCAAGCGCGGAGCCCGTGGCGGGGGCGCGGGCCGGAATCTCGAGCACGGTCGCCGGGGCCGGAGCCGGCGTCGGCGTGACGCGGCGGGCCGCTGTCCGCCCGCCAGGTGCGGTCTGCGCCGTGGACGGCCTGGTCGCCGCCGCCTGAGGCGC